>JANQLH010000272.1 GCA_028280735.1 SAR324 cluster bacterium | reverse complement strand
GATTGGAAGACCGGCAAACGGGCTAATCGCTTGCCTTGATTACCTTGATGGGTAACAAGTTACCCATCCTACAATCCTGTCACACTCAGAAAGTCCTTGATCTTAAATGTTGTTAGTTTGCGGTGATTTTGGCAGCGGAAGGTTGAAATCCGGCATGGCGATGGAGGAATGCTCGGGATGTTTACCTGATATCCCCTGGTAAAACTTTGATATTTCTATCATATCCGCTTCTATATCGCCGGTTGGATAAAACAGGGGTCCGAACCCACCTACTTTTTTCTTGTAATCAAGGAACCCCAGGGCGATAGGCACTTTAGCAAGAAGGGCGATATAGTAGAAGCCCGTTTTCCATTTCAAAACTTTTTTTCTGGTTCCTGTTGGCGGAATCACAATCACCAATCGGTCTTTTTTATTGAATTGTTCTACTGTGTTTTCAACCACATTGTTGGATTTTGCACGATCGATGGGAATTCCGCCCATCCAACGGCAAATCGTTCCAAAAGGCCATCTAAAAATACTCTGTTTGCCCATCCAATACACCTTGGCCCGATAATAAAACGCGTAAAACAGCATGTAGGGCATATCCCAATTTGAGGTATGGGGAGCAGCTATCAAAACAAATTTCTTTTCTTCGGGAAATTCTCCCTCAATTTTCCAGCCAAATAGCTTAAGCCAAAACAGGGATACCAGTCTTAAGAAATGCTTGAGAATCGGGGTGTCAAAAAAAGTACGTTCCACTGAAAACTCCGTTAAGTTGAAATACTGTCATTCTGCTTTTTAGTTTGGTTTGTTTTTAGAAGATCGGTAAAGCAAACTTCCAAACATGACATTTGTTTTACAATTTACGATAAAGCAACTCCGAGGCTTAAAGACTGGTAATTTGATTGACAACAAATCCAAGCTTTGGTTAAACCCCTCCAAACCTTGATTGTTTCTAATACTCGTAAGAATTTGATATTGACACGACGATTAATATTAAATTAAATTGTATCTTTTTATGAAATCCGCGGGGAAACAGCATTATAAATTCGATAAGCAAAAACCGGAGGAAACATGCGCAGGTTATTCCATTTATTGATTACTTTCACTGCGGCTATTGGCCTACAGTCAGTGGGTTTGGTGGAAACCACCACGGCTAAGGAAATTAAAGTTGGAGCCATCATTAACTTAACCGGGCCGGCATCTACCTGGGGACAATTTCATGCCAAAGGACACAAGGACTATTTTCGCTATGTCAACGAAGTCAAGGGTGGTGTTGCCGGTAATAAGATTAAGCTTACCATTGTAGACAGCGCCTATAAAGTATCTGAAGCTTTGAAATACGTGAGGAAGTTCAGCACCAAGGATAAAATGGATATGATGGCAACCTGGAGTGCAGGATCAGGTATTATGGCGAAGCCCATCATTCAGCGGTTTAAGATTCCAAATATTAACTATTCCACCTACCAGGGAATCCTTAAAGATCCGGTGGATTACGTCTACTTACCCTTCGGCAGCTATATTCTTGACTCGCATGCAGTTCTTGAATATATTAAATCGATTCACAAGGGCAAGGACGCTCCGAAGGTCGGTCTACTCACGTATAACAATCCCTATGGCAAGTCGATACATGAACCCAGCAAGCAATACGCCGCAAAGAACAATATCAATATCGTTGATATTGAGGAATTTCCGGCTAAAGCGCTGGATCTGAATACCGAGTTATTGCGACTGAAGCAAAAAGGTGCCGAGTATATTTTCGTACAAAACCTGCCCTCGGCGTTAATTATGGCCTTGCAGGCAGCTGACAGGGCTAATTATAAAGTCAAATTCTTTGGGACCTGGACTTCAACCGATCCTGACTTTTTTAAACGAGGTAAGGGATTGATCAGGGATCGCGTGTTTATGCAGTTTTCCGGTTGTCTGCCTGGTGACGATGCTCCGGCAATGAAGATACTTGAAGAGCTCTGGGAACGTTACGGATCTGTTAAAAAGTTTGATGCCTCTTACTGGGAAGGTGTAGTCATTGCCATGATTATGGAGAGAGCGTTTGAAAAGGCACACAAGCAGTTCGGCAAAATAAATGCACAGACCATCAACAAAGCCTTGGAAACATTTGATAATGAAGATATGGGAGGCATTGTTCCCAACATCACTTATACAAGCACGGATCACAGTGCTTCTTTTAAAGCCAGGATTGTACAAGTACACGAGGATGCCACTTATACACCGGTAACCAACTTTTGGGAACCGGGAAAAGATAAAATTATACTGCTGCAATGAAATCGTTTCGGGGAGAACCCAGTATTTTTAAAAACAGAAAGCCCGAAGAAAATCGAGCCGATCTGGAATTAAACGACATCACTCTGCGATTCGGAGGCATTACAGCCCTGAACCGCATCAATCTTAAAGTCAACTCAGGGGAGTTGCTGGGAATTATAGGACCTAACGGAGCCGGTAAAACCAGCCTGCTGAACTGTATCACCGGTTACTACAAGCCTCAAAAAGGTTCTATCACCTTTAATCATAAGAATGTAACCGGTTATTCGACCCACCATCTGACCAAAATCGGTATCGGCAGAACATTTCAAAACATTGAATTGTTCGCCGGTATGTCGGTTCTGCAGAACATGCTATTGGCCAGGAACCTTCATTCCGGGTACGGTTTGGGACAGGCTGCTTTTTTTTCAAAAAAAGTGAAAAAGGAGGAAGTTCATCATCGTAAAGTGCTTGAAGAACTGATCGATTTCCTGGAAATGCAATCCATTCGCAAATCCCTGGTTGGATCTCTTCCATACGGTATGCGCAAACGAGTAGAACTCGGACGAGCCCTTGCCCTGGAACCCAAACTGCTCGTCTTGGATGAACCACTTGCCGGAATGACCCTTGAGGAAAAAGAAGATATGGTGCGATTCCTGGTTGAACTGAATACAGCCTGGAAGCAGACTATGATTCTCGTCGAACACGACATGTCAATCGTAATGGGAATATCACAGCGGGTGGCCGTTCTGGATTTCGGTGCGAAAATCGCGGAAGGTACCCCTCATCATGTTCAAAACCATCCTGAAGTCATCAAGGCATACCTGGGAGAAGCCACCTTTGCCTGAAACCATTAACATCAAAACCGTTCTAAAGCTACTCTAATGAATGACGCTTCAATAAGTCAGGTGAATCAAAAAAGCCGACAACCGTTGACTTCAGGTGACTTGACCTTGCCTCAAACCCTCATCAAGCAGGCTCAACTGCTTGGTTCCAAACACATCGCTATCAGGCAAAAGGCCTTTGGAATCTGGAAAAGCTACACCTGGGAAGACTATCTCGAATATACCAAGGTCGTTGCCCTGGGACTAAAATCACTTGGCTTGGAGCGCGGAAGCAATGTTGCTTTAATCCTGGATAATGATCCGGAGTGGCTATACAGTGAGCTGGCTGTTCAATCCTTGGGAGCAGTTACTATTAACCTGTTTACCTCTGCGGTCTCCAAAGAGATCCTGTTCGGCATTAATCGTGTACAGGCCGAGTTTGTCATTGCCCAGGACCAGGAGCAGGTCGATAAACTGCTGGAAAACAGAAATGACATCCCCGGGGTAAAAAAGCTTGTCTATATCGATCCGACAGGCATGCGCAACTACAGGGATAACCACTGGTTAATCAGCTTTGCCGACCTTCTGGAATTGGGAAAAGCATTGGATCGCGAGCAACCCAAGCTGTTCATTGATGAATTAGAACAGGGAAAACCTGACGATACTGCCTTGATGATAATGACCTCAGGCACAACAGGCTTGCCGAAAATGGTCATGCTTAGCCATGCCAATTTTGCCGACATGTCCGCCAAATGGCTTTCCACCTCACCAATTTCAACCGGGGACAACTGGATCTCGATTTCACCACCGGCATGGATCGTAGACCAAATGTGGGGAGTCGGCATCACCTTGTTTGGCGGGCTTACCATGAATTTTCCGGAAAACCATGAAACGGTCACGGAAGACTTCAGGGAAGTCGGGCCTTCAATCATCATAACATCATCAAGATTTTGGGAAGATCTGGCTTCAAGAATTCGGGTGAAAATGACCGAATCCGGATATGTTAAACGATTGTTTTTCAACTCCGCACAAAAGATCGGGTTAAGTGTCATCAGAAAAGAAGAGTCTCGCAAGCGTGTATCATTGCTTTTAAAACTTTTAAACTGGTTCGCAAACCTAACAGTCTACCGACCACTGATGGACCGAGTGGGTTGCCTGCAATTCAAGGCAGCTTATACCGGCGGACATCCCATCAGCCCCGAGGTAATCCGTTTTTTTCGTGTTAACGGCCTCAACCTAAAACAATGTTACGGAATGACGGAAGCCGGGGGAATCTTCCAGGTGCAACCCGATGGAGAAGTAAAACCGGAAACTGTCGGGAAGGCCCTGCCGGGTACAAAGATTAAAATCACAGAAGATGAGGAAGTACTGGTCCAATCAAAATCCGTTTTTCAAGGCTATTACCAAAACCCCGAAGCCACCGCTGAAGCGATGGAGAATGGTTGGTTCAAAACGGGAGATGCCGGTTATTTCGATGAGGACGAACATTTGGTTATTCTTGGCAGAAAGCAGGATATCATGCGCACCAGGGAAGGTGACCCCTTTTCACCGGATTTTATTGAAACTCGTTTGAAATTCAGCCCTTACATCAAAGAAACAGTGATTTGGGGGGAAGGACAGCCTTATTTGTCAGCTTTTATCAACATCGATTTCGAAAATGTCGGTGTCTGGGCCGAAGAACGAAAAATACCTTACACCACCTACACAGACCTTTCCAGACAGCCTGAAGTGGAAAAGCTGATCTGCCGGGAAGTTGAGTCAGTGAACAAAACTCTGCCCGAGGCCATGCAACTGGCAAGAATACTTCTGCTTTACAAGCTGCTGGATGCAGATGATGAGGAGCTTACCAGAACGGGAAAGGTTCGCAGAAAATTCGTGGCAGACCGCTATGCGGAGCTTATTGAAGCCCTTTATTCGGATAAAACGGAACTGGACGTCAAAGGTCAGGTTAATTACAGGGATGGAACGACCGGGACCATCGAGAGTACTATCAAAATAATTTCCCTCTTTTAAGGAGAGTTTATGGAGTTTTTTCTGCATCTGCTTGTAAACGGCGTATCTCTTGGTTTCTTGTATGCTTTGTCTGCCTTGGGTTTTGTGATGATCTATAAGGCAAGCAGTGTTTTGAATTTCGCTCACGGCGAACTCATGGCTATCGGGGCATTCCTGTTTTTAAGCCTATCTTCCTGGGCCGGATTGCCCATATACCTGGCTTTTGCTCTAACTCTTCTCGGATCCTTTTTAATCGGTTTTATTGTTGAAAGGTTGTTTCTTCGTCCTCTTATCGGTGAAGACCTGATTCAGGTAATCATGTTAACTGTCGGACTGGCAGCCATGTTCAAAGGTTTGTTGCTTTTTATTTTTGGCGGAGATATTCACAACTACCCCGAGTTTCTTCCCCGGGGACTGTCTTTTGATCTCGATGTTGTGCAGATTCCTTCAGTCTATGTGGCAACATTTATCATCGGAATACTGTTCCTGGTGATCTTCGGCCTGTTCTTTAAATACTCCAACCAGGGTATTTACATGCGTTCGGTCGCAGACAACCAATCTGCTGCCATGTCGCTAGGAGTTCATGTCAGGCGGGTGTTTGCCTTATCCTGGGCTATTGCAGCCCTGGTGGCAGCAATGAGTGGTATTGTGCTGGGAATCATTAACGGAATAAACGTTCATGAATTAAGTTCCATCGGATTGAAAGTATTCCCCGTAGTGATTCTTGGAGGACTGGACAGCATTTCCGGGGCCATTATCGGAGGTGTTATCATCGGATTATTGGAAACATTCACCGGCGGATATCTCTCCACATCCCTCAGGGAAATTGTTCCCTATATCGCCCTGGTGTTTATTCTTATGGTGAAGCCTTACGGATTGTTCGGACTTAAAGAAATTGAGAGGGTTTAATGAGAAAGCTTCATTTTTCACAATGCGGCAACCTGAAACAATCCTACGAAGAGGAACTGACAATCTTCGAAACCGATTTTGGAAGAACTTGTCTTGGAATTGGTTTGATCCTGTTAATGACGGTCGTACCTTTTTTTGGTTCCGCCTATTTTCTATACATTATAAACACCATCGGGATTTACGCCATTGCGGCAATCGGTCTGAACCTTCTGATTGGCTATACCGGTCAGATTTCATTGGGACACGGGGCTTTTTTTGGCGTGGGAGCATATGCTGCCGCCATATTGACAACCAGGGTCGGTATTCCATTCTGGACAGCCATTCCTCTGGCCGGATTCATAACAGCGTTGATCGGAATGATCTTCGGCATTCCGTCTGTTCGTCTGAAACACCTGTATCTAACCATTGCCACGCTGGCAGGTCAATTCATCATTGAATATGTTCTTGCCCAATGGGAAGGACTGACCGGTGGAGCAGAAGGTCTGATGATGGCAAACACCTCCGTTTTTGGTTATTCGCTTGTAGATGACAAGGGATTTTTCTATTTGATATTTACCAGCCTGATCTTTCTAAGCTGGATAATGGTCAATTTTCTACGTACCAGGTTTGGCAGGGCATTTGTTGCCATACGTGATAACGACAGGGCCGCGGAAGGCATGGGAATTCCCTTGTTTAAGTTTAAGTTGTTATCTTTCGGAATCAGTTCATTTTATGCCGGATACGCCGGAGCCCTGTTTGCCGGTTACATGATGGCTATTACACCCGAACCATTCAATATGTGGCTCTCCATCGAATTTATTGCCATGATCATCATTGGTGGTCTGGGCAGTATCTCCGGAGCCATTTTCGGAACTATATTCATCGTGTCCCTGGGAGAGCTCCTAAGTTTAACCACCGAATTCCTGATGAACTTTGGCCCTACCTCCGGTTTTTCAATCACAATCGCTCCTTTAAGAGAATTTGTCTTTGGTTTATCGATTGTAGTCTTTATCATCTTCGAACCCAAAGGATTGGCAGAGGTATGGAGAATTGTCCGTTCAAGCTTTAGATTGTGGCCGTTTACTTACTAGACTCGTACGGCGAATTTTTTAATATTATAAAGGTCGAGTGATTGAAGTAACAAGGCATTAGGTAAAAGGCACTAGGCACTAGTATATCACAAATAAGGTACAAGATGCTCTAAGCACCCGATTTTTAGTAGTAAAGAATACATTGGAGGAATGAGACAAGGCGAAAGATGGGCGGAAATATTAAAAGCTATAAAGATCTGATTGTGTGGCAAAAAGCTATTGCTCTTGTTACTGATGTTTATGATACCACAAAATCGTTGCCTAAAGAAGAAACTTACGGATTAACGGCGCAGTTAAGACGATGCAGTGTTTCAATTCCGAGCAATATTGCTGAGGGTTACGGTAGAAATTCAACTTATGATTATATTAGGTTTCTTCAGATTGCTTGTGGATCTTTATACGAACTCCAAACACAATTGATCATTTGTTCTAATTTGAAATACTTATCCAAAGAACAAAACTCTGATATTACAACGAAGTCAGAAGAAATAGAAAAAATGCTGGTCAGTCTAATCAAAAAGCTAAAACGAACAAATTCCAGGCACACTAGTGCCTAGTGCCATTTGCCTAATGCCTTTACGCTGATTTACCCCATTAGCAAGCATCTAAATTTAAGCTACCAACTATGTCAAAATCCCAAAAACTACTTATAAACAACATCTCGGTCGTCTACTCCGACGTCATACAAGTCCTCAAAGGCGTTTCCCTCTCCATTGAAGAAGGTCAAATTGTTTCCCTCGTTGGAAGCAATGGCGCAGGGAAGACCACAACACTAAAGGCAATATCCGGTCTGCTAAAACCCGAAAACGGTAAAGTGACAGAAGGGTCGATTCAGTACAATGGTCAGAATATTCAAAATCTGTCTCCCGAGGAGATCACCCGCAAGGGAATCATTCAGGTTCTGGAAGGACGGCAGGAGTTTAAATATCTTACTATTGAAGAAAACTTAAGGGTCGGAACCGCCACACGATGGGGAAAGCCTTATGCTAAAGATTTGGAGCTGGTTTACGATCTCTTTCCAGCCCTGGCCAGACGAAAAAAAACACTGGCCGGATTCTGCAGCGGAGGCGAGTTACAAATGCTGGTGATTGGAAGGGCGCTCATGGCTCATCCTGACTTACTAATGCTTGATGAACCTTCTCTTGGATTAGCCCCGTTACTGGTGCGAGAGATTTTCCGTATTATTAAGCGCATTAATGAAGAAAAAAATACAACCATCCTGGTGGTTGAGCAGAACACAAACATGGCATTGCAAATTGCTCACTATGGTTATGTGATGGAAAACGGGAAGATTGTTCTGGAAGGAGATGCCGACTATCTTAAGGAGAACCCGGATGTAAAGGAATTTTACCTGGGGTCAACCATGGCAAGTGAAACCAAATCTTACCATGATCTGAAATCCTATAAACGTCGAAAGCGTTGGTTGTGAGCTACTGCCACCGGTCAGCGAATAGTTCCGGACCGATAATCTTGTAGCCTCTATCCTTCAGTTCGGCGAGGACCGGAGTCAAATCCGCAGTCTGCACCCTGAATACCAGGATGTAGGTGTTGTCATGACAAAAACTGGCTGCGGAAACAAAATTCAGTCCTTTTTCAAAAATCAGTCCGGAGACTTCAGCCATGACGCCGGGCCGGTCTTCAAATTCAATCGCAAATCGTGATCCACCGCGATGTAACCCCATCTCTTCGACCAGGACGTCCAGCATCACACTGCGATTGATGTACCCGATCAGTTTTCCGGATTCCGTTACCACTGCTAATCCCGGAAGGTTTTTTGTGGCCATTATCTCTGCGGCACTTTCAATTTCCATTTCCGGGGTGACTGAAATCACATCTTTTCTGATAAATTCATCAACCGTGATATGCGACATGACTTCAGGAAGCTCATGCTTGCTGAGCAGGGTTGCAGGGGAAGGCAAAGCTGTCCGAACATCTTCTTTTTGGATATAACCGATCAATTTGCCGTTATCCACAACCGGCAAAGCCCATAACCTTTTCTCTTCCATCAGGTCGTTCGCCTCGGTAATCAGCGAATCTTTGGTTACGTACACAAGATCGGTAATCATTTTCAAACCAACGTACATGTCAAGTCTCCCGGATAAAGTCAGAATCGAATCCTTCAATCGGATTGTCAGAACCCCTTGGTTGCTTTCCATTCTTGATAAAACAACCTGAGTTGACAAGCTATTTTTCTTCGTTTGGCTCGATCGGATCGGGATTTTACTCGGCAGACGGGATAATTTTGGATTGTTGTTCTTTTTGCAATCGCTGTTGCTCCACCATTTTGTTGTACTCATCCCGGACATCCTCGGCAGCCCGTTCCATAGATGCGGGCAAAACTTCGATTGCCTCTTCCAGGTTACCGGCATTAAGATGGGCCTGAATAGGCACCGGACCTTGCGGACTGATCAACTCCGCATGTCCGAAGAACATGACAGACCTGCTGCTATCGTCTGTTCCATCCGGTTTGATGGGGGTTAATTTCCTGATTGATGCTGATTGCAAATCGGTATAGGATTCTTCCCGATAAAGGTTTGCGCGATCCACAACAAATTTTATTCCTGACCCCTGTCCTTTGTTCTTCATATGGTCCCTGGTTTAGATTTTTTATTTGGATGTACTACCCGGTTGTTTTGTTATTCCTTAAAACTGATAGTTGACTCATTTGTATAAAAAAAGATTCTTTTGCACGATTTACAGCTAAGCTCAGATTCACCGGTACAATATTCATTACGGCAGTTGGAGCGGTTTTTGTGGCAGACCACACAACGTAAAACCAGACGTTTGCCGCAAACAGGACAATGCCTTCCAACAGCTCTTTCCATACGATTACGGATTGCTTTTCGTTTATTCCGGTCAGTTGCCGGTTGACCCGGCGTAAGCTATCTGTTTAACTGCACCTGAACCGAAGAATATGGAATCCCCTGCTCCTCAGCCGCTTGGAAAAAGGCCTCCTGCTGTGCGATGGATACGGCTTCCAAACTCCCAAAGCCCCTTAATTCAAGCTTTTCTTCACAGTATTCCCTCCATTGTCTGCTTCTTTCCCGGTGATGCATTCTTTCCTTGATTTCATCATTTTTAAGTCCGGCGATGAGAATATAAACCGGAAGTTTTTTTATCCGATCAACGATTTTTTGATATTCTGTATCAAAATTGTTTTCGAATTCCCATTCCAGGATCTTCATGGAAAGGTGAAAACGTTCCAGAATAAAAATCGCATCTTCTTTCTGTTCCAGGTTTTTTTCCAATTCATCAAGAAACAGATTCATGAACTGAATCCGTAACGCAGAAACATGTGGAATATGAATGTGTTTCCAGCCTAATAACAATTCCTGCTCCAGGTAAATATATAGCCTGGGTACCTTAAATTGTTGCTTAAGGTATTCCATCAATGTCGTTTTTCCGGAACCGGCGATTCCTTCAAGAATAATAACTCGTGTGTTCTTGGGGATGTCAATATACATTGCAGATTTTGAATAATGATTGGATGCTCGCTTCCTCTTCCTCAAAACAAAAAGCCAGTCTCACCAATACACGACCGCAATTTCAAAATCAAACCTGTTATGCCCATATTAAAACATGTCGGTTTCTTATCCAAAAGGCATCATATTCCTAACAGGGTTGCTTATTAGTTCTTCAAAAGATGTACCCTGGCGAAAAATAACCCTGTTTTTTCTTTTTAGTTTTTGGCATAAAAGGTGTGGTGTTGATCAGAAAAGGTAAGATCCAAATACGATGTTTTGATTGAGTAGAGCATTACTTTTTGGCCGGCTGCTTCCGGATGCAGTAACAAGTCAGGTATGACTACCTCACAAGTCTTAAGATAACCAGCCAACAAGTCATTTCGGGCTGGACCTCATAAGTTATCTGACCTATGGTGGCGCTCGCAGGCTCGCTGACCATAGGCTAAATTAATGAACGCTTTCAGCGTTAAGGGCAATTCATTGTTGTTATATCGGAAAACACCTTAGCGCTTATGGGTCAACAGACTGTGTCGTAATGAAAATATCTATGATTTTTCCATGAACCGTAGGATGGGTAACGTAGTTACCCATCAGGTGGGATGTGATCAAAAGCCATATATATAAAGAGTTGATGGGTAACAAGTTAACCATCC
>JANQLH010000265.1 GCA_028280735.1 SAR324 cluster bacterium | reverse complement strand
GATTGCTGATGAAAAAGAGTTTATGGAGAATGTTGTTCGAAGTCGAAAATTTCATTATCCATGGATTGTAAACAAGACAAACAGTTCGTTTTTTACGGCCTATTTGTTGCGATTTGAACGAGCTAGTGAAGGTCACCTTGTATGTTCAAATGAAACCGGTGCCATGGTGGGAGTAATCAACATTAACGACATTGCAAGAGGTGCTCTGCAAAGCGGATATTTGGGATTTTACTCGTTTTTGCCTCATGCTCGCAAAGGCTATCTATCAGAAGGACTGCAATTGATCATCGAAAGGGCTTTCCATACATTAAAGCTGCACCGGCTGGAAGCCAATATCCAACCTAAAAACACCGCATCCAAAAGTTTTGTCATGCGACATGGATTCAGCCGGGAAGGTTACTCCAGACGTTATTTGAAAGTGAATGGGCGCTGGAAAGATCACGAACGTTGGGCACTTTTAAAAGATGAGTGGATAGGTAACAAAAAAACCTATTGAAGAGAATATATGTTTTTTCGTTTATGAAATAATTGTCCAATCATGGAAAAAATCTTGATCAGCTCCTGTCTGCTGGGAGAAAAAGTAAAATACAATGGCGGAGACAATTTGACTCAATCGTCTCTTCTGAAAAAATGGCAGAACGAGAAGAGAATCGTGTCTATTTGTCCGGAAATGGCCGGTGGATTGCCGACTCCAAGGAATCCGGCGGAAATTCAACATGGAGACGGAACAGATGTAATATTGGGCAAAAGCTTTGCGTTGGACAATGAAAGCAACGATGTGACTAAGTACTTCATTAAAGGAGCATTTGCTGCATTGGAGCTGGCAAAAAATCACAATATTTCCATCGCGATTCTTAAAGAACGCAGCCCATCCTGTGGCAGCAACATGATTTACACGGGGGATTTCTCCGGAAAGCTGAAAGAAGGCAAAGGTGTCACTGCTCGCTTATTGGAGCAAAACGGAATACGAGTGTTTAACGAGGATCAGCTGGAAGCTGTCGATATTATTCTGGTTTAACATTGGTGGGTCTATTGCCCTTGTTTCCAATTCCGGACAAAAGTCGTTTGAAGATCACTTTGCGGTGAAATCCCGTATGCTGTTGTGCCCTGGGCATGCCTGATGTAATAAAGCTCCTGTAAAGCATCATCACCTTCCAAACCATGCCTGACCAGCCAGCATCCAGCCACTGTACCAGTCCTGCCAAGTCCCGCATAACAATGAAAATAGACCTTTCTTTGAATTGCCAGACTCCAATCAATACAGTCCAGAATGTCAATCATTTCAGATTTCGATGGGATACCAAAATCTACAATCGGAAAACGGATACACTCAACGTTCAATCCTTTTCGGTGACCCGCATCCCTTAATTCATCGGTATAATCGGGATGACTGCTTCGGACAAAAGCACGTTTCCCAAATTCATCGATTTCCATCAGGTTTATGTAGGTTTCTATCCCAGCTTCCAACAAAGATTCAATTTTCTCGGATGCTTCCACTTCATTTGTAGAAGTTGGTAGTTCACCGGCAGCGATTAGCTTGGGTTTGAGCCAATAACTGGCCGGAAATGGTTTTTTGGGAAACATAACTGCTCAACTAATCATTTGGCATTGCCGCCACAATAATGTGTAAGTTTTTTAAGATAATAAAGTTTGATGATACTTTCGATCAATATAAATATCTCAGCTCTTCATTCGGCTGATAACTGAAGCCATCGGTTCCTTTATACCGTCTTTTCGGGATTTAAATAAGCTCATACCGAGGTAGGAGTGAAAGCAGTTAGTTTGTGTTTTGACGACCTAACCCGGTTTTTTAGGGAATTGTTTCAGAATTTCACCGGAATGGCGATTGTGAACAATGTTCCTTTTCCTTGATCTGATTTGATATCGACAGTTCCTCCCAGTTCAGTAACGGATGACGCGACTGTATGCATCCCGATTCCCCTACCGGATAAAGTCGTGAGTGCTTCTTTTGCGGAAAATCCGGGTAAAAGGATTAACCTGTGCGCTTCTTCATCACTCATGTTCTGAAGTTGTTCCGCACTGACTAATCCTTTTTGGAGAGCCTTCGATTTAAGTTTTTCCACTTCGATACCTTTTCCGTCATCTTCAAAAGACATGGTAAAAACTCCATTTTCCAGTGAAATGGCAATGGAGAGCACACCGGTTTCCGACTTGCCTACAGCTTTCCGCTCAAGAGGAAGCTCAATGCCGTGATGAATTGCGTTGCGAATCAGATGGATAATGTTATTAAAAAAACCTTCCAAATATCCATGTACAATCCGGGTGTCTTCTCCCGAATACTTAACCTCGACCTGCTTACCCAACTGATAGGCAATATGGTTTGCGTCTGAGGCAGTTTTCTTCATCATGTTGCGGAGAGGCTGTTTTCTGAGATCACCAACCAGTTCCGCCAGTTTTCCAATATTCGGTGGTGTTTCAGTGAGATACTGCTCCAGTCGATCTATTTTCGCTTCAGGAATTGTGAAAAATCCCCTGTTACCGGCACTTAAAAACTGTTTTGGTACCAGATCTCCCAACTCCAACAGCTCTTCTCTGAATCCATTACGGATTGCTTCCGTATGACGTTGCAGAACGGCCACTTGCTTGCCGGTCAATTCTAACTCCCCACGGATTGCTTTCTCCAGTATATCTTCCGCCTGATGGGCAATGGACGAAACATCAAGGAAAGAATAACCTGAAAGGCCGCCTTTTAAGGTATGATATAAGCTGGATAACACAACCGCATCCATTTCAGCTGTTGATTTCTCAAGTTCTTCATCAATAGTTTTGAGACAGGCCTGAATATGGTTATAAAAGCGAACAAAACCATGCCGATCAACAGCAATGCGAATGATTTTCTGATTACGCTGCTCGTCTATTTTTAACATTTTTTCCAGTTTTCGTTTGATCGTCACATCCGTAAGAATCATCATGACCTGACTCGGACTCTTCTTTCCAGCAGGAATCCAACGAAATGAAAGGTCGTAAACCTTATCATTTCTTTCAAATTCATCAGGTAGCAGATCTTTAACCAGGTTCATTTTTCCACCGCTTTTAAAAAGAATCTCAAAGGTTTCGCCGATCTCTGTTTTGCTTTCCGGGAACATTAATTCCAGAATATTTTCTCCATAAATCGATTGATTAAATATTAAATAGGTAGCACGAGACGAATGCTGCTGAACTCGTAAGCTTTCATCAAAACTGAGGATGCCTTGTCCTGTATTATCCAGCAAATCTCTGATTTCCGCAGTTTGATCGTTGACTTTCATTTCCAGATCAATGGAAAGCTCTTCCGATGTTTTTAATGCTTGGGTAAATCGTTTGGTGAGAACGTATGACTGGGAAATGAAGAATAAAACCAGACCAAATCCCATCATATAAGTTGTGTTGATAATACTCTGGGCATGAAGAATATCATTACCAATAGTTGTAATAAACACCAGGCACCCTACTAACATTTCTGCGGAGCCATTGCGCTTTTTTGCGGTTGCCAGCACCATGATATAAATGGTGTAGAAGCAAGCACCTACCGTTATGATTTGATAAACCGTCAGAAAGCGTGTGATCTGGTATGTCGATGAAAAAAGGGTAAATACAGTTATAAAGGCTGCTATTCCCAGAAACAATTTGAGAATGCTTGAATGAAATTCCCTGGGATACAGGTAATAAAGATAAGCAACAAAGCTCGACATTAAAACCGGAAAAGTAAGGTAATCCATCTTGATGAAGCATTCCCAGTCAAACCTTGCAAATAAGGTCATAAAAAAAATGGAATTATGGAAACTGGTTCTCAGGGACATGACCAGTGAAAACAAACCAAAATACAAGGCTGATTTTTCCTGACGTCTTAAACTGAAAACACCAATGTAGTAGAGCCCCATAATCAGGAGAGCGCCGATTAGGAACAAATCCAGACCGATCTGTTTATTGGTGCGGGAATGCAGGATGTTATGGTCGCCAAGGGTCAATCCTTGCCAAAATCCACCATTAAAATGATGATAGTTGGAAAGATGAAACACTATTTCCAACCGATCTTCGGTCAAATAGAATGCAGGCGGCTGGGGACAAATCGAAGATTTGGATTCTTGTTCAGACTTGCCGACAACGCCACACTGGCTTGTTAAAACATCGTTAATGTACAATCGATAAGCCAGATTTGGTTTCGGTATTTTAAGGAATAAAACCTGGTACGGCCAGATATTGTCAACCAAAAGGCGAACAGTCGCGTAACCTTTTCCGATCAGGGGTTTACCATCCACCATCATACCATTCCAGTAGCCGGGGATATTCAGATAGCCGGTCAATTGCGGGAGGGACGTTTCTGCAAAATCTTCAGGGGTTAAAATTTGCTGCCAGTAAAACTCCCATTCGCCATTAAGGGGAATGGGATTCGATAGGATTTGAAGTCGACCGTCAAAATCAAGATAACCCTTTTTTACCTTAATCACCGGTATAGAGTCGGCGCCATACGCGGAAACCATTAAAAATCCCAGCAGACAGATTAGGCATGTAAGGGGTCGAGTGAGCTTCATATGTCTTGTTTGAAGATTTAACATCAAAATGATGCACTTATTCTAACATTTTTTTATTCAAAAGACATTTTTAATTTCCTACCGACGGTTTTAAAGAAAGGCAAAGCATCTTATCCAACTGCCGTTCCGAAGAAAGCTTGGACAGGGCAATGGCAGGAGATATTAGATGGAACTGAATTTGATACTTACGCTAAAAGGTTCAAGTGGGGAACTTGAAAAAAGAGAAAAACCGGCATTACTTTGCTGCCGGTTTTATGATTTATTGTGAGGCAATTGTGGTTGATTCGATAGCTATTGGTAACTCATGGCAGAACAGGCAGTTTCCCTCTCCAACGGGATCAGCTTTATCTGCCTCGCCACGCTGGCGGTGGCAGGTCAGACAATTACCATGCATTGCATGCTGATAACCCGGGGCATTATGGTCAAATCCTTTTGCTTGATAACTGGCCAGACCTTTCATATTGTTTTCATGGCATTCAAAACAAGCCGAAAAATTCTGTCTTCTATTGGAAAGGTTTAAGTCCATAAAAGCTTCCAGATCCGCTTTTGTTTCAAATCGCTCCTGGTGCTTAACCAGGCTGAACATGGGAGTGGCGGATTCCATATCGTTATGACAAAGCCTGCAATTGGAAGAGTTATCTTTAGGCAAATTCAGATGGTGGCATTTCTCACAGGTTGCTTCCGCACTTAACCCATAATCTTTAGCTATGGCCGTCTTATGAATAGTGTGGTTAAATTCGACGCCGTCACCATTTAAATTACCATCAATTAACAGCTTGTCCCGAACAGGATCAATTCCAATCACCGCAGCACTTACCGGCTGGGCGATAGTTTTATATGGTCCCGTCGCCTGGTTTTGGAACAGGAGCCAGGTGCCTGGTATCACTATGGCCAAAGTAGCTAACACCTTTTTGAATCTCACTCCAAAGAAAAAGGAAACGGCTTCCTCCCTGGACCAGAGCTTAAGGGGCTCACCTTCGTGCCCGTGTCCGGCAGGTTCTTTGAAAATGTAAAATCTCTCAACAAACAGGAAGAACAATAATCCTGCTCCGGAAAGAATACCGAATCCCAACAGGAACTCTCCGGCGTTCGGTATGTAAACTTCACCCGCACTGCGATAATATCCGATAATACCGGTGTTCAGTCGGTGCATGACAATTCCGATCAAGGCTGAACTGGTCCCGACCATCAGCCACCAGATCCTGTTTCGTAAAGCCGGTGTAAGGAAGATTACCAGCGGTATAATTACCTGAAGCAGGATTTCCACTCGAAAAAGATAGGACTCCCAGGTTACATCAGCTCCAAATACGAATCCCCATTTTCCGTTAATGGTGAAATCGGCAATTTTTATGACCAGGTACAATAAAAGCAGTCCGGCAGATCCCTTGATCAATCCCGTCAACACGGACATGTTGATTTCCTGCCGATACAACCAGGAAAAGATGATCAGCAACAGCACTATTACTGACAACCCGGCTCCCATTGCTGAAATAAAGAACTGAGGAGGAATCCAGAGGCTATACCAGAGAGGGTGCAACCTGGTGGGAGAGGCCATAAAAAGAGAGCCTAAAGAGCTATGGTGCATGGTTGACAAGGTGATTCCCAAAACCACAACCGGTAGCATGATTTCATGGATAAAATGAGTCAACTTGGGGAAAGGAAATCGTTCGGTGATCAACGGGAAGAGTTCAAAGGCTGTAACACTCCAATAGACCGAAACGCACCAAAAAACCTCAAATAAAAACGAGTGGGGATTCCACATGAAAAAAGGATGCCACCCGCGATGAGGTAGGCCGATGTCAAATAATAGGGCAAACAGACTTGAACCATATCCCAAAAAGCCTATAACAATGGAAAAGCGGGCTACCATTCGATATTTATCCATTTGGAAAATATAGATTATGGCGGCAACAACAAAACCACTGGTAGCCAAGGCTGCACCTGCCACCATGTTAAAGACCTTCCAAAAACCCCAGGGCAACAGATCTGTCATATTGGTGGCTGCGCCCAACCCGTTAACGAAGCGCCCTATTCCCACCACCATTCCGGCGATCAGGATTACCCACAACGCATCTTTTATTCGATCAAGGATCGGCCTGCTATTTACCATCGTTTCCCTCCTTTCCGCTTGACGTGTCATTGGCCTGTTTTTCCTGTGCCAGAAGTCTCTTTCTACGATATAACCAGATACCCGATAATCCGGCTGATACGGCAAAAAACTGAATAGGCGTCACCCAAACCCAAGGTTCAACCAAGGCAGGCACTGACTTTTTCGCCAGCTGGGGCAATCTCATTTCTTCGAACTGCTCTTTTGTCGGAATGTCTAATACATCTCCAATCGGGATATCGGAGATATACATCACAGATGTTCCTCCAAATTCATGTTCTCCGTATATGTGGTTGACATATTTTCCAGGATTTTCCTCTAGCCGTTTTTTTGCGATTTTCAGAAGATTCTCCCTGGTATCGAAAATTGTTGCCCTTGTTGGACATGCTGTAACGCAGGCCGGTTTTCCGCCGGCCACTCGACATTCGTCATTCATCTTACACTTGCGAACGTACGGCAATGGTTTGTTGTATTCATAGCGGGGAATGGAGAAAGGACAAGCCAGCATACAATATCGGCAACCAATGCACATCCCTTCATCGTATTCAACCGCTCCGTCAGGACTTTTGGCAAAGGCCCCAACCAAGCAAGCTGTTGCACAGGAAGGATCCAGACAATGCAGACAATGCTTTCGCACCATGTGCCATTTTCCGGTCTCCTCGTTTTTGGTTTTTACAATGGAGGTGAAACGATTTCCGGACAAACCGTCTTTGGCCTTGAAATAAGAAAGGAAATCGCGAGGCAGTTTGTTCCTTTTGACGCAACCCTCAACACATCTCTCACAACCGATGCACTTTGTTACATCGGTCAGCATGCCCTTCAATTTTGACGAATCGCTTGTTTGTGTACTGCTCATATTGCGCTTATCCCTATTTTACAGTTTAAAGTACCCTTCCCAGGCTTGAGGTTCTATTTCGAGTTTCTGATGACAACTGGTACAAATTGTTTGATAGATCTCATCCTTGGATCCGGCATTAGTGTCTTGCGCCACACTTCCCGTGACAGGTCCTTCCGAACCATGGCAATTACCGCAGTTCTGGATGTGACCTGCCGTGCCCGTCCAGGATTTGCCGACTTTCTCGGCTGTAACATACAAACCGTCTTTTTTAAGTGTGTTGTGATGACAGTTTCTGCAGGACAATGATGTATCCACCGCGTGAAATTTATGATCCCACCAAAAGGTTCCAGCCGGTCCTTCATACTTGTAGTAGCCGCCTGTGACATCGTTTACAAGCATGCTGTCCAGCGTCGTCAAACCGACATTTTCCTTGGTATGGCATTCCAAACAGGTTTTATCGAGAGATGCCTTCAAATCCAGTTCCACTTCCGGATCTTTTCCGTGACAACTGCCACAAGCAATCATAGGTGCACCTGGTGCCTCTGTGTGATGACAGGTCTGACATTCGACGGTACCAAATTGTCCATGCCTTCTGTGGTCCCAGGCTACCGTACCAAAATTGGGGATCTGAATTCTCGAGGGATCAGGTTTATGACAATCACTGCAAATTCCCGGTGAAGCCGGGTTCAACTCGGATTCCTCCGCATTATGGCAGGTTGCACAGCGTTGATGAACAGCTTGCTCCAGACTTGGATTTGTTACTGCGAAATCAACTTCCAATCCTTTATGACACTCTATACAGCCGACATTATCCTCTTCAGGATTGAACTCCACATGGCATTCAACACATTGACCATGTTTATAGTCAGCGTGATCCTTAAATCCCGTAGCAGTATCCAAACCTTTTGCGATGATCGGATTGTGGCATGTGCCGCACGCCCGATAATCGGCTTCTGTTTCTGCTTCAAAATCTTTGTGATGACAGGTAACACAATCGTCATCAAACTCCCGGTCTGCATCCATTTCCAGCTTTCTGGAGTGAAGGGTGTGATCCCAGACAACCTTGCCGTGGGGACCCGTGAATGTTTGTTGATGGCAATCACGGCAGGCCACAGGCCCCTCCTTCATTGCCTTATGACAGCCCATGCAACTGGCATGGAGAGCTGTCATCGGCGGGGGTCCGTTTTCTCCCTCATATTTTACCGGGGTGACTTCCGCAAACAGCTCCGGATTGATTAAGCTTTCAACATTGGTAAGAGGCTTGTGACAATCACTGCAAGGGTTTAAATCCATCGCGCCTTGCTGTTCCGTATGATGGCAAACATTACAATTTGAAATAGATTTCATACGGGCGTGCAGTTCATGATTCCAGGAAACGTTACCGAATCGATTTTCCAAAACATTATTCGGTTCTCTTTCAGGAGGTACCATCATCGCTCCTCCACCCAACAAAACCAGTAGCAGAGCAATTCCCAACAGCTTTTTGATATCGACTATTCTACCTTTCAAATCCGTTCCTTTGTTGAATGCTTGAAAGAAGGAAGGTGTATCCCACATACACCTTCAGCGTTTAATGTTTACCCGGGTCTCCTTCCCGACTAGAATTATTCAGGAGACACCACCAACAATTGTTCCACTTTTTCACCCACACTTTTATCAGAATAGAACTTGTCCTTCTGCTTGTCAGAAAAATAACACAAGGTTCCACATCGCATACAACGATCTGCTTCGGCCTGCATTAATTCCGGCGTGACCGTTAAATCGACTTCATCAAACGTCTTGATACGCTCTTTAACCGGCAGTTCAGGTTGTTCAACCTTTGGTTTTCTGGCAACTCCGTCCAGAGGCACATCGCCTGATTCCGGAACTCGTTGTGGAGCCTTGTATGTCCCGTAAGGATGTGTAAGATTCTGACCGTTTAAAAACCGATGAATAGATCGGGCTGCTCTGCGACCTGTTCCCACGGCATCGATCAGCAGGGCCGGACCGCTCCATAGGTCACCTCCGGTGAATACATGCGGGATATCAGACTGCAAGGTCTCCTCATCTGCTTCTATGGTATCCCAACGTGTCAACTTTAATCCTCTCTCTTTCAGGTCATCCGTATACCAATCGGTTAAAGGACGCTGTCCGATCGCAGATATCACCACGTCTACGTCAATCGTTACTTCCGAACCTTCAATCGGTACAGGTCGTCTCCTACCGGAAGCATCCGGTTCCCCCAACTCCATCCGAAGATACTCGATTTGTTTCAGAACGCCGTTTTCATCTCCCATCAGCCTGGTTGGCGCTGCCAGCAGCTCATATTTAATCCCTTCATGTTCGGAAGCGACGATTTCCACTTCGTTGGCGGGCATTTCGTTTCTGGTTCTGCGGTATAAGAGGGTGACTTCGCTGGCACCCTGCCTTAAGGAACTTCGGCAGGCATCCATGGCGGTATTTCCACCACCGACAACCACCACTCGTTTTCCATTAAGGTCAACTTTTATTCCCAGCTCTCTTTTTTGCAGGAACTCGGTTCCCTTCCAGACTCCTTCCAACTCTTCACCTTCACATCTCAGGGAAGTATTGTCCCAGGCTCCCATGGCCATGAGTATGGCATCAAACTCTTCTTCCAGACCTTGAATAGTGATATCCTTACCCAGTGATTTATTGCATATTTCCTTGACTCCCATATCGGTAATCTGTCTGATTTCAAAATCCAGAACTTTCTTGGGGAGTCTGTATTCAGGAATTCCATAGCGAAGCATACCACCCAGTTCCGGTTTGGAATCAAAAATCGTGATGTCATGTCCCATTCTGCGAAGATAATACGCCGCAGATAAACCGCAAGGTCCTCCGCCGATGATGGCAACTTTTTTACCGGTATCGGGCAGGATCATTTGTTTAAGCGGTTCGGGAAGATTCATTTCCCAATCGGCCACGAAGCGCTTGATGTAATTGTGGTGAACCGGTTCGTCTTCGATAGCGACTCTTCGGCAACCCACTTCACAAGGAGCCGGGCAGACGCGCCCACAAATCAAAGGCAGGGGATTTCTTTCCTTGATCAAGGCAATGGCTCCGGCAAAATCGCCTTCTTTAGCCAATTGAACGTAACCGGGAATATCGATCTGGGCGGGACATAACTGTTTACAGGGAGGCAGGCATTCCTCTTCCTTGTTAAAATGAAAGAGCCTTTCTGTCATGTTATAGACGTTGATGACGCCGGTAGGACACACACGCTCACAATTACCGCACCCCACACAGCGATCCGGAATGACTTCAGGAACACCCTCATCTCCCATTTTCAGCGCATCAAATGGACAGCTGTCCACGCAGGTACCAAGACTCAGGCAGCCCACTTTACAAACCAAATCTCCCCCGTGCAGGGCAAACATGGCTCGACAATCATTGATGCCTTCGTAATGATACTTTGGGACAGCCCGGTAACCACCTTCACAATAATGTGTTGCGACTTTTGGTTCCTGGAAGCCAATTTCTCCACCCATTACTTTCGCCACTGCAGCGGTAGTAGAGTCTCCACCTGCTATACACGCGTTAACTGGCGCTTTACCTTCCACAATTGCTTCCGCACAGGCTGTACAACCCGTATATCCGCATCCACCGCAATTTGCTCCCGGAAGGGCATCCTCGACATCTGTGATCCTTGGATCCACTTCCACATGAAACACCTTTGCTGCGACTGCCAGAACAACCGAAGCGCTGAGTCCCACACCCAGCATGACAATTGAAGGTACTAACATCCTTTCCCTCTTGATACCTTGTGATCAAAAAACCGTATCATCTAATTCCGGTTTGGATTTAATTTCCCGAAAGGGAATCTTTTAAGCAAATATGAGGCTGCTCGCTGATACTCACGTCTGCTGTCGGGTTTTCAGTTTTCTCCTCATGAAAGAATAGATCTCATTCACGGGCACGAGCATGAAATTAGTTTAAACCATTCCTTTGAATGCAAAGAAACACAGTGCCATTAGTCCGGCTGTGACCAAACCGATACCTGTTCCTTCCAATGGTTTGGGAATACGAGTGATTTCAAATCGCTCCCTGATTCCGGCAAAAAGAATTAGGGCCAACCCGAATCCGAAAGCGGAAGCCAGGGAAAACACAATGGTTTCCAGCAAATCAAACTCTTCCTGAATATTGATTATCGCTGAACCCAGCACCGCACAATTGGTTGTGATCAGGGGCAGAAAAATGCCCAACGACTTGTAAAGGACCGGAATTGCCTTTCGCAAAAACAGTTCTACAAACTGCACCAGGGTGGCTATTACAAGAATAAACGCCAGCGTTCGAATAAACGTTATTTCCAGCCATTCCAGTAAATACCAGTTCAACACCCAGGTAATCACTCCGGCCAGCGTGAGCACAAAAACGACGGCTGCCGACATTCCGATAGCCGTATCCATTTTCTTGGAAACTCCGAGAAACGGACATTGCCCCAGGAATTTTGCCAGCAGAATGTTATTGATAAAGATGGCGGCTATGATCAGTTCAAAATAGTGAGTCATGTTGCTTCGCTCCTTATCTTTCGACCAGTCGACCGAGAATGTTTATAACACCAAGCAACAACCCCAATACAACAAAGGCTCCCGGCGCCTGCTGCAAAAACTCAAAGGGTTCAGCGATGAACTGGGTATCCCCGAACAAAAGTCCTAGTTTACCGGCACCAAAAACCTCACGAATAATACCGATCAAGGTGAGGGAGATGGTAAATCCGAGTCCCATACCCATCCCGTCTGCGAATGACTTGGCAACACCGTTTTTTCTGGCAAAGGCTTCCGCCCTTCCAAGGATGATACAATTCACTACAATCAGCGGAATAAAAAGGCCCAGGCCTTCTGAAAGCTGAAAGAAATATGCCTTGGTAATCATTTCCACGCAAACTACAAAGGTGGCAATCACGACGATATAGCACGCTACCCGGACCTGATCAGGTATAAAATTGCGCAGGGCTGAGATCAATACATTGGAGCAAACCAACACAAAAGTAGCCGAAAGCCCCATTCCCAGACCGTTTTCCATGCTCGTAGTCACTGCCAATACCGGACACAGTCCTAAAACCAGCCGAAAAGGAGGGAGTTCTTTCCATAATCCTTTGGTAAATTCGCTAAAAATCGAATTCATATTGCAAGTCCTCTATCGTGTGAGAGCGATTTTAATCTGCTCCTGATGTTTTTCGTAATACTCTTTAGCCTGTTCCGCTGCAAGGGCCACGGCCCTGCATGATATTGTGGCTCCTGCAATAGCGTCAATATTTCCTCCATCCTTCTTCACCTTCAATATTGCGTTTGAAGGTAAGCCTTTGAACTGCTCAACAAAGATCTGCTCGGTGACACGGGTTCCGACTCCCGGTGTTTCAGCCATTGTTGTGATGCCGATTCCCACTATGCTGCTGTCTTCAATTCTAACCCCCATCATCACACCTAAATCACCACCATAACCGGGACCGAATTTTTCAAGCGCCACTGCGTAAGGAGCACCATCCTTTTTGATAACGAAAACCAGGAAAGGATCCTTTTCGCCCAGATCAATAGACAGTTTTTCAGCCAGCAACTCTGTTTCCAGGGCTACTCTTTGTTCCTGGCTCAATGCTCCCATTATTCCTTCATAAATGGTTGCAACAGCAGGAATCTTCTTAAATTTGAGGACATTGTTTTCTGCCGTCTCATAGGTCAGTTCGTTTAATGCGCCCAGCGCCAATCCACTGACAAGCGTAATTGCCGACAGTACTATCACCATGCGTAGGTAGTTTGCCATAATCAGGTAGCCATCTTAATTACTTTTGGTTTAATTCGATCCAACAATGGAGATACGACATTCATTAACAGCACTGCAAAAGGTACTGCATCGGGCCAAACACCAAAGGCTCGGATCAGGATAATCAGAAATCCGATACCGATTCCATAAATCCACATGGCCAGTTTGTTTGCCGGCGAAGAGGTTGCGTCTGTTGCCAGGAAAAATGCGGCAAGAAACACATGCCCGGTAAAAAACTGCTCACCAATTCCACCACCGCCCAGGCTTTCCTGCATCAGAAAACCAAACAGTAAGGTTCCAATAAGGACGCCCAGGGTGATTTCAAACCTGATATAACCGGTAATCAGCAGACCAATTCCTCCCAGGATGGTCATGGCAATAACTGCGGAATTGAATCCTGCGATACTGGCTGTGCCTATGGGATACACGTATTGAGGCCAGGAAATATAAACGACAAGCCATCCAACCAGGGCCGGGTGCATTGGGTAACCGCCAATTCCGCCAAATGCCTGTTTTGCCATAAATATCGCAACAATAACAGCCACCAGCATAATCCAGGCCGGTACAGAAGGAGGCATCAACAAGGCAATAATCAAACCCATCAAGGCACCATGGCCATTCGTTGCATAGTAGGGTTGCCTCATCAGCACCTGGCAGCCGTATTCCACAAGAATTCCTAAACCCATGCCGAAAAGTACAGTTCCGAATACCCCGGAAAACCACAAAAATCCGGTATCCAATCCCATTTCAAGTGTCAATGTGCGCAACACATTATTGACCGTCGTGACGGATGCATCCAATTCAACTGCATGTGATCCGTAAAACTGGGCAAATGCACTCACGATAATGGTGGGAATCAGCAGGAGGATGAAAGCAATGTTCATTTTAGTTATACTGGATTTCGATCTCCAGTGCGGTGCATAACCGACGGTAAATCGTGGATTCCCGGAAAACAGGGACATTGCCGGATCACCGGTGGCGGCTGTTAAATGTCGTCGGCCTTTTACCGTAGCCGGTGCTTCAGCTTCAACTGCCTCTTTTTCACCGGTTTCCAGCTTTACCAGCTGTCGCTTGGCCAAATCGATCATCTGCAATAAGGGCCGCCGAGCCGTGCAGGCCGCTGCACAAAGACTGCAAATTATGCAACAGTCTATATCATAATCCTTGGTGCGCTCAAAGATGTTGAATTCACTGTATCTTCCAATCAATTGCACCTGAAGATTCACAGGGCAGGCGTCAATACACTTCCCGCAGTTGATACAAGGTTCTGTAGACCAGGGAATGCTATCCGCAGCCGGCACCAGCATTAAGGTATTTATACCGGCATCGACAGTGCCGTCGAGAGAATATTGTGCAAATCCAAGTAAGGGGCCACCAGCCACAATTTTATCTTTTTCGGATGGTTCCAGGCCTGCTTCCTGGAAAATCCGGTGGAATGTTGTACCTATCCAGACTCTGTATACCCCTTTTACCTGATTCTCGGGCCCGACCACCGTAATGACCTTTTTAATCTGAATTTGCCCTTTAGATACAGCATCAAGGGCAGCCAAAGCTGCCTCTATACTGACTATGACCACATTTCCATCCATTCCTGTTTTTTCAATTACAAATGGATCCAAAGCGCAAGGGTAGGTTCCAGGGAGCCAGAGAGCTGCGGCATCATTGGAAAAAGGTGTTTGAAGAGCCTCTTGTTCGGATTGCGGGAGGGCCACAAAGGCCTTGTCGGCACCTGCCACTTTTTTCAGCAGTTCGGCCGCTTTGCCTACATCCCGGGATCGTTCACGATATTGCTCCAGATAACTGACTGTTACCGGCTCACGATCCATCGCCAAGATCACTATAGCTTTTACCGGCTTTCCTTCGGTGGGGCGCAAAAGG
>JANQLH010000081.1 GCA_028280735.1 SAR324 cluster bacterium | reverse complement strand
TAATATCTACCAAATACCCTGCTACCTGAGATGTTGTCAAAGTTGGCATGAACGGGGTTGGAGCTGGTATCCTCTCCTCACTGCCGGGATTGTTCTTCCAATAGCTGCTATCCACCTTACCAAATACAGCCAGGGAAACATTTACCCCTGTACCCAACAAATCAGATCTCAGGGCTTCCGTAAAACCTCTGAGGGCAAATCTGGCAGCCGAATAAGCTATGGCGTTACCCTTGGGTAAAAAAGATGCATCGGAAGTCAGGTTGACAATATGTCCTTGTTTGCGTTCAATCATTTCGGGTAAAAAGGCCCTGGTTACAGAAAAAGCAGCTAAATAAGGAAGTGCAATCATTTCCTGAGCCTGGGAAGCACTGGTTTCCTGAATCGTCATCCACTTTCCCATGCCTGCGTTATTAATAATGATACCAGGTATCCCCGCTTTTTGTTTAACCTGCTCGAGTACGATCTCCGTCGCTTCCCGGTCAGCAAGATCAACAGGAAAATAAAACGCTTTGCCACCGGAACCGATCACGGTTTCAGCGACTACCTTAAGCTCTTTCTCCCTGCGTGCCAAAAGAACCAATGTGTTACCCTTTGCCCCAATCACCTCTGCTGCTTTTGCACCAATACCGCTGGATGCGCCTGTTATTAAAACAGTTTTGTTTTTCAGTTCCATCTCACTCTCCAAAATTAGATTTACATGATTAATTATTAAGTAACTTAATTATTAACAATATAAAATGAACTGTCAAGATTCCTTTTTTCTGGCTACAAAGAAATAGGGGACGTAGTTGAAATGTTGACATTTGAAACATATTGTTGTGGATAATATAATCATCGATGAAGATTATGCGAGAAAGAAAACTGCAGGTTATACAAAGCAAAAAAAGCCTTAAACAACAGGTGGTTTGCCTTTCCAATCCAATTTGCCTGAATGATGAAATCAGGATTTATGGCGAGTGTAAAAGGAGAGATACGGCAATTGCCAAATCCCATATCAATGAAAACAAAAAAGAAATGATTTTTCTTGAACAAGCTGTTGATTCAACCGTTTAAATAGTGCAGAACAAAAGCATACACCCTGCTTAACCGACTGCTCCGTTGTTTTCAGCCGGGCCAAAGCTATGATTTCAAAGTCATAATATATTAATAGTGGAGACTCATTTGAATTTTTTTTTAAAAAAAGCATTTCTTTTTATTATATTTTGTTCAATTGTCTCTTTTGATTGCAAAGGGAAGAATACTGTTGCAGAAAGCCATACCTTCAGGGAATTCTCCCGGTCAATCACAAAAGTAATGTCGGACAATGATATTCCCGGCTTATCAGTTGCCGTGGTTGATAGACACTCAATCCTCTGGTCAGATACGTTTGGCGTGTTATCAGCAAAACATCAAGAAAAAGCTAATTTCAATACTGTTTTTAGCCTGCAGTCAATATCCAAAACCGTAACTGCAACAGCAGTGATGTTTGCCGTTCAAGAGGGGTTAGTATCTCTTGATAAGCCCATTGCGTCATACTTGCCCGATTTCAGTGTTGGTAGTCGTTTTGAGAAAAAACCGGAAAACAGGATTACGTTGAGACATCTTCTTAGCCATCGTTCAGGCCTTGCTCATGAAGCACCTGTAGGAAACAACTTTCAAACCGAGTTTGATTCGTTTGAACAACATATTCAAAGTATTTCAAATACATGGCTAAAAGCCCCGGTCGGGGATAGAGCAATATATTCGAATCTCGGTATTGATTTGGCAGGTTATATTTTGCAAATACGTTCGGGAATGCCTTTTTTTGAATATGTGAAAAGTCGGTTATTTACTCCGTTGGAAATGGAGAACAGTAGCTTTGATTGGCGTAATATTGAAAAAAATAAAAATCGAGCCATCGGCCACGACAAGAATTTTAGAAGTATACCGCTGGAGTATGCTTTGATCCCTTCAGGAGCCTGTTATACAACCGCTTCGGACATGACGAGATTTTTGCGGTTTCATCTCAACAGGGGCCGGTATAATGATAACGTACTTTTAGAAGAGAAATATCTGAAAGAAATGTATGAGATTCCTTTTTCAAATGAAAAGTATGGCTGGGCTTTAGGTATCAATGTGCATAAAAGAGCTGGAGGGCGCTGTTATAAGCATGCCGGAGGCGGATTTGGTTTTTTAACAACCATGGAATGGTGCCCGGATCTCAATATTGGCATTGTGGTTTTAACAAACTCCATGACCCATGATAATGTGCATTGGACAATCGCAGAAAAAATTATTAATAAAACCAGGCACAAAGAAATCAATAAGTACGACAAAAGCAAATTGGAAATAGTTTCTAATGAAAACCAATTCATTGATTTAACGGACGAAGAGTATTCAATTTACTCAGGTATTTATGTTAACCCCATGGGAAATGAGACCATTAAAGTTTTTAAGAATAGCACGTTGTTTGGTGGGCAGGATAAAGACTCCTTTATTCCTTTTAAATTTTATTCAAAAAACGGCGATTTTACGATAAATGGCTATGGTTCCAAATATGATGGTGATTATCGAGTAGTGATCGACAATCGCCATCAAATCCCTAAATATATCCTTAGAAAAGGCCGGGGAGTGGCTTTCTATTTCAATGAAGACTTGAAATCATTACCAGGCCCAAATAAACCGGAATGGGAAAAACGTGTCGGGAAATACTCCATCCGTATGTATGGCAAACCAATAGCGACTGTCAAAATAACCGTGAGAAACGGCTACCTCTTTTTTAAAGAGTTTCTTTTGCATGAATATTTACCTGATTTATTCTATGCTTCGAATGGCGAAGTATTGGACTTCAGAGGCGAGATTCCAACATATGCAAATATTAAATTATATAAGTTGTAATCCCGTAACTGAGAAATAGGGGACGTAGTTGAAATGTTGACATTTGAAGCAAATTGCGGTAGATGAAACAGTTATCGCCGAGGACCTTGAAACTCTTTTTAAACAGCGGATATTGAGGCAATTACAAGGTTGACCTGCCCATTCTTATGATTATAATCTCATTAACATCGCTACGATAAAAAATGTCAAAAATGAATCTGATTTTAGGGGAATAAAATGAGAAATAAAGCCGGTCTGTTTTTCCTGTTAATCCTTGTCTTCCTTTATACTGCAGGTTGTACGGAAAAACTGGAAGAAACAAAATACTCCCTGGAAAAAGGTAAAATTTATCAGGAATCAATAACCATCAACGGGAATGTCATACCCCTAGCGGAAGGAGACTGGCACCTGGTTTCCCATGAGGTCAACGCCAGGGGATATATTCAGGTGAGGTTTTTTAAATTGAATGGAAATATATTGGATTCAAAGGTAATAATTGTTTCCAAAGATGCCAGCGATAAGGGAAACGGCTATACGGAAAGCAAGGCATATTTGAAGCCCAACATTCATTTTATCGAACTGATATCCAATTTTCGTGGTGGAGACCAGGAATGCTGGTTGGTTAATCATGTGACGGAGGAGAAATTTACGTCACAATCCATCATTGACAATGAAACAAACCAGTTCATTCGCTCCAGAAGTATCCAAGTGCCCAAGACAATGGTACAGGCATTTCATCATTTTGCCGGGGTAAATAATTTCCTTAACGTTAAATATTTTTATAATCCCGAACTGCAGGGATTTGAGCCGAGGGAAGGCATAACCGGTGCAGCTTCAGGTTGGGATCAATCAGTCCTGCATTTGGATGAAGATAAAGTCAAGTATCTTGAAACGATCAAGGAAAAAGGAGCTCGTTTTCATGTTTTGCTGAAAAAAGGTTTACACGATTAACGCAATAATTTGACATCCAACCCTTGGCCATGCGGTTAAGCGCGGTAGAAAATGTTCTTGATTTAGAATAGATCCCATGAAAATAGAGTCCACCATTAACTTCCTTAAAATTATCGAGCAGTTTAAGACCTGTGAAAGATCCTGCAGAACGACAGATAACAGCAGGCCGGAAAGCGATGCGGAACACAGCTGGCATCTGGCGACCTTTCTTTTATTGCTGGAGGATGAATTTGAAGGAGTCGACTTTACCAAAATTCTTAAAATTTCCTTGATACATGACCTACCGGAAATCTATGCCGGGGATACCAATCCTTACAAAGATGATACCAGTAATAAGGAAGAGAACGAGAAGGAAGCCGCACAAAAGTTGTTCTCGGTTTTACCGGAAAGCATAAAGAAAAAATTTGAAGACTTGTTTCAAGAGTACCTGGAGCAAAATACGATAGAATCCCGAATCGTAAAATCAGCAGATAAGCTTATGCCCCTGGTTCAGAATCTTTGCACCAATAAAACCCATTCCTCCTATCGAGAACTTGAAGTAAAATACCGGGAAGTAAAGGATTATATGGATTCCTATTTCCAATCCGACGGCGTTTTACGGGATTTTTATACCAGGCTGTTAGAAGAATCCAGGTGTAAAGGTGTTTTTTATGATTAGTGTCTGAACGAAAACCAGTTTACACCATAACAATAAAAGCTTGAAAAGCAGCCTGGCGCTCCGAGTTTCAGTGCTTTCAGCATTCAGCGATCAGCTCTCAGCCAGTTGTTGCTAGTCTTGGCAATGCTTTAAGCTGAACGCTGACGGTTGACAGCACTATAATTTTCAGGATGAATCCCGGTAATCGTCACAAGCTGGGCAAACAGACCGTGTCATAATCGTAATAATTATGGTTTTTCTACTTTAATAGACGAAACGTCACACTTGTCACCCCGGACCTGATCCGGGGTCCATTAATTATTTCAATTAGTTGCAAATGGATTCCGGGTCATGAGATGCGAAGCTTGCAGCGTCGATCGGAATGACGCAGAATCAAAATCTGCCCATAATCACCAAAATTCTTATTGTGACACAGTCTGAAAGGCAGGAAGTACCCTTTAGCTGACTCAGGTTAGGGTTTGTATCGCCTGCAACAAGCCGATAAGGAAAATGAGCTACGCATCGGGTACAAGGTATTGGGTTCTGTGGTGGGAGTCTCTGTTGCTGAAGAAAGGGAGGATTTATGGTGCTGTGAATTTGGTTTTGGGACTTATCGGTTATGGAAGAAAGAACACCTAATATTGATTGGTCGTTTAAACCAAAAAGAAACGCCGTGGCTACTATCTACTTCCGGACGCTATCCAACTCCAGATCAACTGTCTTTCCGATAGTAACGATTTTGCTTCGGGATTGAATTGCTTTGTCGATGAGGTTCTGTCTCACTTTTTCTTCACTAACGCTGTCTTTTCCTTTTGCCTGTGTAGGGATTGTATTGTTTGAGATGATCCATCCCAGGTGGTTGTATGCCGTTTTCAGAATCTGCTGGTATTCCGATTTCTGAAAAAGAACTTCATCCTGGGAATTAACCGCCACCCACCCGAGCCTTAAGACGATATTGGCGTGCCATTTGGTAGAGATGTCACCATTGATCCGGTTATCGGCAATTCCCAGTGCATACTTATATACCGTTTGCATGGCAGCGCGTTTCGAATTCAAATCCGCAGCCGCATAAGCCAATTTGTAGTCGGCTACATATTGCGAAAGAACGACGACCTTTTTCCGCATGTCCATCTCTTCATCCGGATCAGGAATTTGATTTAACAGGTTATTGACAAGCTTTTTCTGGGAAAATGTCGGAATTCGAACATACAGAGATAAGACGCTGATCAACATCGTCATGATATTATTGACGTTGACTTTAACTTCCGAGTCTCTGTCCTGGGTTCTCTCCAGGGCGGCTATGGTCTCCTTGATTCTATTGGGAGCGAGATTCAGAACCGCATAACCGGAGTTGCAAATCGCCCGGCTCATGATATTAAAGGAATCCAGCTCTTCTCTCTTAATGATCATGGCAGCTACTTTCTTTTGCCCCTGGTATACCCTGCGAACCATTTGCTCAAAGCGCTTGTCGGTTTCCTGAGAAATTATCGAGTAGTTGTATTTCAGCATTCGATTCAAGGTGAGCAGATAGTCGTTGTATATCTGTATAAACCAGGTTGTATAATAGAAGGTGATGCAATCGCTAAAGATTGAAGACATCATACCTTGAAGTGCTTTTTTCAGATTCTTCAGACGATCTTCATCCATTCTATTGATTGCCATCTGGCTCACGTCTTTGTTTTCGGAAAAATCCTTGGAGGTATTGAAAAGATAAATTGACCATATGGCTTGCATATGGGGAGATTGCTCGTATTTTTCAAGATATTTTTTTAGGTTTTTCCTTGGGTCACGGCTTTGGTTTTCCAGGAATGCGTTTAGTATGGCCCGGGCGTCTTCAACAGCGCTGTCTATTTTTTTCTGATCTCTTTTCTGGGCAAACCCAAACCAGCTTGATTCCTGTTTGAACCCATCCGTGCGTACACCTTTGATGAATGCCGGTGAATCAGGGATCAGCTTCAAGATTTCTTCCGATTTGCCAATCATGCGCCGGATAGTGGATTTCGGCAGATTTTTCTTGGCGTGCTCATCCGGTTTGGTCAGCTTCTGTATATCTGTCTCAGATGAAAGATCAATTACTTCGCTATCGGAAATATGCTTATGTTTGTTTGACATTGCTATTTTAATTGTCTGAAATCCAAGGAAAACACCAATGATCCGGTAATGTGGTTTTTCGCTATGATTTATCATCATCATATCACGGAAATTTACCTAATATCAAAGTAAATGACAATAATTGACACACCGATTAAAAAAGCAGTTGTTTTTGCGAGTGCGTTATTAGAGCTGTTGGGAAGGATTGGATAGACCGGTGCATTTTACCTGAAGAATTAAACAAAAATATATTTGTTAACACGATTTAAGGTGAACAACGACTTTCAGCAGTCTTTGAGGGGTAATAGATAATCAGGTAATGATCTGCTTACACCCTGGCTTTTTTATCATTTATCTCCTTTTGATTTCCCTGGTGGGTGGAAAGGGGATCGATGTTTTCATTCCGTGATTGGGAATAGAAATCTCGTTCCAGACGCTCACAATGTTTCTGCACCGAGTATTGGTCCAGTACTTTTTTTCTGCCTTGCGAACCCTTTTTATTTCTCAGTTCGGGATTTTCAATGAGTTCGTTGAGTTGATCAGCCAAGCGATGAGGATCATCCGGAGGTACAATCCCTCCTTCTTCAAAGGTAATGCATTCCGGTAGTCCTCCAACCCGGGTAGCGACCACAGGTACTCCGCATGACATGTATTCCAACGCAATTCGGCTCAACTCTTCGGAACCGATTGAAGCTATGACCCCGATATCCAGCTTCGCTATTTCATGCTCAATGGAGTCGATTTCACCGATAACCCTGGTTTTTTCGAGTATCTGGTATTCCTCCAATAATCGGTCAATAGTATCACGATGTTGTTTAAAGTTTGTGCCCCCGATAACGATTTGAAAATTGTTTTGATTAAATTTGTTTTGTAGTATCCGACACGCTTCAAAAAATACGGGATAACCCTTGATTGAGTCAAAACGTGCAAACATGCCAATAATTACCGATGAATTGTGTTTGTAGGAAACAGGTTGAAACCGGTTGGTATCCACAGGCGGGTTTAGCACTGTCATTTTGGTTTGAGACGGTGCAATGGAACTCAATTGAGACAGAACAAGTTGATTAGGGACCAGAACGTGAGTGAAATGATTCCAGAAAAACTTTCGGAAAAAGAACCCGGGTTTGGGTTGGTCACGACTGGAACAGATTACAGGAGTTCGGTTACGCGATAATCTGCAGGCAAACCAGAGCCTGGTTTTTCCGTTGTATCCGTGCAGATGGATAACCTGGTACTCGCCTTTTTTCAATAGTCTCCAAAAGGTCAGAAGGGCAATCGGATTGTTATAGTGTTTAAAAGTAATGATCCGGGAAACGAACCCTTCTTTTTTTAACCTATGATCAATTTTTGAATTGATCAAACAGCAAACATCAATGACTGCACCGGACTCGATTTGTTGTTTAATAATCAAATAAGCATTTGCTACCTGGGCGTGCCAACCTTTTGAAATAATGATATGAAGTTTTTTCAAGGCAGTTTAATTTCTGAATTTTGTAAGAATTTGGTATCATTTTCTAACGACCTGATTGCGTGTGAGAATTTTAACTATTTCAGGATTTTTAAGTCAACATTCGGGATGTTAAGGCCAGGGCGAAGGGGGATGACATGAAGATGAATTCAATAATACGATCCGCCGGTGGTTTGCTCCTTTTTACCATGACTATTTTTTTTTCAGGAGTGGTTTGCGCAGAGAGTTTCACGGAAACAAGGGCGGAGGATAACATCCATATCAGCGGTTCCTGGGGACTGCATATTCCCACACTTCAGGCTCCTACAGGAACGATTGCTTATGGTGTAACCGGGAAGACGTTTTTCGGTCTGGAGTATGGTGCAAACAATAACTCTGAGATCAAATATGTCATTGAATCAACGGCACCGGATTGTGTATGGTTGTTTTTCGGTTGTTCAGGGGGGCACACCAGGACAGCTGAAATGAAAGGTGAGTTCATTAACCAGGGAGCGTTTATTCGTTACTATCCTTTAGATACCTTTTATTTTTTTGTAGCCTACCATCAACGTACTTATGATGCCGAACTGGTTGGAGCAGAAAACGGAAATGAAGAGATCGAAGCGGATATTGACCTGAAAGCCAGTGTAGGTACTATCGGAATAGGAAACCAGTGGAATTTCAGTTCAGGGATCTTTATTGCTACAAGCTGGGTGACAGCATCGTACCTTATTGATTCCCAAGTTGATTTCACGGTTACAAACACTTTCGATTTGAACGCGACAGAAATCGAGGAATGGGAGGATGACATAGAAGAAACAGGTAAGCAAGTCAATCAATTAAATTCATCGATGGGTTTCGCAATTCTCTCCATCGGTTTTGGATTTTGACATGAAGAGTTGCAAAGGCAAGTTTCCATATCCATCGGCTTTTTCGATCACCCGGACCTCATCCTTTTGAATTTTCAGTTAGGAATGGAAGCACGTTTACCCCGGGTTGACCAACTGAAAGACAAAAAAGACTTTGGTACAACGGAAGAAGCTGATCCGGATGGCACGCCCGCTATCAAGAAAACAATCGGTCAGCATCCGGATCATGAAACGGAACAATGGTCGGTTTAAATAATAAAGTATGACAACGGCAACGCAAAAAGATCTTGGATTCTCATACGACAGCCGTAAAAATGGGGAGGTAGTGATAAAACGCCATGGCAGGATTATCACCAAAATCGGTGGTAACAAGGCCGTGAGATTTATAGAAGACGCTTCTTGTGCTTCCTTTGAGGATCAACAACAACTAATGGCCAGATTCACCGGGAACTATAAACGCGGAAATGAACGCAAAGCCAAACAACATAAAAGAAACAGTTGATTATGCAGATCAAAATTGATGATTTGTCAGGCCCGGAGATAAAAGCTCTACTCAAAGAACACCTGCGACATATGCACGAAATCACTCCTCCGGAAAGCATCCATGCTCTTGATCTTGATTCATTGAAACAACCAGGGATCACCTTCTGGAGTGCATGGGAAGGGGCTGAACTGCTGGGATGCGGGGCTTTGAAAAGATTGGATGCGGAACATGCCGAAATCAAATCCATGCGAACAGCCTTCGCACATATAAGAGAGGGAGTGGCCAGACAACTGCTTAGTTTTATCCTTGATCAGGCTAAAGCTAAAGGAATTAAGCGAATCAGCCTGGAGACCGGCGCCATGAAAGAGTTTGAACCGGCCCGCAAGCTGTATTTGACCTTCGGATTTAGCTATTGTCAGCCTTTTGCAGATTATACTGAAGATCCAAACAGTGTTTTCATGACTAAATTCCTGTAACTATTTTTGTTCTAACAATGAAAATCCTGATAACCGGTGCCTCCGGTTCAGGAACAACCAACACTGCTAAATCAGTATCAGAAAAACTAAACCGGCACCATTTGGATACGGATGATTACCATTGGCTGGTAACAGAGCCTCCAAACCAGACACCAAGAAATCACAAAGAACGGTTGCGCCTGCAACCAAATTCGAAGCTGCGAGTCTCGTTGTAAAGTGCCGCTCCAACTAAGGAGACGAGAAATCAAAGTGATACTCTACCCTGCAAGCGCCCTCGTGGTGCATCAAACACTTTCCGGCGTTGTGAGATGGTTTAAAACGAAGACAGGTATGTTTAAACATTAATTCAATGCGGTAAAGAACGCCGCAGCGGTACTCATCCAGTTGATTCATTTTTTTTATACCCTTGTAGGCAAAACAGTTTTCCTTTTCCATTTCCATGATAACGCTGTTATTGTCAGTGAATTCAACGCGACCGCCCATGAACTCTGGAATAAACAATTTACGAATCGCTTCGAAAAATTCCTTGAACTCCGCAAACGACTCAATCCGATCCTTTTCAAATCCTAGTAGTTTTTTAAATCGATGAATTTCCACCCGGGTCATTCCTTCTATCGCTGCCAGGTTCAGCCGGTTGGTCTTGTCAATCCCTAACTCCATCACACTGTTAAAAAACCACATACCATCGTGTGTCATCCAATCCTTGTTCAAAGCAACAATAATTTCTTCCCTGGTTAGTTGATCAATGCTTTTCATGTGACCTCCCTGAAATGTAGAGTCAAATTGTTAATTTTACATTTTTAATGCACTCCATGCCGATTCAATTATTTCTTTGGTCGCAAGCCGAATGTCCGCATCCGTTACTTTATCCAACCAGAACCTTCCATAACACTCGCAAGGACCGAGGATTAACGAAAGATATATTTCCAATGGAAGCTTTCGCAGTTTTCCGGCCTTGATCTTGGGGCTGAACAGACCGGCCAGACACTCAATAAACTGCTTGTTTGCAGAGGCAATAGAGTTCTCGGTTATTTCCATAAAGGCTTCCTGCCGCATCTGCATTAAATAGCGAGCCCAGGCAGCGTTGTCTTTCATCCATTGAAAATAGTAGCCAACCATCGATTCTATTAATCCTTTTGGCGTATTATGTTTCTCCATGTTTTCAAGCATTCCCGACTGATAATGCTTAATGCCCTCCAGGTATACAGCAGCTCCAAGCTGATCCTTACTTTTGAAATGGTGATAAATGCTGCCACTGGATGCGTTCGAACGTTTCCGGATATCTTCAATGGTTGTCTCGTTGAATCCGTATTCATCAAAACAAAACAAAGCGGCTTGAATGATATCCGACCTGCGTTGGCCAGTTTTTGAGTGAGTCCCTTTCTTTTTCGGCATGTTGGCTTTGAATGGTGAATTATAAAAAATGGAATTTAAAACTAGAATATAATTCTAAAATAATATTCTGGTCAATATCTGTTTAACCAAAGTAATTGTAGTAGAATGGATATTCAAGCATTTGAAATATTGCAGGTTATTGCCTTTTGCAAGCGCAAGTTTTGTCATTCAGATGGGTACTCTGTTGCTTTATGATTTTTGGTTGTTTGTCGGTTCTTATGGCAGTAAGATATATAGACAAAAACCTGTTTTTAGTCGGACATCGTTTCTTTCGGGGAATAGAATGAATCGTGAATCTCGTTTCGGTCAGGATCAGCAAAAACTACAAGTAAGGATCAAACTCGCTTATGCGGCACCGGCATTTAGTCTGGCTGTAATTGGTATTCCCATCTATGTCTATCTTCCGAAATTTTATACCGATGTGGTAGGAGTCAACATCGGTATCCTGGGTACGCTTATTCTCTTGGTGCGTGTTTTTGATGCGGTTACTGATCCGGTAATTGGATACATCTCTGACCGAACCAGAACGGCTTTTGGCAGACGCCGACCGTATATTGCCGTATTTTCCGTGCTACTGGCAATCTGCGTATATTTGTTGTTTAATCCGTTGGATGGGTCCCGGTTTTTTGAGACAGTCTGGTTTGGAACCTGGTTTTTCCTCATTTTTTTGTTTTGGACTTTGGTAACGGTGCCTTACGAATCCCTGGGCCCCGAGCTTACCTTTAATTATAACGAGCGGACGACTTTGTTCAGCCTTCGTGATGGTGCCCTGATTGCGGGAACATTGGTGGCTGCAAGTTCTCCTGCCATTGTGACCCTTGTGTTTGGATTAAACACCGATGCCGAGGGAGAGAAGGATAAGTTTTTCTGGATATCGGTTTTTTATGCACCGCTAATTATCTTGTTTGCCTGGTGCTGTGTTTGGGTTGTCAAAGAAAGAGAGCCCGAGCCGGTACCTTCTTCTTCGAACCTGGTGCAAAACCTTAAGCTGACAGTTAAAAACAGACCTTTCCTGGTTCTTCTGACATCATATACCGTTGCGGCTTTTGGCAGTAATCTTCCGGCTACCTTGATCCTCTTTTATGTCGAATATGTTTTGCAATCGAATCTGGCGGATCTGTTTTTGCTGCTTTATTTTGTGACCGGAATCATATTGTTGCCAGCCTGGGTGTTTCTTGCCAAAAAGTTTGGAAAAAAGCACTCCTGGATCACAGCCATGATAATCAATACCGGTGCCTTTATCGGCGTGTTTTTTCTTGGTCCCGGCGATGAAATGTTGTATGGAATTCTGGTCGTTCTTTCCGGGCTTGGTTTTGGGGCGACAATAGCCATACCTTCATCCATGCAGGCTGATGTGATCGATTATGATGAGTTGTTGAGTGGTGAAAGACATGAGGGGCAGTATGTCGGCATCTGGTCTGTCAGCAAAAAACTGGCGGCTGCCCTGGGAGTTGGTATGGCTTTGTCACTTCTGAATTTTTCGGGTTACCAGCCAAATGTTGAGCAATCGGAAGAGGTGAAGCTGGTTTTGCGGACTTTGTATGCGTTGGTGCCTTCGATTTGCAATCTGGTAGCGATTGTGATCGCCTTTCAATATCAAATCGACGGCACAAAGCATAAAGCAATCCTGAAAGGGATAAAGGATCGTAAATCGGGCAGGCCGGTGGCGGACCCACTTAAACAAATATAACCCGGTTCACCCAGGCTCCGGCCAGGTGACTTAAGGTGGCTACGACCGTACATAACACTGTACCCCAACAAATATCCACAATCACTATTTTTAACGGCCATTCTTTTATGGTGGCCTTATTGGTCAGATCATAAGTCGCATAAGTGAAAAAACCATATAACGCTCCCCAAAGTAGCGCGGATTGAAGATTCCCGTCTCGCAGGGAAGGGATGACAGCAAATATCAGAATACCCGCTATATATATTAGGTAAAAGGTTATTGCCGCAGCCCAGTTAAAACTGGGGCTGATGATTCCATCCAGGTTTGATCGGTAAAATCGTTTGGCAATGAATCCCAGCCATAATATGTCTACCGCAAAAAAAATAACCACCGAAATTAAATAAATTACAATATAGTTGGTTATGGTCATGGCATGCCTTGTTTGAATGTTTTTGCTGTTGCCCCAACGGATTGGATATTAATGAGTAATGAAACATCATCGCCAAGTCGATCATACACTTTTTAACGCAAATCGGCTTATTGACTCTAATCCCGGGTTGAAACCAAGGGTCAATGCGAAATCCCTTTTTCGAAACATAATGATCATTCAAAACAGATATTTATCACTTAGTATTTATGGGGGCAAGCCCGTAGTGTTTGATTCGCGTTCGTCATCAGCAAAAAAGCATTTTTACGGTAACGGAGCTGATTCGTTAAAATGGTCGGGTTGATCAAGGATGTTTTCTTCTGCGCCAGGTATAAAAGCCGATCAATGGTACTAACACAACCGGACCAAACAGTCCTGGAGAGAATTGTTGATAGAGTTGAAAAGCCTGGGATTAGAGTATTTCAGAACGACCAATCCGATCGAACCTGCTTTTACCACGGTACGCCTCAGGTCAGCACAATTTCGAGATTGCTATTCAGCTCAAACGTTCATTATTACGGAGTTTAAACTGTGTCAAAAAGCGGAGAAGAATATGGTGCTGCGTTGCGACCTTCTATATTTGATGGTGGGTTCGGCTATGCCTTAATCCACGATATAAACACGCAGTCGTTGATCAAAAGAAGAACCGCGCCGCTGATCAACTTTTTTGATGAACTCCAGCAAAGGGCGAACTTGTGGGATACTAAAAAGCCGGGAGAATAAATCCTGATGATGGTACCTGGACCCGGAATCGAACCGGGACGTCCTTGCGGACATGAGATTTTAAGTCTCACGCGTCTACCAATTCCGCCATCCAGGCAGGATCGTC
>JANQLH010000370.1 GCA_028280735.1 SAR324 cluster bacterium | reverse complement strand
ATCGATTAATAGCCGCTAAGAATTTAACGGCTATTACAACCGACGGATCTACGACCGGCTGCCTACTTTCTTAAAACTTAAATCCTTCCCTGGCTGATGCTATACATCCACGATCTTAAATGATACGGCCAGCTGGGTGCGGTACGAAACCACACCGGTATCATCAACCTTTATATCTTTTCTTACAACTTCCGCGATTCGTAGATCTTTCAGAGATACACCTGCCCGTTCAATAGCGTTTCTCGCAGCGTCTTCCCAGGAAAGTGCACTGGAACCAATGAGACTGACTTTTTTATAGACGCTGTCTGACAAGTCATCAGCTACAAATTTACCAATAATACTCATATCATCTCCCTATGATATTGAAGGTTACAAGGTGGAGAGAAAACGCACCCTCTGTTTTGCCACTCCGGCTAAATGCTCCGATGCAGCCAGAGATCATACATTGATTTCAGCATGGATTTGGTGTGACTGAAGGCAGCCAGTTCCTCATTTTCACTGAGGATAGTACAAAGCTCCTTTAATCCCGGGGTGATTTTTTCAAAAAACTCACTTTTCTGTTTTGCCATACCCAAAAATCCATAAGTTCCCAGGGAACGGATCCTTCTGATCAGAACGAACAGAAAAAAACGATGGCGAAACTCTTGAAAACTGACATTATCTGCAGAAAGCTTATAAAACTGTTTTAGCAGCACTTCCCTTCCGTAATCATCCAGCCCGGATTTGGATGCATAAAGCAACGAAGCCAGATCATAATACTCGGAACCGAGAAAAGCCGACTGATAATCAATAAACCAGGGCTGTTCATGCAGCCACATTATGTTTCGGGATTGAAAATCCCGGTAAACAAAAACCGTCGGTGTCAGTTGGCCAATGGGATCAAGCAGGTGCTTATCCAGCTCATTGCGCACGCTGTTATGGAAAAGCTCATCAAAACCAAACCTTTTGACAAAATCCCCCTCAAAGTAGGCTAAATCATCGGCAAAATCGTTGCGTTTCATCAGCTTTTTTTTCAAAAAAATAGTTAACCGGGGGGTGAGTTCCTGTTGCATTTTTATCAAGTAAGGCAAAACCTTTACATAGGCTTGAAGGACTTTTTGTCGATTGTCTTCGGCCAACCAGAGATCTATGTATTGTCCCAGGTTGTTTTCTCCAAGATATTGAAGCAGATAAGCGTGATTTGAATGATCGACAGCCAGGATATGCGGTACCGGCAAGGATGCCTGCTCCATCTTTTTTGTAATATGGATAAAATCGAGGTTTTCCTGAAGATCTTCGTGATAGATGCCGATGATTGCTTTTTGGGGGTTCTTGCAAGGATGAATCAAAAAAATCTGGCGATCGGAACCATCACCCTTTAGCAGACTTATATGCAAGGAGATGCCATGAAAATGTGATTTTGCCAGGGCAAGTACGGTTTTTTCGGCTGGTGTGCTCACAACTTAGTTCCAGGTGGGTTTTTTTAGCCATTGTTCCGGATTAACAGCTCGTTTGTTGTATCGTGTCTCAAAATAAAACAGATACTTTTCCTCCTGTTCATTAAAGGCAACAGTTCCCAAGGGAACACTCTGATCCACCACATCATCCACAATCACAAACACCTCATCCAGATTTCCATAAACCGAAAGACTGCCTTTGCCATGATCCAGAATAATGAGATTACGATAACCATGGAATGGACCGGACCAGACAACTTTTCCCTGCAGAATACTATTTACCTTCTGGCTTTCCAGGGTTTCAACCAACACCCCTCTTTTGGCCAGTGTATAAAAACGAGAACTTTTCCTTCCAAACCGGTGAACCAGTTTTCCTTTAACGGGTGAAGGAAGAGAGTATTTGTAACGATAGAGCCCTCTGAATCGTTTGGTTTTTTTCTCGTTTTCCTTTTTGATCTCCAGTGAGTGGATAGCATCGTTCAGTTTTTCCAACTCCACCTGAACCGCTCGTAAGTATTTGACTCGTAACGACCTGTCTTGCCGGATGTGGTGCAGGTAGGTAAATTGTTGTTGTCGCTCGAAAGCCAACAGTTTCTTTTGTTCTTCCCTGGATTGCCTCAGTTCAACCAGCTTGGCTTTTTGTGCCTTTTGGTATTCCACTTCCAGTTCCAGTTCAGCCAGATTTTCACTCAGACGATTAATCGTCAGCGCATCGAGTTCGGTGTTTCTTTGCAATAGCTGTTTGTTTCGAAAGTAGTCTTTAAAGGAATTGACTGCCAGAAAAAGGGTCATTTTCTTGACCTTTCTCAAATAGAAAAGCGCAAATAATTGTTCATGCAGGCTTTTTTTGTCCTCTTCGATTTGAATGGTCAGACCTTCGATTTTATTGGAAGTCAGTTGGATATCTTCTTCGAGGGTTTCGATCTCAACAACGATTGAATTGAGCCGGATGAGATTGGTCTTAATGTTTTCATTCAGCACTTTGAGTACTTCCAAAACACCCCATTCCTGGCGCTTCAGTTCGTCAATCAGGCTTTGGGTGCTTTTTCGTTCGCTAATCAGAATATGAATCTGTTGACCCCGGTCCTTGATGACTTTATCAAGCTCTTTTTTTCCTTGCGAAAAGGTATTATCGGTAAGCAGCAGCAAAACCACTACTAGCCCTGCTAAACGAATTATCCTGTTTTTTGTGCAAAGAAACTGGTTATTCATAAGGCTGCCGAATGTCAATTCTCTATACCTTTAACTCTCTAAGAACTCTGCTGGTGGAAAATAGGGATGAAAAAAAGCCCAGTGCCAAAATAGATATTAGTATGATGAGAATTTGTTCAATGGAAAAAAAACGAGCAATATCGGTTATGGCATAAGTAGCCTCATTGAAGGTTATGCCTGCTAAAACAAAGGTGTATAAAAAATAAATGGCAAATATGGAAATGAGATATCCAAAAAAGGCAATCAGCACTCCTTCCACAACAAACGGAATCTGAATAAATATCCGGGTGGCTCCAAGGATTCGCAATATCTCGATTTCCTCGATACGAGCTCTAACGGCAAGTTGTATGGAATTATGAATCATCAGCATAATACAAACAACAAGCAGGGTAATCAAAAACACCCCCACGAATTCCGAAATAGTGAAAAAGGTTTCGATCTGATCTTTGGTTTCTTTCCCTGAAACAATTTCGTCAACGCCCGGAATTGACCTTATCCGTTCGATTTCCTCTTTAGTCAGCAGGGATGAGCGATCCAGGGAGAATTCTATGACATCGGGAAAGGTAGGAAGCTCTATTTTATTCAAAACCGTACCGGTTTCGCCAAAACTTTCAATGAGTTCCGCACGTGCCTCATCCGAATTGATAATACGGATATTTTCCAGATCCGGCACTTGGTTAAGCTCGTTGATTACTGACGCTCTCACAATTTCATCGCCATCGGCAGCTACGAAGATAGAATAGTTGGCCTGCTGGAACATTATTTGTGTCAGACCGATCAGATTCAAATAGACCAGTACGACACAACCCAGCAAAATCATGGCTATACTGATTGTGATGATTCCCGAAACTGCAGATGATTTGTTTTCAAAAATGTTATTCCAGGCTTTTAGAATTCCGGTCTTCAACATAATTCAAACAGGTTGTGATGTATTTTTGATAATTAGCCGACTTCGGATAATACTGAATTCTTAATCAGCAGAATTCTGCTGCTATGCGATTTGATCAGGTTGATATCGTGAGTAGCTATTACTATGGTCATCCCTCCATCATTGAGCGCTAACAGCATGTCCAGGATCTGTGTCGCCATCTTTTGATCCAGGTTTGCGGTGGGTTCATCTGCCAGGATCATCAAAGGGGAATGAATGGACGCCCTCGCAATGGCAACCAGTTGTTGTTCTCCTCCTGAAAGGCTCCGGATTTCCTGTGACAGCAAATGCGTGATCTGCATCTGTTCCGCAAGGTCTCGGATTTTTTCTTCAATAGCAGCGTTGGAAATACCTTGAATTTGAAGCGGAATGCCGATATTTTCAGCCGCTGTTTTATGTTGCAGAAGCTTGTAATCCTGGAAAATTACCCCGATTTTACGCCTGTGTAACGACATTTCCTTGGGATTCATCCCGTTAACCAGTTTTCCGTTAACGAAAACCTGTCCTTCGTCCGGCAGCTCGGTTCCAATCAATAATTTGAAAAGCGTTGACTTGCCTGCACCGCTGATGCCGGTAAGAAAAAGAAATTCGCCTTGCTTGATCGACGCATCAAGATTCAAAAACAGCGGTTCTTTGTCCAGAAATGCCTTGGTAACGTTATTGAGTTTTATGAGCGACCTTTTGCCGAATTCTGTCATTAGTATGTTTGCATTTCGTGTGGGTTAATCTGAAAAGGAAGCTTTTAAATCCCGAAACTCCGGATGCCTGATTGTTTTAAGGGTTGATGTCTTGCAATAATGTTTATAAAAACAATCACTTCAAAAGCAGCATCAAAATATAACAGATCTATTTGTAATAGAACAACGGGCAGTTCAAAGATAATCATTGGAGATCAGATGGCTATAACTCTCAAAGTCTATTATATTAACGATTTCCTGCCCAATGAAAAAATGAATCACAGCCCGGATTCAAATGCAAAAAATGTGCGTTGGAATTAAATTGACCGGTTTACAATTGAATCGAAACGATCAAATATGGATAAAGAGTGTGATTTTAGTCAGAAAGCAGACCTATTTTATAGAAAAACAGTCTGCTATCATCTAACCTTTCCAACTACTTCTTATCAAGAAGCAGACTTGATCGGGTGCCGGGGATTTCCGATTGGCCACCAAGGTTAGATAATTCATTCCAGGTCATCAGCTTTGAAAGTATTCACGATTTCAGATCTTCATATCGATTTTGAGGAAAACAGGAAGTGGCTCTATAGTCTTTCCAAAATGGCTTATCAGGATGATGTTTTGATCCTTGCAGGGGATCTGACAGATATCGAGAAAGATTTCGACCGGGCAATGGAGTTTTTGACATCCTGCTTCAAGGAAGTCTGCTTTGTGCCGGGTAATCATGATATCTGGGTTTGGAGAGACAGCAACCTGAATTCGTTGGATAAGTTTAACCGAATATTAAAAACAGCCCGGGATCTGGGAGTTCATACCAATCCCCTTGAGCTTGAAAACCTGGTCATTGTGCCTTTGCTGGGTTGGTATGACTACTCCTTGGCTCCTTTGTCCGAGAAATTAAAAACAGCATGGACCGATTATAAAGCCTGTGTCTGGCCGGATGAATTCGATGACCAAAGGATTACGGAGTATTTTCTGGCTTTAAACAGGTTTCCCGCTGCAACTGACGGAAAAATCGTGATCAGTTTTTCCCACTTTCTTCCAAGAATCGATCTGATGCCTTCTTTCATACCTGAGCATAAAAGGTTGGTTTTTCCGGTGCTGGGGACTTCCCAATTGGAAAATCATATTCGAAAGTTGCGAAGTGATATACATGTTTACGGCCATTCACATGTGAATCGCCAGGTGGTGATGGAAAACACCGTCTATATAAATAATGCTTTCGGCTATCCGCATGAAACCAGGATTACCAGCAAACGCTTGTTGTGTATTTATGACTGCGACAAGAAAGAGACCCTGGGAGACATTGACAGTGTTGGAAACAGGATCAACTAGGCATTCATATGTTATAGGTATCCGCTGTCGGAAGCGTTGTTAAGAGATTCAACAATACCGGCAATTTCTTATTTCATCTTAGACTTTCCGGAACATGCTGCTAACGATTATCTTTACGGCTCAGTTGACGCCGGAAAATCAGGCACTGATGAAGCAATAAAGAAGGAAAGCAAGGCCTGTTTACTGGTCGTTTAATTTTAAGATAGCCAAAAAAGCCTCTTGTGGCACTTCCACCGATCCCAGCTGTTTCATACGCTTCTTTCCCTTTTTTTGCTTTTCCAGCAGTTTTCTTTTTCTTGAAATATCCCCACCGTAACATTTAGCTGTTACATTTTTACGCAATGCGCTGATCGATTCCCGAGCTATGATTTTACTGCCTACCGAAGCCTGGATGGCAATCTCGAACATTTGTCTTGGGATCAGTTTCCTGAGTTTTTGCGCCAGATCCCTGCCTTTGCTGTATGCTTTCTCTTTGTGGATGACGGTTGATAAAGCGTCCACCACATCTCCATTTAATCGAATGTCCAGTTTGACCAGTTCAGCCTTGCGATAATCGATCAGTTCATAATCGAAGGAGGCATAGCCCTGGGTGATGGATTTTAGTTGGTCATAGAAATCATAAACAATTTCACTCAAAGGGAACTCGTACTTGATAGAAACTCGTTGGGTGCCGATATATTCCATATTTTTCTGAATGCCCCGACGCTCCAGGGCCAGTTTCATGACGTTTCCAATATAATCCTTGGGAATGATGATATTAGCAAGAATATAAGGCTCTTCAACATATTCTATTTCTGTGGGTTCAGGCAGTTGAGCCGGATTTTCGATTTTCAGCACCTCACCTTTGGTGGTGGTGATATGATAAATTACAGTCGGTGAGGTAATTAGGAGGCTCAGGCCAAACTCTCTTTCCAGACGTTCCTGAACAATTTCCAGATGCAATAGTCCTAAAAAGCCGCAACGATATCCAAATCCCAAAGCGGTTGATGTTTCCATTTCAAAGGCAATGGAGGAATCATTCAGGACCAGTTTATTCAGGGCATCTTTGAGATCGTTAAAGTCATTGGATTCAACGGGATAAATCCCGCTAAACACCATGGGTTTGACATCGGTGTAACCAGGCAGTGGTTCATCAGCAGGATTGGAAGTCAGGGTGATGGTATCACCGATCTTTACATCACCAATGTTTTTAATGGATGCGGCCAGAAAACCAACTTCTCCGGCTAACAATTCGTCCACTTCTGTTTTAAACGGGGTGAATTTTCCCATCTGGGTAATCAGGAACTCACGTCCGGTAACCATGAATCGGATGGCACTTTTTGTAGGTAAAGATCCGGAAACAACTCGGAACAATACAACAATACCGACATAGGGATCAAACCAGGAATCGAAAATCAGGGCCTTTAAGGGATCGCCGGCAGAGCCTTTGGGTGCAGGAACCTGGGCCACGATCTGTTCCAGAATCTCGTCTATACCGATACCGGTTTTTGCACTGGCTCGCACCGCAGTTGATGCATCCAGGCCGATGACTTCTTCGATTTCTTCTGCCACCCGGTCCGGATCAGCAGCAGGGAGATCAATTTTGTTGAGGACGGGTATGATTTCCAGATCGTGATCCAGCGCCAGGTAAACGTTGGCTAATGTCTGTGCTTCCACACCCTGGGCTGCATCGACAATCAACAAAGCGCCTTCACAGGCAGCAATGGAGCGGGATACTTCATAGGAGAAATCCACATGACCCGGTGTGTCAATCAGGTTAAGCTGATAGGTTTCACCATCCTTGGCTTTGTAGTTCAGAGAAACTGTCTGGGCTTTAATTGTGATGCCTCGTTCCCTCTCGATATCCATACTGTCAAGAAATTGTTCCTGACTTTCTCTTTGGGTTACGGCCCCGGTATGCTCCAGGATACGATCTGCCAGTGTTGATTTGCCATGATCGATATGGGCGACAATGCAAAAGTTTCTGATTTTGCTTTGGTCTATGCTGTTTCCGTTAGTTACCATATTAGTTGAGTGTTAAAATCGTTACTGACCGACTCTCATACCTATTTTACCGGTTCTTAGCGACTCCAACACGGTAAACTGCTTGAGATCATCAAAAATCCGATTGATCTTGTCCTCTGTTCCTGAAAATTCAACGACCAACACCTCGTTGCCTGAATCCAGCATTCGGCCTCCATACAAGTCGACAAGCTCATTTATCCGTAAAGAAGAATCATCATCATACGCTAATTTGACAATGGCGAATTCTCTCATAACCGATCGATCCTTTTTCAGATTCTCGGTTGTCAAAACGTGGATAAGTTTTTGTGACTGTTTTCGAATTTGTTCCAGGGTGGAATCATCTCCCTTGACCACAATGGTGAAACGACTGATTCCCTTTTTATGGGTGTGTCCCACAGTCAAACTATCGATGTTGTAGCCTCTGCGCGAAAAAAGCGTAGAAATCCTGCTGAGAACACCTGGTTTGTCTTCAACTTCGATTGCTATAATATGTCTTTTTTCCATGTTTCTAAGCTTGAGAAGTTAAGAGGTTAAGAAGCAACCGAGTCAACAGACAAGTGAGAAGTTTTGATCACCCGTTCCAGATCACAATCGATGATGGTTGGTTGGCCGTCGGCAAGCGCCTTTTTTAATGTTGGAGCCACCTGTTTTTGGTGGGTTATACGTTTTCCGATTCCTCCCATCGATTCCGCCAGGGCTACAAAATTTATCGGTGATTTGAACTCGTGGGTTGTGTAACGCCTTCCGTAGTTGGATCGTTGCAACTCACGAATCATGCTCAGACGGTGATCATTGATGATCAAAACGATTAGAGGCACCTTGTTTTCCACAGCCACAACAAATTCCTGCATGTTCATCATAAAACTGCCGTCACCTGAAATACTGACAACCGGCGTATCTTTGTCGGCAAACCAGGCACCGATTGCAGCCGGTAAGCCAAATCCCATGGTTCCCAATCCACCCGAAGTGATCAACGGCAAATGATCGGGATTGGTGCAATAATGATTGGCCCACATCTGGTGCCTTCCGACATCGGTGCTGATATGCAGCTTCTGATTTATAGTGGAAAGCTCTCCAAAAATGATTTCCATGATCGAAGCACCATCACGGGTAGATAACTTGGATCTTCTTTTTTCGCCTACCTGCCAGGGCTTCTCCTTACGAATCGGCTTTTTAGCTATACGCTGATTAATGTCTTCAAGTACTTCCCTGATATCACCGACAATCGGAATATCTGCCTTAATGTTTTTTCCAATCTCTGCCGGATCAATATCCAGGTGGATGATTTTGGCGTGCGGGGCAAACAATTGGGTTTTAACGACTGCCCGGTTTCCGAGCCGTGTACCTATCACAAAAACCACATCGGCGTGTTTTTGTATGGCAAGGTTTGCCAGGGCATGACCGTGGGTCCCTATCATACCGAGGTACAATGGATCTTCCTCTTCAACTATCCCTGTTCCCATCAGGGTTCGAACAATAGGTATATTGGCGGCTTCCTTAAATTCTTGAAACTCTTTTTTTGCACCTGCCAAAGCGATTCCACCACCATAAAGAACGAGTGGTTTCTCAGCCTTGTTAAGGGCTTTGATAGCCCTTTTTATTTGACCTACATTTCCTTTAACAGTCGGATTGTAACCCGGCAGTTTGGCCTTCTGTTCCAGTTTATGCGGGTAAGATTCCTCCAGAATGTCCACAGGAATATCCAAAAGAACAGGCCCCTTCCGGCCACTGTTTGCCAGATAAAAAGCGGATTTTAATGCTTTCACCAGCTTATCCGAAGAGAACACCAGTTCATTGTGCTTGGTCACCGGCATTGTTATGTTGATGCAATCCACTTCCTGAAATGCATCCGTACCGATTAAAGATCTTGAGATCTGCCCGGTAATGGCAACCAGCGGTACCGAATCCAGCATGGCATTCGCCATACCTGTAACCAGGTTTGTGGCTCCGGGACCGGATGTGGCCAGGCACACACCTGTTTTACCTGCCACCCTGGCGTATCCATCCGCCATGTGGGCCGCTCCTTGTTCATGGCGGGCCAGAACATGCCGAATAGGGGATTCCCTTAAGGCATCGTAAATAGGCAGGTTTGCTCCGCCCGGGTAGCCAAATACGGTTTCGACATTTTCGTTTTCCAGGATTTTAACCAACGCTTCAGCACCAGCGAGTTCGTTGGGTATCTTTGCACTTCGATTAGACATTGGTCAGAATTCCAAATCTAGAACTGCTCGTTGTAAAATGAATGTAAGAAGGTTTTATTCTGAGGGCCTGGTAGATTTGCGAGACTCGCAGCCTGCGAAACATATCCGGGGATCTGTTTCGCAGGATTTTATTTAGGTTTGATAGTCTGGCGCCGAATCGAAATGTTAAATTCCGATCGGTTGTTCCATGCTGGCATCAGAGATTTCGATTCTGTTTTCAGAATCCATAACTTCCTCTTCTTCCTCATCAGAAACCAGCTCGTTATAATCATAGGCGCGTTTTTGATCAAAACCGGTTCCGGCCGGAATCAATCGTCCCATAATGACATTTTCCTTGAGCCCTTCAAAGGTATCAAGTTTGCCGTTTATAGCGGCTTCCGTCAATACCTTGGTGGTTTCCTGGAAGGATGCGGCGGAAATAAAGGAATCGGTGCTCAGCGCTGATTTGGTGATTCCAAGCAGCAATGGTTCACCAATAGCCACCCTGAGATCTTCTTCCATCAATTTGCGGTTGGTTTCATCCAGTTTTTGCTTGGAAACGGCTTCGCCGACCAGGAAGGAAGAATCACCCGGATCGATGATTCGAATCTTACGCATCATCTGTCGGGCAATAACCTCAATGTGTTTATCGTTGATCTTCACACCTTGAAGTCGGTAAACCTGTTGCACTTCGTCAACCAGGAATTTCTGCAGTTCCCGGACACCTTTCACACGCAAAATATCATGTGGATTTGGGGAACCGTCAGTCAGCGGATCACCGACACGAACATAATCACCTTCCACCACAATGACGTGTTTACCTTTTGGTACCAGGTATTCCTTCGGTTCACCAATCTCCGGCCTGATAATGATTCTTCGCTTTCTTCTTAAATCTTCACCGAATTCCACGATACCATCGATATCGGAAATCTGACTTGGATCTTTTGGAGAGCGAGCTTCAAACAATTCGGCCACTCTTGGGAGACC
>JANQLH010000342.1 GCA_028280735.1 SAR324 cluster bacterium | reverse complement strand
GCTCGCAAGCTCGCTGACCATAGGCTAATTTAATGAACGCTTTCAGCGTTAAGCGCAATTCATTGCTGTTATAGCGGAAAACACCTTAGAATGTAGGATGGGTAACTTGTTACCCATCAACTCTTTATGTAAGGCTTTTGATCACATTCCACTGCATTTTTGATTTACGATTTATGATTTTAGATTTATTTGGGATTTTTAAATCTCGGATATTCGAAATGTGAAAGGGAAGCTTTCCGGATTAAGTATTTAACCGTTTACTCTATATAAGCTGATAGCTGACCGCTGATAGCTAGTAGCTAATTGCTAATAGCTAATAACCAAAATAGTAATACTTTTGTAAAAGTTCATTCGGCTGCACACAAATCGGATCGATTCTGGCAAGATTAGGATTATTTTTTTTCAATGTTAATATCTTCCAGTGCCCAGTTATGTTAGGTTTTCTTCCCGCTTTTGTACGAGGTACTCTTGTATTATCCCTGATCTTCGTAAACATTTTGTTTTGGTTTGTCCCCTTATTTCCCATTGCTGTTATCAAACTGGTTTTTCCTGTCAAACCAATCCGCAAAGGTTGTGATGTCCTTTTAAACTTCATTTGCACTACTTGGGCGATAGGCAACGACCTGATCTTAAACCTGGTCAACAAGATCGAATGGGATATTGAAGGAGATGATGACTTAAGTATGAACAAGTGGTATCTCGTGCTGGCCAACCATCAGAGTTGGTCGGACATCATGGTTCTGCAGTCCATATTGAATAACCGAATCCCGTATTTTCGGTTTTTCCTGAAGCAGGAGTTGATCTGGATACCGATCTTTAACTTCGTGTGGATCGCACTGGACTATCCCTACATGAAACGCTACTCAAAATCGTTTCTGAAGAAGAATCCTCACCTCAAGGGTAAAGACATTGAAACCACGCGCAAGTCTTGTGAGAAATTCAGGGATATACCGGTTTCCATTATGAACTTTGTGGAAGGAACGCGATTTACCAAAGAGAAACACGAAAAGCTTTCCTCCAGCTACACCTATTTGCTGAACCCAAAAGCAGGAGGAGTGGCGTTTGTACTCTCGGCCATGGGAGAACAGCTCTCGGCCATTCTGGATGTGACCATTAAATATGATCCCAAAGCCATGGGATTCTGGGATTATCTATGCGGCAAGGTTACCAAGGTGACGGTGCGAATCGAACAAATACCGTTAACAAGCGAGGTTGTCGGGGACTATTTTAACGATACCCGGTTTAAGATCGGATTTCACAAATGGATCAATGCACTGTGGCAGAAGAAAGACAGGACTCTGGCGATACTCCATGGGGAGCACCACCAGAATTAGACGCTTTGCCGGGGGTCTATTGAATTTCCAGGGATCTTTCGCCCAAGTTGCCATAGCGGTGGTAAGTATGGCATATGCTTTGATTAAGGGTTAGGTGGAGAAGCTCGATTCTGCCTTCCATCAACACGGGGGCACAACAGATATAAAATCCGGTTTTAGCTGCCGCTTTGAAGACAGATTCGGGTACTTTACTGAATCCTGCATACCTGATCCTGTCAACGTTCGGAATGGTTGCGATTAAATCTTCATCGCTTTCAAAGGATACAGAAACACCATTCAGCAGACGAATTCCTTCCTTACCCTGCAGAAACTGAATCACCTCGTTTTCAAGCCCCTTGGGAGCACTGACCGCCAATTCGTTTCCGGTAATCTGCACGGCTGCAATGCGGGCTATTGCTTCAAACAAGGTATCATCCTGGTGCAGCCGCACAACGATTTTACCTAAAGGAAGGTATCGCATCATGTTATCCTGTCCCCTCAGGTTAAAATAATCCTTGGCTTGGGAAAACTCCTGTTCATAGTGATACAAGTAGCTTTTGACGGCACGAACAACATCATCCATCTCCCGGTTCTGATCGCCAAACTGATTCCAGCGAACCTTTAATTTCCATTCTGAAACCAGTCTTAACAACCGGCTATCGTGTTCAATAGTTCCAATCGCCGGTTGGGATTTATCCTTGAACTCCATGAACTGTGCCGTGTAATTAGGTGAGCCGGCTTTAATCGCAGGACCGATAGCCGATTTTTTCATTCCGCCAAACGGTTGTCTCAAGGTTATGGCCCCGGTGGTTCCGCGGTTAATGTAAAGGTTCCCCGCTTCGATACTGTCTTTCCAATTTTCGATTTCCCTGGGATCAAGGCTTTCAATTCCCGAGGTTAGCCCGTATCCGGTTTGGTTCGTCAGTTCAATCGCATGTTCCAGGTTGTCAGCGCACATAACCGCCAACACGGGTCCAAAAAACTCCGTCATATGTGTAAAGCTTCCCGGTGCCACATCCCATTTAATGCCCGGTGACCAGATGTATGGATTGCCGTCCACCAATTCCGGCTTTAATGCCCAGCTTTCTCCGGCTTCCAGCTCTTTGAGTGCTTTTTCCAGTTCTCCCGAAGGCGGCTTGATCATTGGGCCCATTTTATTTTTAAACTCCCAGGCCGTTCCTGTACTGAAACTTCTTGATGCATCAACCAACTGCCGACGGAATTCCTTGTCCTCATATACTTCTTTTTCCAGAATCAAAAGTGATGTCGCACTGCACTTCTGTCCGGCATTTCCGAACGCGGAATAGACAATGTTTTTTATCGCCTGATCCCTGTCAGACATGGCTGTTACGATGGTTGCATTTTTACCGCCTGTTTCCGCGGCCAGGAATAATCCCGGTTTTTGATCCAGCATCCTCATTCCCGTGTCGGTACCACCGGTAAGTATCACATAATCCACATCATCGTGGTTGACCAGCTGAGCACCGACTGACGAACCGGGACAAGGCATAAACTGTAATGCGGTTTTGGGAACACCACCAGCCCAAAAGCGCTTGCATAACTCCCAGGCGACCAGCACGGAATCTGAAGCAGGTTTAAAAATCACGGTGTTTCCTGCAGCCAGAGAAGCGACAATACCTCCACAGGGAATGGCAATCGGGAAATTCCAGGGGGAGATCACCAGACCGACTCCCTTGCCTTTTCCTTCAAGGGTTTCCGTATCCAGAAATTGTTTGACCGTGTAAGGGTAATATTCCGCAAAATCAACCGCTTCGGAAACCTCCACGTCAGCTTCGGTAAAAACTTTCCCGGTGTTAGCGGCAGCCGCACCAATCAGGTCTCCCCTGCCTTTTCTCAATTCCATGGCAACTTGGGAAAGTACCTTATGTCGCTGATCCTGTGACATGGATCGCCAACCATCCGGATCATTTTTAGCCGTTGAAACAGCCTTTTCCACATCCTGTTCTGCAGCTAGTCTGTACCGAGCGACACATACATTGTCATGATATTGGGAAGGATCGATGCAATCTTTGACTTTGCGATCATCATAAATATCCTCTCCCGCAATCACCACCGGTATCTCAATTGCTTCACTTCCCGGGGTCTTTTTCCATTTTTTTCGGATGTTTTCAGCCCAGGTTCTGTTCGCAGCCAAAGCCCAATCGGTATCCGGCTCATTGATAAACTCATTGTTGTAGTAAGTGCCCGTCTGCTCGGGAAAATTCTCCGTACATCGATCCTGAACCCGATTGGGACTGAGCTTAATTTTGTTCAGCTTGTCGCAGGACTCGTAAAACTGGTCTTTTAGGAATGACCATTCTTCAGTTCCGGTTTTCAAATTAGGCGCATAGCGAAGAAAGTTATCCGGGGCGGTGTTTTCATCCAATCTGCGAATCAAATAAGCAATGGCATTGATGAATTGTTCCTTCTCCGCAACAGGGGCATAAAGCAGGACGTCATCCGTTTTTTCCTCAATCGCCCTGCGAATATGATCAGCCATTCCTTCCAGCATCTCAAAATCAACATAGTCCGAAACATTAAGCTGCGAAGCCACCTGGTAGGCAAACGCCAGTTCAAACAGGTTATGGGAGGCGATCCCCAGTTCCACGGCTTTCATACGCTCCTCACGCATTCCGTAAAGAACCATGGTTTTGTAGTTCGCATCCACATCGGTCTTACTGTCATAGGTCGCCAGGGGCCAGTTGTTGATTTCCGAATCAACCTGTTCCATCTCCATGTTAGCCCCTTTTACAATTCTGATCTTTATCGGACTGCCCCCGTTTTTCACTCTTTCCATGGCCCACTCCGTCAAGAGTTTCTGAATGGCATGTGAATCCGGAAGATACGCTTGCAACACAATTCCGGCCTTGTGATTCTTAAACTCCTCCTGATCCAACGTCTGCATGAATGCTGCTGTGGTAATATCCAAATCCCGGTATTCTTCCATATCAAGATTCACAAACTTGGGAACCTTCTCGCCGTTTTTCCTGGTAAACATGTTTGCCTGGGCGGTTCTGTACAACAAGGTCAAACGTTCCTTGAGAATAGCCACGGAATGATCGAAGGCCAGGGAATGTATTTGTGAATAGATGGTGGAGATCTTAACCGATATATATTCAATCGCCGGATTCTCCAGATCGGCAACATTCGTATCAAGTCTCGCTTGTGATTCCTCTTCTCCCAAAACGGCTTCTCCCAGGTGATTGACGTTCATTCGCACACCTTCCGATTTCCGCTTTTTCAGATGAGAAGTCAGGGGAGCGTTTTCCCCCGCCAGAATTGCCTGGCTGCTGAATTTCCGCATTTTCCGGACAACCTGGGGAACCGAAATGTCGGAGAATGAACCATCCAGTTTGATAAACAGCTTCACCAACAGCTTTTCCCACGAGGTAAAAAACTCGGGAACCTTGTTGTTTTTCAGGGTATAGATGATCTGATCCGCCACCCGTTTGCTGTTACCCGAACGAAAAGCCTGATCAATCAGACTGGTCAAAACAGCCTTATCCAATGGATGCCTTAATAAACTGGCCATCTGCGATTGGAAAGTCCTCTCTTTCTGACCGATTAACTGATTGGCCCTCTCCTGCCAGGATTCCGCCAATTCCACGGCTTTTTGCGAAATCTGTTTGATATCCAACTCACCCATACTCCGACTCCCTCGATTGTTAATGAATTATTGATTAGGTTCTGTAACCCGGTTAAAAACTAAATGATCCCCGTCCACCATCAGGCCCGGCTAAACAGTTTGTACTGACCGATGCTGTTTTCCCGGCTGTGATTACCTGCACAAAGGATAAACGCTGCATCAAATTGTTTAATAATTACCATCCAGCAAATTAATAATATTTAATACTTATAATGGTTAGACCTTTATCGGAATAAAGCATTCCATCAAGCTTTATCATTTGTGTTAGCTGAGTTGTTTCAGCTTTTTATCCATATGCCGGTTAAAGCGTCTGACATGCTCCCTGGCCAGTGAACCGGCTTCGTTTGCCTTTTTGTCTTCCACCGCTTTAACAATTTCGGATAGATCCTTGTAATTCTCCTCCAACTCGCTGTCACCAACTACAAGGTATTTATCATAGTATTTGTCGATATTGGCATGAATGGTTTCCAGGATAAATGAATAGATTGGATTCCGTGACATTCTTGCCAGTCCCTTATGAATCTTTTCATCCACCCTGACAAACTTATCCCAGTGGGAAACCCCTTTTTTATAGAATTTTTCCGCTTCTTTAATGAGACGATTCAGATCCTTGATATCTTCCTTGGAAGCCCTTTCTGCGGCTAGGGAAGCGACAATCTCTTCTACATCTTCCCGGAATTCGGCCAGGTGCTGCAAGGAAACGGATTGCGAACGGATCAACAAGGCAAGCGTT
>JANQLH010000341.1 GCA_028280735.1 SAR324 cluster bacterium | reverse complement strand
GCTCGCAAGCTCGCTGTCCATAGGCTAAATTAATGAACGCTTTCAGCGTTAAGCGCAATTCATTGTTGTTACATCGGAAAACAACATAGAATGTAGGATGCCCATCAACTCTTTATGTATGGCATTTAATCACATTCCACCCCATGGGTAACGGAGTTACCCATCCTACGGTTCTAAGAGTTCCAGATTAAAGCATACGATTGCAGAAGGGGGAGTATTGAGAGTAACTTAGCGTTTATGGGGTCAAGCTCGGAATGACAAAGCTTCAAAATCATCGCATGATATGCAAATTGTATAATTATGACACAGCCTGTTGATCCGGCATTCAAAACCAGCTAACCAGTAAATCCTGTTTAGATTCCGGGTCATGAGATTCGAGGCTCGCAGCATCGATCGGAATGACTATTGATCAGGTAGTTTGCCGAATAGATGGTAATTACAGAAAATAAAGTTTTCCAGTCGAACTGATAACCGACGACTGATAACAATTTCATGCAAAGTTGTTCCCAATAAACGGAAGCATTTTGTTCACTGAATTTAACGTTAAGAAAAATGATACGAATCGATGGTTCCCAGGGAGAAGGGGGCGGACAAATTTTACGAACATCACTGGCTTTATCATTGGTAACGGGAAAGCCCTTTCAAGTAAATAAGATCAGGGCCGCTCGGAAAAAGCCCGGATTAATGAGGCAGCACTTAACTGCTGTTAATGCGGCCAGAGAAATCGGTGATGCGAAAGTGAGCGGAAACAGAATTGGTTCTTCATCATTCAGCTTCGTGCCTGCCGAATTAAAAGCCGGGAACTACCATTTTGCCATTGGAACAGCAGGAAGCTGTACCCTGGTATTGCAGGCTGTGCTACCGGCTTTGATTTTGGCAGATGGTTCGTCAACCCTGGTGCTGGAAGGTGGTACCCATAATCCGTTTTCTCCGTCTTTTGACTTTCTTTCAAAAGTTTTTTTACCGTTGTTAAACCAAATGGGACCGAATGTGGAAGCAACCTTGGAAAAACCCGGGTTTTATCCGGCAGGTGGCGGCCGATTTACAGTTAAGATCGCACCGGCCGGGGAGTTAAAACCGATCGAGATTCAACAACGGGGTGAGGCTGTTTGGCAAAAGGCTAATGCCGTTATTTCCCAACTTGAGCCTGGTATCGCCGAAAGAGAGCTCAAGGTGGTCAAAAGAAAGCTGGGTTGGCCGGAGAATTGTCTGGAAATCAAGGACATTAAAAACTCCAGGGGTCCGGGCAATGTTCTCAATTTGGAAGTGGGTTATGAGAATATTACTGAGTTGTTTATCGGTTTTGGTGAGAGAGGTGTTTCAGCGGAAAAAGTGGCATCAAAAACAGTGAAGCTGGCTGAGGATTATTTAACATGTGATGCCCCCGTTGGTCGCTATCTGGCGGATCAATTGCTGATTCCCCTGGCACTTGCCGGGAAAGGACGATTTAGAACATTACCGCTTACAAATCATACCATTACCAATATGGATATCATTCAACGGTTTTTAGATGTAAACTTTGAAGTAAATAAAGAAACCGATGGGACAGTTGAAGTTAACGTCTCCAATTAAATTAAGAGGTACAACATGAAATGGGTTAAAAGTGAAAAGGGTTACAAAGTACCAATTCAATCCTGGTGCGAGCAGGTTGAAGATGGAGCGTTGTCCCAGGCTGCGGATCTGGCCTCCCATCCGGCTGTTTATCATCATGTAGCCTTAATGCCCGATTGTCACCAGGGATACGGGATGCCGATCGGAGGTGTTATTGGTTGTCATAATGCGGTGATTCCCAATGCCGTTGGTGTGGATATCGGTTGCGGAATGGGCGCCGTTCAGACCAATATTTCCGTTTCAGCCACCAATCAACGCAAGTTGCGAGGTTTAACCGAGCTGATCAAGGAATCGATTCCTTGTGGCGAGGGTAAGGCGCATCATACAAAACAATCCTGGGACGGCTTTGACGAAGATATTGAAGATTATTCCGAGAGGGGCTGGTTCACGGAACATGCAAAAAAACTTGCGAATCGGAATCTAGGAACCCTGGGAGGCGGTAACCACTTTATTGAAGTTCAGGCAAGTGAAGATGGATTTGTATGGTTGATGATCCATTCAGGTTCCAGAAACCTGGGGCATACCATTGCAACCTTTTATAATAAGCTTGCACTAAAGCTCAACAAGAAATGGAAAACCCAAATCCCCAATAAGGATCTGGCTTTTTTTCCGGCAGATTCTCAAGAAGGACGGTTATACATAGAGGATATGACGCTTGCCCTGAATTACGCCTTTGAAAACAGGCGGCGCATCATGAATCGTTTCATGGAAGCGTTCCAGACTGTTTTCTCCAATGCGGAGTTTAAAGAGCCGATCAATATTCATCACAACTATGCAGCCCTGGAGAACCATTTTCATAATAATGTCTGGGTACACCGTAAAGGTGCAACATCAGCCAAGAAAGATGAAATTGGAATTATTCCGGGATCCATGGGTGCATCATCCTATATTGTGAAAGGACTGGGAACCGAGGAATCGTTTACATCCTGTTCACACGGAGCAGGACGTAAGATGAGTCGAATGCAGGCTTCCCGTTCGCTCACCACCGATGCGTGTGATAAAGCCATGGGCGATGTGGTATTTGATCGCTGGAAAAAGCTGCGCCGAGGTAAAACGAAAGGGATGCGAGATCTTGGTGAAGCTCCGCAGGCATACAAGGATATCGACGCGGTCATTCAAGCCCAATTGGACTTGATTGAACCAATAGTTAAGCTTAAACCTTTGGCTGTCGTAAAAGGGTGAGGGGGCTGTCGTTACCATCCCGCCTACCGCACCGCCGGCTTTGAGAAATCGGAATTGCAATCATCAATGTAATACCTGAGCCCCTTGAAAACAAAGTAATGTCGGGTCTCAGGAATCGATTTGGATGGCTCATCCGGCGATTGCGAATCACAGATGAAACTGTCTTTGTGGAGTTTGACCGTGGTGAAATATCGGTCGGAATAATAGACTTTGACCGATTGGGTGTCATAGGACGGCCTGAACTCGGGATTTTGAGTGATGTGACTGATAAAACCGTTGAATTGCAGGTACCAAACCGCTGAAAGTTCTTTGGCCGTCAACACCGGGAAAGGATGATCTGCAACTGATTTAACGACGACATTATCTTTTTGCTGGCCCAGGTTACCCAGCGCGTCTTCGGTTAGTAATTTCGGGATAGTAACCGTGTTCAGAACAAAATAGGTGTTGCTTCCGTCATCGAAAACATTTCTCACAAATCCAAGCTTGGCAAGATTGCGAGAGGTTGTATAACGGTACTTCAGCTTGAGGTCGGAAGAATTTGCTTCAAGGTCTGCCAATAGATTCTTTGATTGCAGGTTATCCAGTGATTGAGGGGTTCTTTCCAATTTAAAAAAATCTGAAGAAATCAATCCCCAGGAGGAGATTCCCAATAAAACGATGACCAGTGTCGATAACGCTATTCGCCTGGTTGCGGGTTTTTTTAAATGCGCACCATAAAAAAACACCACCACGGTTATGATCGATAAGGCAATCAGGATTAAAATCCCGATGACGATCGGCAATTCCAGAATGTATCCGGCAATGGTGATGTATCGATTCATAAAAACCCGGTCGTCGATAAGTTTTGCTGTATCGGAATTACTGACACTGTCGTTGTTTTGGCGCGATACCGGTAAACCATTTGGTTCGGGCCAATGTGATGGAGTTAACCCGGAAACCGTTGGATTCCCAGGATTAAAGGATGGAATGTATGCAGAAACGAAGCCGATTTGTTATTTGTCGACTAAAGAATAGTAGACCAAAAACGGGTGGTTTTTTTCGATTTTATGGCCAGGGCAGAATACGCCTTTCCCTGTTAATAGGGTTTCGGTTTTGTGGATAAAGTGGTCTTTTTTATCTTCGGTTTGCAGGTAAGTCCCGTTGGTACTTTGGTCGATGAGCTTGAATCTTCCATTGTCGTAACGCACTGATGCGTGACTGCGTGAGATGGAAGCGTCATCCAGGATGATGTCATTATCATTGCTGCGACCAAACAGAAACGAGGTACGGCTTTTACTAAGTTTGTATTTTTTACCCTGGAATTTGAGGATCAGAACAGCATTGGAAGACTGGGCTTTCAGATCTTCCTCGATAAACACAGTGTGTTCTTCCACATTTTCTTTCCAATTGGCTTCAAAAATATCGATCTTTTGCAGCTGCTCCTTGACCTTCATTTTGCCCGTACTTTTTATCTGAATACCTAAAGCAGCAGGGATTTGTTCCATCATATCCCTGGAAATCAGCACTTGTGCCGGCTTTGCAACCTGTTTGATTTTTGCGGCAATGTTTACCGTATCTCCAGTCACATCATCCTTACTCAGCTTGACAGGTCCGTAATGAAGGCCGATTTTTAGTGCCGTACGTATATTGGCCAGAACCTTATCGCCATCAACGGCTCTCTGTTGGGTACAGGCTGCCTGCATTGCCTTGCGGGTATTGGGAAAGGTGCAAAAAATCTGGGTATCACTCGCCTGTACAATTTTGCCTGTCTGCTCTGTCACGATGTCTGTAAGGACAGTTTTCGCTTTAAGTAACAGGTTTTGGGTATTAATCTTTCCATATCGTTCCGCAGCGTTTTCATCCCAGGTAATTTCAGTAAGTAGCACCGGCAGCTTGATCTCTTTGTCAGCCATAATTATGTTCTATGATACTTTGAATAGTTGAATTGATGTCGGATGACCGGTTAATTTTGACCGTAGGTGTATTCTTTTTAAATTGCACATTCTGAAGATCTTGCCAAGGGAAGAAATTGTATGAACAGAAACAGTATGAGCTGATAACGAAAGAGAAGATTTTTCCGTATTTTCCGACGATAGGAAGAATTAAAAAATTATAGTTTCCTTGCTGATATTTCGAATCAAGGTCAATGACAGGAAACGGTATTAAATTTCATCATTGTTGCATTCCTATCGACATGAGCATTAAAAGTCTTGTTATTTCGTTAGTTTGGCTTAGCTAAAGTTGAATGAACTCCCTTCCTGATAACCACAGAAAGGAAATTGTTATGTATCAGAAAAGTAGAAATTGGATAGCTTGTATAGTTGTTTTATTTGGTTTTGTTGTTGTTCTGAAAAGTGGATCTGCAAGGGCGCAGGAGCACAATCACGATCACATTTTTAATATCGGGATCGGCTATCTGGCGCACATGTTTGTTGAAGAAGATGCTTTTAGAAAAGCCACCGGTAGTTATGACGGGGATGAAATAAATGCCCTGGCAGGACCGGAGGCATTCATAGAGTTTTTCCTGTGTAAAAATTTTTCTTTAGGAGCAAAATATCAGTACACCCAGGGAGGCGTTCTTTACAAAGTTAGTGATAGTGGAGGAGCAGGAACTGCAGAAGTGGAAAGGGTTGTAACCATGAGCAATGCCGTGTTGTATGGTAATTTTTCGGTTCCCCTTGGAACCAGTAGCTGGCGACTGGGGGTTACAGCCGGAACAGGAAGTTCCAC
>JANQLH010000335.1 GCA_028280735.1 SAR324 cluster bacterium | reverse complement strand
TAGCAATGGTCTATGGGAAAAAGTTGAATCTTGCCGCCGGCACAACCGCAATGCTCACGGTGTTTATCAGCCCGGGACAGGTTTTGGGGCCTGTCACGGCAGGCATTATGTCTGATCTGTCGGGTGGACTGGATTTACCCGTATTGTTTGCCGCCTTTTCGGTTCTGGTAGGTGGTTTAATCCCGGCCTTCAATAAAGGAGCTAACTATGCCGATTATTAATCTGAAAATGACGAAAGAAGACGGTGGAGCGACAAAAGAACAGAAAACAGCTCTTATTAAAGGACTTACCGCCGTATTTGTCGACGTCATGGGAAGAGGACAAAAAACAACGGTAGTCACTATCGAAGAAATAGAAACGGACAATTACGGAATCGGCGGTGAGCCTGTTACCGAGCTCAGAAAGTCGAGTTCCTAAGCGGCAGTATTGTTCGCCTTGCTCATCAATTGGGGACGAATATCGATGTTCAAGCCCCTAAGCTAATGAATTTCATGAAAAAAATAAAAAAGCACTTATGCTTTGTAAACCTGAAAGGCTGTGATAAATTAGACGTAGGTCCCTGCGGCCCTGGACCATTTGTATCAATTTGTGATTCGGGTTTAGTGATTTTCGTATTTTAAGGGGATACCAGGGATTCGATTGTATGATCACAAAGCGATGTGAATCAGCTTGGAGTCATCATGAAAACAAAGTTATTAATACTTGGAACTTTTCTCCTGGTAGCCTTTAACTACAACGCCACTGCTGCCTCACTCAACGAAAAACTCATCCATTCCATTGTCAAAATCAAGTCGTATATCTCTTCCGATGCCCGAACCGCTCAATCTCTAGGTACTGAGCGCGAAGGCAGCGGCATCATTATCGACAAAATGGGACATATTCTGACAGTCGGCTATTTGATTCTGGAAGCTGAATCGGTTGAAGTTACATCTGCCGATGGAACCACAAAACCGGCGATCATCATAGGCTACGACTATGACACCGGATTTGGTTTGATTCGTGCTAAAAACTCCTCTGATGCCATACCCATGAACCTAGGGGAATCTTCAAAAATTCGACAAAATGATGTGGTTTTAGTCGCTGTTTTTCAGGAGTATGAACCGGCCAAGGGAGCGTTTGTTATTTCCAGGCAAGATTATGCCGGATATTGGGAATATCTGCTTGAAGATGCCATTTTTGTATCACCCCCCATGAATCAATTTGGCGGTGCCGCGCTGATTTCCAAAGACGGTTCCCTGGTCGGGGTTGGATCTCTTTTTACCCAATTGTCCATTAAAGGGGTTGGAACTGTATCGTGCAATGTGTTTATTCCGATCGACAGATTAATGCCGATTTTGACGGATCTGAAACAAAAAGGTCGCTCCGGGGCCAAACCAAAACCCTGGCTGGGAATGTACGCAAATGAAGTGCAAGGTCATGTTATCGTATACAGGACAGCTAAGGGCGGTCCTGCAGAAAAAGCCGGACTTCGGCCGAACGACATTATTCTCAATGTGGGAAAAACCCGGATTGAAGGTCTTGCGGACTTCTATCGAAAACTTTGGGCTACAGGCTCTGCAGGGGTCAACGTTAATCTGACTATTTTAAGAAAAACCCAAGTACAAACCTTAAAAATCAAAACAGATGACAGAACACGCTTTTTCAGAACCCTTGGAGGTCGCCAGGCTCAATTATTAAGCCAGGCTCCTGATTAAAGCTTCTCACCCGAGCTTTCGGGCATAAAATTGAGCAGAATGATCCGAAGTCGGCTATACGTAAGTTTAGGTGATTGATGCTGAAAAACCCGCCCGCAACAGTCAAAAAGTAATAGGTATGCCATCACCTGTATTCTCTGTATGGGAATTGGTTTAAAGGGACTGACAAGGTGATGGAAGCATAAAACCGAAGATGAACAACTCACATACCAAGCAGACAGTCGCTTCACGGAGATGAGGAAGGCGTCCGCCACCGGGTTTAGGGATGGTTGTAATCTTACCTTGGAATCAAATCTTGAATGGATCCAGCGCTTTATTCCGGTTTCTCTATGGTAATTTTAGCTTTAGTGGCCGACGGATTTTGAAAAAACATTGATGACGACAACACCGGATACGATCATCAACATGCCGATAATTGCGGGCCAATCAGGTATTTGCTTAAAGATTATGATCGCAACTATCGTAACCAATACTATTCCCATACCAGCCCAAATCGCATAAGCAATCCCAACGGGAATCGATTTTAATACAAGTGATAAAAAATAGAACGAAATTCCATACCCCACTACAACAACCATGCTTGGAACTGGTTTTGTGAATCCTTGAGACACTTTTAGCGCATTCGTTGCTATCACTTCAGTTACTATTGCAATTGCGAGATACATATAACCCATAATCTTCTCCATGTCAGTCTGTTATTCATCTATGCTTCGGCTCAATCGGAGCTTGCGAATAGGAGTAACTGGAAGGTTATGCGAGCGATATGCCATCAGCCCCAACTGCCGGTTCTGCTTAGCCGATTTTGTCTTTATCAAATTTGGCACGGAATTCACGTTTATAGCAGCGATGGGTGATGTGCATGAAACACGGCTTTTCCTGCATGGGGGTAAGAGATAGCCGGTGAATAGGTTGTAAAGACGGCTCAAACCGAATCGGAGAGAATGTCACCAACTAATCGGGGGACGGTTAACAGTCCCCCCACGGGTTCCGAAGTCCTGCCTCAGGCTGTTTATACGCAGACGCTTATAACGGAAAGCTTTTTACGTCTTCTTTAACTTTATGGTAAAAAATCGAACTAAAAACATAGGCGTTCTCGTAGTTCTGGTAATAATCCCACTTTGCCCAGTCGGGAAAAACATCCTCTGTATACAATCTATTTTCCGCCGGAATTTGCAATGATTTATTTTCATCCTCTGTGACAAAAAACAGGAATCGGTGGTGGTGGTCCTGGCTTTTGATGAGTTCATGATAGTCCAGGTTTGTTTTCTGGTTGCCCGCCTTTTGGATATGGATCGGTACGATCGTTAAGGATTCTCTGAATGCAAAGGCGATTTTTTTGATGCCTTCCAGGGATAAGTCCGTGTCGATCTCGATGTTGGCATAGAGGTCGAAATATTGATCCGAGATGTCACAAGGGGTGTTGGGCATGATATACAGGGATATGCTATCAAATTTCCTCTCTGCGTTACGTATGGTCGCAATTAGTGATTCACGACTCATGGTGACGGGCGGTCTATTATAGATATCCTGCAGGACCTCGCTCTTAGCCCCCATACAATCGACGCATCCCTGGTGGGCCTGTTTCAGGTTCTCACATCCTCCTTTAGCGGTTATGATCATCGGTAAGTGATACAGATGGTTATATCGCGTGTCCTCGTAATACTCCTCACCCAAGGATAAAAAACGTCCATAGGAAGGAAACCAATCCAGATCAAAACTGAGAGAACCGAATTCGGACTCTTCAAAACGATAGGAGATGTCATTGGCAAAATTGCGTCCGGTCATGTTGGGAATCCCTTCCGGTTTTTCGCCGTTTAAATACAAATGCATTGGGAGTTCGTTATCACCACGAATATGGTAATCAACGTCGAATTTCGCCATGATCTCCTTGTATTTCAACGAGGCGAATAAACCTCCGAATAGGATTTTGGCTTTCCGGTTATGTTTTTTGATATTTTTTACTATAATCCCAAATTCCTTTAGCTCGATAAACCAATTCAGCTCGATGATGAAACTTTGGTATTTTTTAATGAGGTCGATATTCAATTCAAACCCGAAGATACCTTTCACGCTGTCGGCATTCCGGCTGAATAACCATGATACGGGAGCTGAAAAGGAAAAGTTATGCATCGTGATCGGAATAATAATCAGCGTTTCCATGAAATATTTCTCCTCTTGCTAATTTACAGGGTTAAAGCTTGGTTGAAATGAAAATTCTGAATTGCGGAATACGCTAGTTACCATTCTGAATCCTTTTTATATTTTCTGCGATAGCATTAATGGTTGGTTTTTCAAAAAAGCATTCCATGGGTAATTCCACCTGATATTCTTTATGAATATATGAATTAATTTCAACGATATTTAGTGATTGACCTCCCAAATCAAAAAAATTGTCGTCTAATCCAACATTCTCCTTACTCAGCACACTCTGCCAAAACTGTTGCAACTGGTATTCTATTTTATCGCATGTGGAATCTTCGGATGCCGGGGTTTCGGTTGCATTTATTTTAGGTTTGGGGAGTGCCTTCGTGTCAATTTTACCGTTCAAATTAAGCGGGAATCCGGATAGTTTTATAACATAATCAGGCAACATATAATTGGGTAGTTCTCCGGCCAGCTTGTTTCGTAAGTCCTTTTCCGTGATCGAACTACCGGGTTTTGCGACAAAATAGGAAGCCAGGTATCGATTATTATCCTTATCCGATATCACAATGGTAATTTCCTCCTTGATTTCCGGATGACTGAGAATCGCACGATCGATTTCACTGATTTCGATCCGGAAACCGCGTATTTTTACCTGGTTATCAATCCTTCCAAGAAATTCGATAGTGCCGTCGGGCATCCAACGCGCTAGATCCCCGGAGCGATACATGATACTTGCCGGCATAAAGGGATTCAACACGAACTTTTCCCTGGTCAAATCCGGCCTGTTCCAATACCCGAGGCTTAAGCTATCCCCTGAAATGCATAGTTCACCCGAGACCCCGATCGGCATGACAT
>JANQLH010000317.1 GCA_028280735.1 SAR324 cluster bacterium | reverse complement strand
TCTTCAGACATGGGTTCAAGCAATTCCAGGTGAACCTCTCCAATAGCAAAAAAAGCGGTTTTAACCCTCTGCGATGGAACTTCTTCGATATGTTCACAGGTTAAGCCCAATACTTTTTCATAAAAAGGGATTGCTTCTTCAAGTGAATGAACAGCAATACCAATATGATCAATTTTAGTCAGCATAATTAGGTCCCAAGTATAATGTTAGCAGTTTTTAGACTATAGTTGATTCTCTTCAACCCGTAAATCACGAAATTTAAGCATAAGCATCTCAACCGCCCTGGTTACCGGTAGTTCTCCTTGAACTACCTTCAGCTCAATTTGAGGGATTTCCTCAACAATATCCGGATGCCCAAAAAACAGGTTTTTGACTTGTTCCAAAATCATGTCGTGCATCCAATTGAGTGCCTGATCCTTTCTTTTTTCCTGAAAAGTCCCGCTGTTCATACGTTCAGTTTTGAAGCGCATGATGACATTCCAGATATCCCTGATCCCTTCGCCTTTCAGAGCAGAGCAGCAATAAGCTTTTGTTTCCCAATCGCTTTTGGCAGGCTTTAAAAGATGTAAAGCCTGGTTAAACTCCTGTTGGGTTCTCAAAGCTGCTGCCTTGTTGTTGCCATCGGCTTTGTTAATCAAAATGGCGTCCGCCATCTCAATCACTCCTTTTTTAATACTTTGTAATTCATCACCGGCACCGGTCAAGGTAAGCAGCAGAAAAAAATCCACCATAGTGCTGACTATGGCTTCACTTTGCCCGACACCAACAGTTTCAACCAGAATCACATCAAATCCGGCTGCTTCGCAGAGCAGCATTGTTTCACGGGTTTTCCGGCTCACACCTCCCAAGGTGCCTCCGGAGGGGGAGGGTCTAATAAAACAGTTAACCTCCTGGCTCAGTATGTCCATTCTTGTTTTATCACCAAGAATACTGCCCCGGCTTAAAGAGCTGCTGGGATCAACAGCCAGCACGGCAACCTTTTTGCCATCCTGACACAACATACTACCCAGGGAATTGATAAAGGTACTTTTACCCGCTCCGGGTACTCCCGTAATACCAATCCGAATGGCTTTGCCGGTCTTTGGCAGAATTTTTTGCAAGACTTGCTGGGCTGATTCCAGGTGATGTGAGGCATTGCTCTCAACCAGGGTGATAGCCCTGGCCAAAATCATGCGATCGGAATTCAAGACACCGTTGACATACTCATCGATGCTTAGATTTTTGCGTTTTGCCAACAGTTATCACCCTTCGATTCGTTTGAGCAGTTCTTTTAAAACCTTTTCAGCTGCTGTAGGAATGACGGTCCCGGGACCAAAAATAGCCACTGCACCGTTTTCGGAAAGATAGTCGTAATCTTTGGCCGGTATGACTCCTCCCACAACAACTGCGATATCCTCGCGGTCCAGCTTTTTCAGCTCTTCAACCAGTTGTGGCAGCAAGGTTTTGTGCCCCCCGGCCAGGGAACTCATGCCGACTACATGAACATCATTTTCAACGGCCTGTTTGGCTACCTCTTCCGGTGTTTGAAAGAGCGGACCTATATCCACATCAAAACCCAAATCGGCAAAGGCGGTTGATATGACCTTGGCTCCCCTGTCATGACCATCCTGACCCAATTTGGCTACCATGATACGAGGACGTCTTCCTTCTACCTGTTCAAACTGATCTGCCAGTTTTACCACGTCAATCACTGCTTCCTCCTCACCGAATGCACTGCTATAGATCCCCGAAATCGATTTGATGGCAGCTTTGTGTCGTCCAAAAACCTTTTCCATCGCCATTGAGACTTCTCCAAGAGAGGCTCTCGCCCTAGCTGCTTCAATGGAAAGTGCCAACAGGTTTCCTTCTTTTTTGTCGGCTGCTTCCGTCAAGCGATCCAAAATGTTTTGAACATCATTTTCATTTCGTTCGGCTTTCAATTTTTCAAGCCGATTTACCTGGGATTCCCGAACCACCGTGTTGTCAACTTCCAGTGTTTCTATGTCGGCTTCTTTGGCCAGCTTGTATTTGTTTACACCAACAATGGTTTCCTTTCCGGAATCTATCAAAGCCTGTCTTCTTGCTGCAGCTTCTTCTATGCGCATTTTGGGAAGCCCGGTTTCAATAGCTTTAGCCATACCTCCCAGCGACTCGACTTCCCGGATATGCCCCCAGGCTTTATGCATGATCTGGTGCGTCAACGACTCCAGGTAGTATGACCCTGCCCAGGGATCAACCACATTGCAAATGCCGGTTTCATGCTGCAGAAACAACTGGGTGTTGCGTGCAATTCGTGCTGAAAAATCTGTCGGCAGGGCAATTGCCTCGTCCAGGGAATTCGTATGCAGCGATTGTGTATGTCCTAATGCAGCAGCCATCGCTTCGATACATGTCCTGGCGACATTGTTGAAAGGATCTTGTTCGGTCAAGCTCCAACCGGAAGTCTGGGTGTGTGTCCGCAATGCCATCGATTTGGGGTTTTGAGGGTTGAATTGTTTGATGATTTTGGCCCATAACAAACGGGCTGCCCTCATTTTTGCAATTTCCATAAAAAAATTGGTCCCGGCTCCCCAAAAGAACGAAAGCCTTGGTGCGAAATCATCGATTTTTATTCCGGCCTTGATTCCCGTCTTTACGTATTCAAGACCGTCTGCAAGCGTATATCCCATTTCCAGATCAGCCGAAGCACCTGCTTCCAGCATGTGGTAGCCTGAGATACTGATGCTGTTGTATTTCGGCATGTGCCGGGAAGTGAATTCAAATATATCGGCGATAATCCGCATCGAGGGTTCCGGTGGATAGATATAGGTATTTCTCACCATATACTCTTTCAGTATATCATTCTGAATGGTACCGGTGAGTTGTTCGTGTTTAACTCCCTGTTCTTCGGCCGCTACAATATAAAATGCCATCACCGGAAGGACTGCTCCATTCATTGTCATGGAGACCGACATTTTGTCCAAAGGTATTCCGTCAAACAGGATTTTCATATCCAGAATAGAATCAATGGCAACACCTGCTTTACCTATATCCCCCACCACACGCTGATGATCCGAATCATACCCTCGGTGTGTAGCCAGGTCGAACGCCACGGAAAGTCCTCTTTGCCCGGCTGCCAGATTTCTTCGATAAAAGGCATTGCTCTCTTCGGCTGTGGAAAAGCCGGCATATTGTCTGACAGTCCATGGACGTGTCACATACATGGTTGGATAAGGTCCTCCCAAATAAGGCGGAATTCCGGGCAAATAGTCCAGATGCTCGCAGTTCTTAATGTCTTCTTCGGTATACAGCGGTTTTATTTTAATCTTTTCCAAAGAATCCCAGGAAAAAGCCTCCTCCTGCCTGCCTGTTTGTGACTTGACCTGATCCTCCCATTCGGTTGCGCTTGTTTTATGCGGAGTTGGTTGAAATGGAACCTGGGTGAAATCGGGGAAATGTTTCATGGTTGCACTCCTGCTTTTTGATGGAACAATCGTAACAGATCCAGATTGTTAGCTTTGAGGTGAATGAACTCATCGATCCCCGCTGCCTTGAACGCTTCAGCGTGATCTTTGGGAAAGCCGGCCAATACCAATGTCATATCCGGTCTTGCAGTTTTAACCTTTTTAGCTATTTCCGGAACCAGATCCGGGTAGGTTTCATCTGTAGAACAGATGACCGCAATTTTTGCTTTGGTTGCAATTGTTGCGTCCACAGCAGACTGCACCGAATCAAAGCCTTGATTTGCTATTACCTGAAATCCTCCCGGTTCAACAAACCCGCTTGAAAAGTCCGCCCTGGCTTTGTGTTGTTTCAAAGGACCCATATTTACCAAAAATACCTGGGGCCAATCACCTGTTTCCTTTTTAAATGCGTCCGCGTTCTGTCTTAACTTTTCATAGTCGGTTGCCAGCCTGTTTTTATCTAATGACTTGGTTGTAAAACAGCTTTCGGTGCCATGCCCCAAAACTTCGTTTAATTGACCTATGGTCGCTTCCTGTCTTGCAAGATTCAAAACAGTTTCCATCATCCGGGCGGGACTAAATTCCTCCGATATATCAAAGACCGTACTCTTTGTCGAAAAACTGCGGGAAGACTTATATTGATTGAGCTCCGAATGTCTTTTATCACGGAATGCCCGGTAGTCAAACTCCGAGCCTGATTGAGGAGTTTCTCCCTGAACAGAATACATGTTGGTGCCGACAATGACTTGTTTTCTGCTCCCGACATCCGCTTTCTTGGATTCCGCAACTTCGGCTACTTGTTGTTGGAGTTTGCCCTCAAGCAGAATCTGAGAAAGACCGCCCTGTTTTTCTATCTCCTGAAATCCGGACCAGGAAAACTCTGCCAGTCTATTGGTTAGTTCCTCCAGAAACCATGCACCACCACCGGGATCAATAATACGATGACCGTGGCACTCTTCTTTAAGGATAATTTGTATATTTCTGGAAATCCTACGAGACAGTTCCTCGGGCATCCCCGAAATCGAATCAAACGGAGCGACACAAACGGAGTCACATCCTGAAAGGACAGCCGAATAAGCTTCAGTTGTAGCCCTCAACAGGTTGACATGGGGATCAAACAAGGTTTTGTTATAGGATGATGTTCCGGCATGGATTCGCATTCTCTGGACTGGCTCGGAACAACCGCAGGTTTTAATAACCGTTGCCCACAGTTTCCTTGCTGCCCTGATCTTGGCAATATTCAGGAAAAAATCGGAGCCCATGGCAAAATGGAAGACAATATTGTTCGCCGTCGTTTCCAATTCGACACCCCGGTCCTGAAGCAGCCTCATGTATTCGACTCCGGCCGCTATAGCCACAGACAGTTCCTGAACAGCACTGGCCCCGGCACTTTCATAAACGGTTAAATCGATTCCCAGAGATCTGAAGTTCGGAGTGTTTTCGGTTGACCAGGCGACACAGGCAGCAACTTCATCTACAGCCTTATCCAGGGAACAGTTTAAGCCACCGTTTACAGCCAGTTGAGCAAAAGGATCACTAATCATGTTTCCTTTTAGTGAATCCTTTGAGATCTTTTGAGAGTCCAGATAATCAATCAGTAAGCAAAAAAACGCAAGATAGGACTGACGGGGATTCACCTGCAGGGAAACATCGGCAAAATGAATGTTTTTAAATGCCGCAGTTAAGTCTGCTCTTGTTGCCAATGAGAGACCTCCTTTGCCTGTATGCCCTTCCCGATCCATATCAGGATCATGCCCAAGGCCACCCACGTGATCCAGACTGAAAGAAACCGAGGTAAGCCCCCTGTTTAAATCATGGACTACCGCCTGGTTGAACATGTCCGGCTCAGGATAAACAAACTCCTGGGAAACTTCCCATCCACTTTCTAAATTCCCCGTGGCATTAGCATGGCGGGTAAAAGGAAAACTGCCGGGAATGGAGTTGATTTTTCCAGTACCTTCCTTTTTCCGGTAAATGGGTTGGATCGGAATTCCCTCGGCAGTTTTGGTAACCAGCTTTTTATCAAACGGGGCACCTTTCAATTGCTTTTCAACCAAGGAAAGCCACTCTTCGTAGCTTGGTACCGAAAATTCATCCAGAAGCGTCTGTTGCTTTTTTTTGACCATACTAGACCATTAATAGGATTTAGCGTTTATACCTCAGTATCTTTATCCAGGGAAGTACCGTGGGATTGTAAGACCCGGAATTCAATATTATTAACAATAAATTGTCTGATTTCAGGTCTGTAAATAGTATGAAACCAGTAACCTTGTAAATATTTTATTCCACATTCATTTAAGTTTCATCACTTGAGTTAGCTTTCGTTGATTTTTTTGTCTTAGCTATACCGGACTTTTTTATCAATAAGCTATGGAGTTAGCCGCAGCGGGTATTTGGAAAAAAACACCTGGTAGCACTACACAAAATTCAATGTCAACAAACAGGTTTTTAATAGATTTTAAATCGAGGGAAGCCAAATGTTTGGGAAGGTAAACAAGCGCAAGATTTTTGCAGAATCAACGTCTGCATCTACCAACGGATTGTTTGCGACAAGTACTCCCGTCGATCCAGATTGCTCCATCCAATACGGCACCGTTTAGATACGCACCGTTCAAGTTTGCCCCCAACAGTATCGCGTTTTGCATTCTGGCATTCTGTAAATTGGCACGATTTAAATTGGCATTGGTAAAATTCACCCAACGCAGATCGGAATCTTTGAAACTGGATGCTTTAAGGTTTGCATAATTGAAATGCGAGCGACGAAAATCCGAAGACTCCAGGGTTGCAGCTTCCAGATCGGTGTAGCTGAACTCTGCCTGATTGACTACAGAGGAGTTAATCAAAATACGCTTCATATCGGCGAATGTTAAAATCCCCCAACTTAAATCCACGTTTTTTAGCACAGCATCAACCATGCTTGATTCGGTCAAGTTAATCCAGCGCATTGATGAATCACTTAAAATAGCGCCTGTTAATATCGCGTGACTAAGCAGGGTATTATCCAGGTCAGAGTTTATCAAATCGCACTCAACACAGGTTTTCAGCCTGAGAAGCTTGGTCAGGTGTTCCGGATGATAAGCAGACAAGCCGGGCGTGTAAATTATAGTAACGAATAGAATAAGAGAGAGGATTTTTGGCATGAATGGTTCGTTAAATAGTTATCTGCCTACCCCGGTCTGTTGTTGATCCAATTGCATGGCGATTTGTCGGAGATTCTCAACAGTATTGGTATTATCTTCCAGTGAACTTTTAAGGGTCTGAATCAACATCAGGTTTTCTTCAGTCGAATGAGCAATGTCCTCGGTTCCCTTGGCAATTTCTTTGATGCCGATATTCTGCTCTTCAAGGGCAGCCGTCAGCTCACGAATTAAATGGGTGATAGATTCCACGAGATCTATAACGGTATAAAATATCTCTTCAACCGAAATCATGACGTTTTTACTCCTCGACAGGACAAATCCGCTTTTTTTGGTGACCTTACGAATATCTATCACTGCGTCGTTACTCCTTTGTGCAAGATCACGGATTTCTTCCACAACCACGAAAAAACCCTTACCATACTCACCCGCTTTAGCCGCTTCAATAGCGGCATTAAGTGAAAGCAAATGCGCGGAATCAGCGATATCAGTAATAGCCTGAAGAATGGTATCATACTCTTGACGACTTTCATTCATTCTTGCCATCGCCTTGATCGATTGTTTGATAGTATCCGTCGCTTGTGAGCCGCGAGTTTCGGTCATGATTGAGCTATGTTCCAGTTCCTTCATTCTCTTAACCGTTTCACCCAGGGAAGAAGATAGTTCCTGAATGGTATTGGTCCCTTGATTCACTGCCGAAGATGACTCCAAAGTCACCTGCTCAATCTCCTTTGCACTGCCTTCCATCATGCCCAGAGTCTTGGCGAGATCATCGGAAGAGGAATGGATCGTTCGGGTGTTTAATTTGATTTCATCCGCAATCTTCTGCATACTCTCTGCCAGTGCCCGTGTTTTTTCCACCTCACCTTTTCTGATTTCCATCACCAGGTTTTTACTTCTTTCCAAATAAAAAGATGTCGTAGTCAACACTATCGCCAGAAAAATGGAATTCATCAGCATCACATTATCGTTAATGGCGCCCACACCCGGAATTCTGACCCCAATAGTCTCCATATAATAAAAAGCACCCACCCCCAGACTATTTATCACCAGCCAGATAAACCCGCTTTTGCTTCCGATCAGCAATACTGCAATAACAGGTGCGACAACATTCCACCAAAGGATGACTGCATCATAACCACCTTCCCAATAGGCTCGATAAAAACTTGATAGGGTTATGACCAATGCAACGCCGTGTCCTGCCCAGGCCAAGGAACCCGTTTTTTTAAGGAAGAAGGGCAACAACAGGAGAAAAATACCGGAAAGTATGCCGAGTGCGCTTCCGAAAGGACCGGCGCGAAAGACCACCGGAAGCCAGAAAACGGTAATCAGCACGGAAATAGCAATCATCAGCCTGCTGCGAAGCACCAGGTCCCTGTCTTCAAATGACTCATCGGGAATAAACCAGTCGAATCCTTTAATAATCAGATTTCGTTCTGCCATACAACTCTTCTCCGGTTGGTTTTCGTACGGACCTTGTTTTTGTTAAGTTGTGAGTCGATTGTTTTAAGATTAACAGTTTGCTCTGATATCTTTGTATTCATCCAACTTTCCTGTTTCGGATTAAGATATCAGGTATTGAGGTTAATCTTTATAGGTAGTTACTTGTGAATCCAATCGATCCGCAATTTCGCCAAGACTGGAAATGCTTTCGTTGCTTTCTTTGATCAACGTAGCCAGTCCGGTTACCAGTTCCAGACTCTTGTCACTTTTTTGCGAAATTTCTTCCGCTCCCTTTGCTACTTCCCGTGTTCCAATATCCTGTTCGGTTATGGAGGCAACCAGCTGATTGACTTCATTGGTCATTAAACGAACTTGTTCGATGATCTGTTCCAGAAATTGTCCCGTTGCATTAATTACTTCCTTTCCCTGGTGAACGTTGTCGTCATTGCGTTTAATCAACTCGCTGATCTGTTTGGCTGCTTCGTTGCTACGTTCTGCCAACTCCCCCACTTCTTCCGCTACCACAGCGAAGCCCTTACCGTATTCCCCGGCTTTATCCGCCTCGATCGCTGCATTCAAAGACAGAAGGTTGGTTTGTTCAGCAATATCAGTAATGATTTCAGTGATGCGTTCAATCTGTTTACTGCTGTCTTCAATCATATTCATCATCTCATTGGATTCTGAAATGATATCGGAACCCAGCTTACCTTCGTCTTCCGCTGCGTCAGCCAATTTCCGCAGTTCATGCATTCGTTTGGAAATCTCCTTCAGCGATGTCGATAGTTCCTGGGTCGTGCTGGATGCCTGGTTTGTGGAAGCTGCCGTTTCAGTCTCACTGATTGAAATCTGATCCGCACTCTTTTCCATTTCCAGGGATGTTTTGGATAGTTGTTCTGCTGATGAAGCCAAAGCGGAAGAATTGATGCCAATTTCGTTGATAACTTTTTGTATATTCTCTGCCATCCCGCGCGAACGCTGCTCAATTTCCTGTTGTGAACGGGTCGTCGTGATTTTGATTACCTGAAAAACCGCTGCTATCAGTGTATAAGCGGTAAACACGGCTACAATGTAATAGTACTTTTCCGTGCGAAGCGTGATCTCATTTACATTGTAGGAAGGAAAGGGATGACCGATCACTTTTAAATAGTGAATACTCAGAATAAAGGTAATTAACAGCAATAAAAAGAAAACACCGGCCCGATAGCCAACCATCATGATTCCGGCCACCGGCAGCACAAGGATTAGTCCTACAACATTTGATGACAACCCCCCGGTAAAATATATGGAAACCGCTTCCTGAAAAAAAAGCGTCAACAGCAATATCCAGGCAATAATGGTTACTTTTCCTGTCGCTTTCATAACAGCAAGCAGCACTATGGCTGTTAACATGTGTCCAAAGTTGACATAAGCCACAGGTGAATTGAGAGCCATGAACTTAATAATAGGAGCGATATGAAACGGAATCACAATCAACAACATCGATGTGACTACTTGAGCCCTGATACGGATAGCGGCATCCATCTGCTTAACATGGTCCGGAACGAACCACTCTACCTGGCTTAGAAAAAATTGTGCGATAGTCATTCGCTACTCTCCAGTTGTGACGATGTCGGGGATTATTTACGTGGTTATGGCTGCTACTATTGTCAGCCTCTGTACATTGCCTGATTAAAGCCCGTAATCCTTGCTATTTGCAAAGAACAATCTAAATAAACCATGGGCTTACTGTCAATTACCTTTATGTTCACCCTGGTAAAAACCAACTTGCTGATTGATATGACCTTCCATTGAAGTGTTCGGATTAACCGTTATCAGCCGATTAAACATCTGCCTTTCTTTAACCGTCTGATTCAACAAACTTTCAATCGATGGCCTTATGATCCTGAAAACTGAAAGCTTATTGAAAATCGGAATCAAAGCGCATGTTTTGAGGACTACGCCTGTCTGAAGCAAATCTTACAATGTGTCGTCGTGAAAATAGGAGTGGATTTCTCCCGCATCTTTTTCGGATATACCATCCACGGCAACTAGATCGTCCACATCAGCTTCCCTGATCTTTTTTAGACTTGAAAACGATTTTAACAATTGTGTTCTTTTTTTGGGCCCAATTCCCGGTATGTTTTCCAATTCAGACTGAATAGACCGTTTTCCGTGAAGGTTACGATAATATCTGATCGCGAAACGATGTGCCTCATCCCTGATATTTTGCAAAAAATGAAGTGTCGATGAATTGCGTTTTAAATTAATTTCGTTTTTTCTATTGGGTTTAACCACGTATTCGTAGTCATCAACGACTTTTTCCACACCGGCTTTTTTTTCCGAGCGACCTTTGGCCAGTCCGATCAGATCAACATCCCCCAAATCGATTCCCTGCTCCTGAAGGACGCGAGTGGCGATGGAAAGTTGGCCTTTCCCACCATCAATCACAATCAGGTCAGGCAGTGGTTTTTTTTCCAGATCAGCATGTCGGTAACGTCTTCCTAACACTTCTTCCATGGCAGCATAGTCATTCGCTCCCTCAACTGTTTTAATCTTGTATTTTCTATAATCCGATTTTTTCGGTTTGTTGTCTTCCCAGACCACCATTGAGGCAACGTTGTTTACGCCCGAAATATTGGAGATATCAAAGCATTCCACTCGTTTTGGAAGGTTTTTCAGTTTTAAGTGGTGTTGCACCTCATCTAAAACGACTTTATCTGCTTCCATTGATTTCATCGTCATGACAAGGTTCTGTTGCCCATTTTTCAATGCCATGGCAACCAATGCCTTTTTTTCACCGCGTTGGGGATGCAATACCTTAACCACACTGGCTCTCTTGCTGGAACAATATGCTTCCAACATGGTGGCATCTTCATATTCAAATGGGAGAATGATCTCCTTTGGAATCTCCTTACCGCCGGATACGTAAAACCTGGAGAGAATAGAACGGACAATCTCCTGATCCTCGTAGATCTCCGCCTTCTCTATAAAAACAAAATCATCGCTCAGTAAAATACCGTTACGAACAAAAAAGATCTGCACTCCGGCGAATCCTCCCGATCGAACCAGGGCAAAAACATCTCTGTCGAGCTTTTGTTTGGATACCACTTGTTGCTTTTGCAAAGTGCTTTGAACTGCATCAATTTGGTCCCTGATGCGCGCCGCTTCCTCAAATTCCAGGTTTTCCGATTTTTCCTGCATTTGAGTTTTTAAACCGGATGTCAGTTCTTCATAATTCCCACGCAGCAGTTGCAACACCTGTTGCACAATCTGACCGTAATCTTCTGGTGAGATAAGCCCGGCGCAAGGAGCAAAGCAGCGTTTCATCTGGTAATTCAGACATGGTTTATGGATTTTGGTTCCATCCAGGGTTAAAGGCCTTTGTCGTAAAGGAAAATGCTTTTTTATGATACGGGATGCTTCCCTGGCCTTGCCTGCTGATACATACGGACCAAAATACAGTGATCCGTCGTTTTTAAGCTCACGTACCAGGCTTAATCGTGGATAAAGCTCATTCATTGAGAGTTTGAAATACGGGTACGACTTATCATCTTTGAGCTGGACATTATAGCGAGGACGATGTGTTTTGATCAGCTGATCTTCCAGAATCAATGCTTCGGCTTCCGTATGGGTAACAACCCAATCCACATCAGCAATTTGTGGTACCAGGAAGCGGATTCTCCATTCAAGTCGATTGGAATCCGAAAAATAACTTCTTACACGACTGCGAAGACTCTTCGCTTTGCCGATATAAACGATTTTGCCGGGTTTAGAGTAAAATCGATAGATTCCGGGCTGGTCTGGCAGGGTTTTGAGTTTTTCTGTTGCGGAAAACTGATTGTCAGGTCGAATTGTCTTACACACTTCTTTATCCTCAATGGATTCAAAAGTTAAGGCTTGTTTATCACCTGTAAATATTATATTTCTAGAGATCGTTTGTTGTTAACTATAGTTTTATAGGATTCTGCCAGTAGTCTCAAGCAAGACTTATCCGGACTTTCACCACCGGTGTCGCCGACCA
>JANQLH010000287.1 GCA_028280735.1 SAR324 cluster bacterium | reverse complement strand
GGCTATTGGATTAGCCGCAAGCCTCGCATCTCATGACCCGGAATCTATATTATTTTGATTTACCTAACACTTCGAACTTTCTTTCAACCCGATTGCCCTGTTCATCAACCAGGATGAGAGTATGTTTACCTTGTTTTGGTGTATAGGGGAGTTTGTGGAAGTCTTTGGTTGCCCCAATATAGCTATCGTTTAAATGCCAGAATATTGTGGTCTCGGGGATTCTGTGGATGGCTTCGAAAACTGTTTGGCTTTTCTGCTCATTCAATTGAATTGGAATATAAAGGACGGTGCCTTTCGCCGGGTACACCAACTCCAAGGGTTTAAACCCCGGGGAGTCACCTATTTCCTGTCTGCAGTCCTCGCGAAGCTCCGGTAGGGGGCGGTACTTGGAGTTATATTTCCTATAGTAGTACTCTTGAAGCGGCGGCAGGACAAACCAGGACTTATGAGTCATATTGTTGACGGATTCACAGTTACCGTGGACCTGGTATTTACCTGTCTGATCCAGATGAATTTTTTTATGGTAGGGGCACAAATCGGAATAATTTGAGTTGATAGGAATACTCATCTTCACCCCTTCACAAAGAGGGCCGGCCAGCCTGCCGCTTAGTTTGCATATTTTTGCTTCTTTTAGGAAGTATACCGGTTCATAAAACCAATCCGACCTGGGAAGAAAATTAAGGATATCAAACAAAATGGGTGCTGCCGTGTTAATACCGCTGATCTCCGGGTGGCCTTCACCGCTGGCGTTACCAGCCCAAACACCTACAGTGAACTTTGGGGTCACACCCACTGCCCAGGCATCCCTCAATCCATAGCTGGTTCCTGTTTTCCATGCCACTTTTTGAGTGCTGCTGAAATTCTTCCAAAATCCCTCCATTCCAGGCCTGGCTACTTCCAACAAAGCCTCCAGTGTCAACCATGCTGTTCCGGGATTGATCTCCACCCTTTGACCGGAGGATTGTTGCTGACTGTCTTCGATTTTCAAACTACGATACTCAACATCATATAGCTCATCTCTATCGATGTTAAGGTTGGCTATTCTCGCCAGATTGGCATACATACCGGCGACGTCCCACAGGGTACCTTCAGCTCCTCCCAGGATAAGTGTTAAGCCATACCCGGAGGCACTTCTATGAAGGGTGGTCATACCAAAATTGTTCAAAAAATCGTGAAACCTCTGAATACCAAATTTCTTCAGCATCCGAACTGCGGGGATATTAAGAGATTTCGCCAGGGCAGTTTGAGCAGGGACCGCACCGCGATATTTACGGTCGAAGTTCTCAGGTATATAACCGTAATATTGAGAAGGTACATCGGATACCAGGGTTGAAGGCAACAACTCACCATTTTGCAGCATGGCGGCGTATAAAAAAGGTTTAAGTATGCTCCCGGTACTGCGAGGTCTGTGAATCAAATCGATTGCCTGACCATGCCCCCCTCCATCGCCAGTCTGAATATTGCCCACATAGGCCAGAACTTCCAATGTATTGTTATCAATCACGATGGCTGCACCGTTATAGATACCCCGAGCACTCAGATTCCTTGAACTGTTCTTCAATACCCTGGTTAATTTTCCCTGAAATTCCTTGTTGATGGTTGAGTTAATAATGGTCCGATCATATGATCTCCCCGATTGCTTTTTTTGAGTACTCAAGGTCTCCAAAAGATGGGATGCCCTGCGAGGCAATGGATGAGGCTTTTGAGGGAGCTCCTCCATAATCGATAGTTTGTATTCCAATTCTGAAATAATTTGATGGTCTTTTAGTCGTTTTAAAAGCCTGTCCCGTTTGTTTTTCAGTTGTTCACGATTCCGGCCCGGATGCAATAAAGCAGGATTATTGGGCAGCACTGCCAACAGGCAGCTCTCGGCCCAGCTTAATTGCTTGGATTTGCGCCCGAAATATCTGAAAGAAGCGGCTTCAATCCCCACTACATTGCCGCCAAATGGTGCGTAAGCTGAATAAAGATCCAAAACCTGGGCTTTAGAGTAGCGGAGTTCCAACCTCAAACTGAGAAACACCTCTTTGATTTTTTCACCATAGCTACGCTTTTTGTTTTTTCGCGCCAGCCGAATGACCTGCATGCTGATGGTACTGCCGCCACTCACAATCCTTTTCTCTTTCAGATTGAGAAAAATTGAGCGGGCCATGGCAATGGGATCAACACCCGGATGGTAATAAAACCGTTTGTCTTCAAAAATCCTGATCGCTGTTGCAAATTTTTCGGGTACACCTTCGCTCAAGGGAAACCGCCATTGCTCATCTTCGGCGATTTTTGCACCAAGCAGGGCTCCTTTTTTGCTGACCAAAACAGTTGAGATCGGGTCCGTGAACAGGGGATCAGGAAGGCAGGTCCAGAACAGCACAAAGCCATACATCAAAAGCAAGGAAAGCAATACCAAGATTGTTTTCTTCCTGTTTTGTTTTAACCTGCTAAAAACATCACTATTGATTTTCACGATAGAATAAAGCTGGTGGGGAATTAAAAAAAAGGCTTCCGACGACCTCAAAGGGCCCAATGTCATTTAGTCAAAAGATCCGGCTAGGATGACAACAGGTCATGATATTCTTTATCATTAGAGATGATGGCACTTCGGCTTATCCCATAATAAGAATAACCTTTAAAGTTTTGTAATCATTAAAATATCTAGTCATGCCGGACTTGCAGACTGTCTCACAATAGTAAAATTTATGATTTTTCTATTTTAATAGACAAAACGTTACACTTGTCACCCCGGACTTGATCCGGGGTCCATTAATCATTTCAATTAGTTGCAAATGGATTCCGGGTCAAGCCCGGAATGACTAGTAAAAACATTCTTCGAAGCTGACTCAATATTTGTGTTCCAAACAATTTAAAACACCCAAATACAGAGGACTACATCCCAAAATTGAAACATAAACCAGGGATCTATTTCTCAAGCTTAACACAATTCCCATTCTCAACTTGGTTTATCGATCCCCTAAGACCTAATTAGCGTTTGAAGAGGAAAGATGGAATCAATGGAATTGTCAGGTTTTTGTTCGCATTCAAGAAAAGATAACCGAAACCAAGCTTGAAATATCAACACACCATTCCCTACTAAGTGTGTTCTAGCCCCTTGTCATTTCAATTTATCGCATGTTATCAATGAACCTGATTTTGAGGGGATCGAATCGGTTCTGAAAAAATTGGAACTAGTATATTGATAAGTAGAGCATGGTTGTGCTGTTACCCACAAAATCAGTTTGGTTTACAAAGCTCAGTAGCTTTTAGAAATCGAGAACAAATTAAACAGTAAACTCAAGAGAAGTTATGAAAAAAATACTATTATTGATTATTTCAATTGTTGTTACAGCCAACCTATCTGGTTGCTGGTGGGCACTAGTTAGGAATGTCGACTACACAGAGTTAAATAAGGGAGCCATATCGAAACCTGAGAACTGTGATATTGAGGTTTTTCGGACTGCACTTCCTGAGAAAGGATACACTGAGTTAGGGGTGGTCTCTGTTGGTGCGAATTATGGAAGACATTGTGAATATGGTGATCAATTGTATGAAGCTAAAAGGCAAGCTTGTTTAGTTGGAGGAGACGCTCTTGTAGATATAAGAGAGTCAGCAGCAGGTGTTTGTGTTGCACTAACTGCGACAGTTGCAAAATGGAATTAATAAAAAAAGGATATTAAACTATCTGGCCTGAGTTCTTGCGTTAAGAGAAATTAACTAAGCTTAGGCCTTCCACTTCAACATCCTCACATACCCAAATAAAGCACTACTCAAAAATCCGGGCCTTAAACATTCAGCTTGTCATTTTCTATATTTCCCTGGATAGTGAATCCAAATTAGAACAGTCTTCTAACGAATAAGGTTAGATTGTGTGAGTCCAGAGAGCCACATTTTGAACCGTTTGTTGAACGAGTATTTGCAATGGGCTGCCACGCTGCCTTCGATAAGGTCAACTATCCAAATTTCCGGCCAATCCTTCTTAAACACAAAAACCTTGCACGCGGCTACTAAAACCAGGCGCTAACTTAAAATGGAGTATCAAATGAAAACTAGAATTCTAAAACTTGCATATTTTTTATTATTAGCAAGCTTCTTGTCATCTTGTAGTATGAGTTTTAAAGAAGTGGAAAACTCATATAAAATAGGCTCTGATAATAATGCTATTATTTATGGAAAATCAATTCAGTATATTGGTTTTGGCAGTGGTGGGACTCAACAATTTGTGCAACTGAGAAATGTCAATACACAAGAAATTAAGAATTTAATAGTAAAATCGACCTGGACAACCTCAAAAGAAAACTATTTTTGTGTTTTAGTCCCAAACGGATACTGGGAATTATTGTTCTATTTTTACTCAGACGGCTTCAATCTAACCACTCATTATTTGATAAAAGCAAATGATATTAAGGAGCTTGAAGATTTTCTTAAAGGCAGTGACAAAGAAAGTATACAAAACTATAAATATCCAAAATATGGATTCCAAATTGAGAGTGGTACTATTAACTACCTTGGGACTTGGGATCTAAAACCACGATTACCTGAATTTAGAGATGATTTTGAAAAGGACTTCAGTATATTACAAAAAAAATGTAAATGGGCAACCAAGGCTGACTCAAAACTGATACCACAATAATTGTTTATAATCAGATGCATCCGTGAGAACATCTTAATTCTGAGCAATAGTTAACAAGGGTTTGCTATGGACAGTCAGCCTTCGATGAAGCCACATATCCAAATTCCCGGCCAATCCTTTTTAAACACAAAAACCTTGCAGGGCGGCCACTGAAACCCGGCATTATCTTCTTAAACCTTATGGTTGTATCAAGCATCACTATATGCCTATAATGTATGCACAAAGCCTGTAACAAAATAGGAGTAAACCATGAGGACTACGCTAAATATCGAAGATGAATTAATCAATAAGGCTTCAAAACTAACTGGGATCAAGGAGAAAACTTCCTTGGTGAGACTTGGACTTGAAGCCTTGATTGCAAAAGAAAGCAGTAAACGCCTTGCAAAACTTGGTGGAACAGAAAAGGGATTGAAGCAAGTTCCTCGTCGGAGGTCTGAAAATGCCTGATTTGGTGTTAGCAGATACTTCAGTTTGGGTAACCCATTTTAGGGAAGGCTTAAAGCATTTTGTTCAGTTACTTGAGCAAGGATTAGTCGCATGCCATCCATACATCATTGGAGAATTAGCTTGTGGTAGTCTCAAAAACCGCGGCGAAATCATCCAATTGCTTGAAGCATTGCCAAAGGTTGATGTACTCGAGCACTCTGAAGTAATGGCGTTTATTGAAACTCGCAAGTTAATGCGCATTGGTATTGGGTATGTTGATGTTCATTTACTTGGCTCATCACTTCTATCAAGTATTCCTCTGTGGACATATGACAAATCTCTAGTGAAAGCAGCAGATCAGTTGGATTCTGGTTACATGGTCCATTCAAAAAGATAACAACAAGGGTTTACTCGTGCCAAGATAAATCCGAAACCTTGGGATTGGGCGTGTTCCCATGAAATTGTTCGGAGCTGTAAGCTTCGCATCTCATGACCCGAAACCTTTCACGCAACACACTGAAACTATTGATACTCTACAGATCAACAGGCTGTGTCACAATAGTAAAATTTATGGTTTTTCTATTTTAATAGACTAAACGTCGGTTAAACTTGGAAAACTCATAAATTTTTCTATTACGACACGGTCTGTTGATCCGGCATCCACGGAAATGGAGAAAAATGAAAGACGCATATACCTTAAGTGAAGAAATTAAAAGAATAAATCGAGGGTTCTTAATAAATATTTGGTTAGTACTATTTGTTTTTTCAATTATTTTACCAATCCCACTGATATGGTTTGACATAATAAGAGGTAACGTTAATCCCGAGTTTCTTCAGTTGAACTATCAAGCTGCCCGTTGGTGGTTCATTATGTCAGTACAAGCGTTCTTCGTTGCCTGCTACTTTGGCATCATTATGTGGAAGAAATGGGCTGTCTTTGGGTATTTCATTGGGGAATTACTTATTTTACTATCATTTATTGTTTCTCTTGGACTGCCAGGAGCTAAATCATACTATGCACGCATTTTAATTGCGATTATGCTTTATTTTGGGGTTCGTAAAAGATGGCAATTGTTCAAATAGGAAGTCAAGATTAATTATAATATAGGTTTGCAGTGGAACGCCAACCGGCCTTCGACAAAGTTAAACATCCAAATTCCCGACAAATCTTTCGTGAACACAAAAACTTTGCATGCAGCCACTGAAACCCCGCGTTAAAAACCTACTGAGTTTCCAGATGTATATTTCTTGGAATTTAAGTATACTTCACTGGGGTAAAGGGAAAACAAAACAATTCCAAATAGGTTAAGGAATGGAAACACTTAAGCAAGAAGCCATCAAAGCCATTTCAGCATTACCGGAAAATGTTGATTTGGAAGAAATTATGTACAAATTGTATGTAATTGACAAAATAAGAAAGGGCGAGAAAGCAATTGAAGAAGGTAAGAAAATCACAAGCGAAGAGCTAAAAAAGGAAATATCATCATGGTAATTTGGTCAATTCCTGCAAAGGAAGATTTGAAAAGAATCCATGATTTCATTGCCCAAGACTCTGATTATTATGCAAAACAAGTTGCTGAACAAATAATTACTAAAGCAGATTCACTCTTAGATTTCCCCAAAATGGGACGTGAAGTTCCTGAAATCGGGAATCCGGATATAAGAGAGTTCCTCGTTTATTCCTACCGCCTTATTTACAAATGTATTCCAAATGGAATTGAAGTTCTAACAATAGTTCATAATAAACAAATATTTACTCCCTAGAATCCGGCTTCTAACGAATAAGCTTAAATTGTGTGAGCGCAGCGAGCCACAATCTGAACTGTTTGCTGAACGAGGATTTGCAGTGGGCCGTTATGCTGCCTTCGATGGGTTCAACTATCCAAGTTCCCGGCAAGTCATTCGAAAACACTATTTCCCAGCAGGTCGACAACTGAAACCCGGCGATAAACGTTTCTTCCTTTATAACTAAATAAAAACAGATGGTTTCTCGAATCCCCAGACTTTTATGTGTTTTAGCATGTCTCTTATTTACTCATTCCTGTTTGTACACGCCTAAGGTTTCCGAGTATCAGGCTCATCACTGTAGTTTAATCACAAAAAGACTGGAGTTGAAAGAGAACTCAATTGATCCGAATCCAGATTGGGTGCCAGAAGCAAAAAATGGATTAGATGTCCTTGTTGGACTGGCTGTCATCGGACCTGCGACTTTAGTCGTTTCAGGCTCAATCGTCATGGTAGGTAATACAATCCATTGGGTTGAAGCACAGGGGAGATGCGACAATACAAGTATCTATAAAGTTTCATCAAAGTATCCAAATTCGGCGAAGTATGACAAAAGAAAAACCTACAAGAAGAACATCAACTATGACATCAAGATTGACAATTACCGGTTGGTGCCATCAAATTAAATACAAACGTTTAAGGGTTTGCAGTGCACCAACAGCCGGCTTTCGATGAAGTCGTACATCCAAATTCCCTACAAATGTTTCGTTAACTCTAAACCCTTGCACACAGCCAACGAACCAGGCGTTGGAAGGTAGAAATACAGAATGTTTTTTATAATGCTTTAACTAATGAAAATGGAATTGTGGCAAGGAGTGGCTCTTGGAGTCTTTCAGGGGGTCGCAGAATTTCTTCCGATATCAAGCTCCGGGCATTTGCTCGTTTTAAGAAATTTACTTGAACTGGGTAATATTCCTGTTCTTTTTGATGTTTTGTTACATTTAGCGACCCTTTTCGCTATCTTACTTGTATTTCGAAAAAAAATAGCTGCTATTGTCATCTCAACAGGCAGATTTACTATTGGAAAGTCAGATGAAAGCGATAATAAAAACTTATTGATGTTACCTGCAGTGATAATTGGTACCATCTTCACTGCCGCTATCGGATTAGTCATCGAGCCAATGGAAGTTGAAAGTAAGCCGAAATTGACGTTTTTATTTTTCATTGTGACCGGCTTTATTCTTCTCTTTCTTCGTTTCTACAAAGGAAAGGGTCTTAGTAAGGGCTTAATTTTTAGTGGACTGATCGCTGGGATTGCCCAGGGATTCGGGATTCTTCCCGGCATATCCCGATCCGGCATCACGATTACAGCAGCCCGATTGTCCGGTATGACTAGAGAGGATGCCGGAGAACTCAGTTTCTTAATTGCTATTCCGGCTATTTTAGGCGCGGTTATTTTAGACCTTGGAGATTCCGAAAATCTGCTTTCCCAGGTATCTCCTTTTGTTCTCACAAGCAGTTTTCTGGTAAGTTTTTTTGTTGGCATTGTCTCGTTGGTGTGGCTTTTGAAGCTGCTTAAAGGCGGCAAACTTTATTATTTCAGCTATTACCTGATACCCCTCGGAATCATTGGATTGGTTTTTTTCTAGACCAAGTTGGATTTTTGTTAGCTCGGGAGTCAGGTTTTACTTTGTTCTGGCTTCGAACGATTACCTGTATCTCCGCGCCGCCTGGTCCGCAATTTGAAACCGGCGGTTGATGCCGCCAACAACTACAAATCCAAATTCTCCAAATCCCGAGATCACAACAGTTAAGCCACTCCCTCCCCATCCAGCGTCTGTCAACAGACCATTCAAGGATCTACCAGACCGCGGTGTCTCATGTCAGCACTCTCAATAATCTTGCTCATTCCAATAATTTCATGATATTAATCCCAATGATTAGCTCGGATTTTCAATCGGTTCCGGAAATACCCGGGAAAATAAAGGGTCGGATCGTCCCCAATACGGCATTAAACGGTAACTGCTGCCGGCTTACCAGGCATCAGGCAATTACGAATTATAACAACATGTCTCCTGAAATTATCATAAGCATAGCTTCAGCTGTCGTTGCCATTTCTGCGGTAATCGTGACAATTTGGCAAAGCACATTAATGAGAAGGCATAACAAGCTTTCTGTTAAACCAATTTTGAATTTTCAGGTACAGTCCGTAAAATCTCACGGTTTTATAGGAATGCGATTGAGCAATGATGGATTTGGACCGGCCATTATTGAAGAAATTTGTTTGTTTATCGATAACGAGTTCATCGGTCATTCAAATTTTAAAACATGGATGCTGGTACTCAAAAAGCTAAAAATTGTAAATTCCGGATTTGTTTTACATACAATTACTCAAAATCATTCCATTCTATCTGGTCGTTCAATAAACCTGATTTATTTAGATAAGACAAAGCTGACTGAAAATTCTATAAAAAATTTCAAGTTGTTGAGAAAACACCTCCATATAACAGTAAGTTACAAATCAATATATAATGAAAAGTTTAAGCATGCATTAAAAGTGTAGCTTAAATAGCATTTACACAGGAGGTGATCCTGGTGAGATCATCATTAATTAGTGCCTGAACGAAAACCTGTTTAACCCATAACAATGATAGTTTAAAAACAGCTTGGCGCTTCGGCGTTCAGTGCTTTCAACGATCCGCTCTCAGCCGGTTTTTGCTTGGATTGTAATTCCATAAGCTGAACGCTGATGGCTGACAGCCGGTTAATCTTCAAGTTAAATTCCAATATGACAAATGGCTGGGAAAGGGTTTAGCGATTTTTCTTCCGGACACTAATCAACCATTGGGGGCAGTAAATGAATGGGATTGAATACCGCACAATGAAACCAGGTGAAGAAGAGAAAGTATGTGAGTTTGCCAATGCGGTATTTATTGAGTTTATTTCACCCATATATTCAGAAGAAGGAACACGGGAATTCCAAAAAACTACCGATCCTGAAGTATTAAAAAAAGACGGGGCTACACACGGTCACACTGTTTTCCTTGCTTTATTCAAAGGAGTCATTGCCGGTGTGCTAAAAACAAAAGAAAATAATCATATTTCGTGGTTTTTCGTAGAAAGTAACCACCAGGGACAAGGTATTGGAAAAGGTTTAATGGAATATGCCATAAGCCATATCTTGAAGAAATCACCGAATACCAGGGAAGTGACTGTTAATTCTTCTCCTAATTCTTACACTGCATACGAAAGCCTTGGTTTTACTGCAAGCGGTCATGAGTCCGTAGTAAACGGAATTCGATTTACACCCTTTAAACGTCACATTGTTGATTGAGATGAGATTTTCAGTTCTTATTCTGTGTCTTCTTTTCATACAAAGCTGTTCAGGCAGACCATATGTTGTTGACCACCTAGACTCCAATCAAAGCATTACACCCCACAAAATCGCGATAACCAATCATGGTTGGCATACCGGAATTGTACTTTCTGCTCAAGATGCCGTTGAAATCATGCCGTTTTTGCTTGAAAAATTTGGTGAAGCTCCCTTTATTGAATTTGGATGGGGAGATAGGGGTTTTTACCAGGCTCAGGATATTACTATCGGCCTGGCGCTGCAGGCAATATTATGGCCAACCGACTCTGTAGTCCACGTTGTCGCCGTGTACTCCAATCCAGAGGTGTATTTTGCCGGCAGCCAAGTTTTTGAGCTTGAATTAACCAACTCGCAGTTGAAGTCATTGCGCCAGTTTATCTCAAATAGTTTTTTTCATGACTCAAATGAACGCGTTGTCAAAACAGTTAAAGGTGTCTATGGTCATAGTCAATTTTACCAAGGTGAAGGAACCTACCACCTCTTTAATACCTGTAATACATGGACCGCTAAAGGACTGAAAAGTGCGGGTTTTGATCTATCGATACGTATGAAACAAACATCAGGCAGCGTGATGAAATACTTAATGAAAAACTGCCAAAACCCGCCAAAAGTATGCCCTAGATCTTAAAAATTCGATTTGCCATAGCATTTTGTAAACTGCCCGAACAGCATCACTTGTTCCATGCCGGCAAAACCTAGGGTGACGTCAAAATCTCATACACAATCATGTTAACCGGTCAGACTGTGTCATAATTTGAATTATATCTACATTGTAAAGAACTTGACTCTTTGTCATTCCGATCGATGCTGCAGGCTTCGCATCTCATGACCCGGAATGACAAAGAGTCACGTTCCTCGCAAAGTAGTCAAATATTCGAATCATGACACAGTCTGGGTATTCAACATAAAAAATGATATGCATAAGAGAGATACAAGCTGATGATGCCAAGTCTTTTCTTGAAGTGAGTGCAAGACTCGATGAAAAAACGGGATTCATGATGTTAAAACCGGAGAAAGAGATGTTTCGCCGGAGAAGCAAACGGAATTTATTCGAGGATTCATGAAGCAGTCAAACTCTCTACTCCTGGTTGCAGAAAGCGATTCACCATTGGTCGGTTATGTTTCTGCTTCGGGCGTAGACTTTAAGTGCAACGTCCATAAAGCGTACCATGTTCACTTGGCCGAAATCGAAGGTTGATTCATTATGGTAAATTTCGTAAAAGAAAAAAACTATTCAATAACATTTGTAAACAGTGACCAAGAGGCAAACGGATGGAAACCAAGGAAATAATTAAAGGTAGATGCTTATGTGGGCAGGTTCGGTATGAAATCACCGGTGCACTTTACAATGCCGACCATTGCCATTGTTCCATGTGCAGGCGGCAGCACGGCGCTGCATTTTCGACTTATGCGGATTTTAAACCGGGGGCTTTCAAGTGGGTATCGGGAGAGGAACTTGTAAAGATCTACGAAACGACGTCAGGTGCCGGCTGGTGTTTTTGTAGTGAGTGCGGCTCTACTTTGGGAGGAACCGAAAAGGGCGAGCTTACTTCGTTAACACTGGGAACTATTGAAGGGGACCCGGGCATAAGACCGGAGGCACATATTTTCGTGGGGTCCAAGGCCCAATGGTATGAAATACAAGACGATCTCCCGCAATTCGACAACAGACCTCCTGCCGCATGGAAACCGTCACCCCCTCCTAAACCTTTAACTTAGCCGCTTTAAAACAGGTTTCGGCTTCCATAGAATATTTTCGACAATCAAAGATGGCTTTCCCCTCCCCATCTTTTTCCAAACAGAATCCGGTATTTAAAGTTCACCCGGATAAGAGTTCTTCATGATCTTGATTGGAAATAGAGCTCTCTCTATCACCATAAATGACTGGAATCGGATTCAAAAGCTCATCCCATGAAAAGGTTCCTTCTTCGAATGACTTGATATCATTCGGCATGCAGGCATGTGCTCTTTCATTCAACTGACAATACCAATCAATCTCCCCTGATAAAGCTTCTTCACTTCTTGGTTTTAACATCGCATCCAGCAGAACCGAACCAGTAAAAGAACAACCAACATTTGTGTAATTTGATTCCTTACCCTCTATCCAAGGGAAAACAGTATCTAATCTTTTTCCGGTTTCGTATCTTTCCGACTGCGATTACAAAAACAGATTTTTTTAAGTAGTAAAGTGTTATTTGTTTGATACTTCCTTTTCTGAAAAAGCCATTCTTTACTTAAATGTTGTAATATCAATGCTTTTATCTGACAAATGATCGCATCTTGACCTTATTATGAATATACTATAATTTAAAGGCGTTTTTATTGTATTTTATTAATGTATTTTTCACATATATCTATCTAGGGAGGGGATAATATGAAAACATTATTGTTGATAGGCGGGTTTTTAAATGCTTTTAATGCTTTGTTTCACATAATGTTTTGGAAGATGTTCAATTGGAAAGAAAGCCTGCAGTCGCTCGATTTTCTGCAACGGGCAGTCATGCAGGTACTGAACATTCATCTTATTTTGGTCTTTGGTCTGTTTGCCTACCTCTCGGTGTTCAAAAGGGGGGAAATGACTTCGACCGGAACCGGGCGGATCATCCTGCTCTTTATTGCAGGCTTTTATTTGATAAGGGCGGTAAACCAATTCATCTTTTTCGACATGAGCTATGCAATGGCTTGGTTCATTGTCGGCTATTGTTTGGTTTTGACGGCTCTCTATGGAATAAGCTGGAAACTCAGTTTGAACTGAGCCGGTAACACCGGGTGTTGCTGACAAGCAAGCTTGAGACAATTGTAAAAAAGATGATCTGCCGTCAGGTGTAATGACATAATCGCTTAACTAAAGCAAAATGGAAGAGTGAATTTACTAACAAATAATAATCATTTATGCGTTTACCGGAAGGCTGAATTTTAAGCTAAACTCGAACTACAACAATCAATTAGAAACACAAGTTGAAACCTTGAAAACCAAGGACAAGAAATTAATTAAAAATTATTTCAAGGTGTTAATGAAATGGAATATCAGGCTTTCCGATTTGGAGACGTTTAACTATTTAATTATCTGGCTTGGTGTGATCGCATTGTTTGTGTATACCCCGATTACCGTCATTGATAGTGGTGTTATCAATTATGGATTGATATTATCGGTTTTGTTGTATGTATTTGAATACATTGAAATAGCTGTCACATTCCCACTTTACATTCAACAATTAATCCGGCTCAAGGAAATATCGAACAGGCTTGCTGAATAGTCACCCCAATGCGGACAACGATTTTTATCCTGAATCCAGGTTTCCAACATCCCGGCAGAGATTAAAACATTAAAAACTTCGTTACATTCGATGAACACAGCAAGTAAAGCTATGATCAAAAAAAGTCTTTTACCGGTAGCCGTTGATGGAACGAGATTCCTTCCAGCTACCAAAGCAATGCCCAAAGCAATGTTACCAATCGGGAATAAAGCGCTGGTTCAATACGGAATCGAAGAAGCTGTGGAAACAGGTATTCATGGTTTTGATATGCCAACAGAACTGGGACAACGGGCCATCGACTTTTATTCTGTTAATTTCTTTCAATAACCTGGTGTTGTACCTCGAGTAACCACGGGTAACAGACCGTAAATTCAACAAACCTCATCACGGGATAAATCATGATCAGAATTTGTATGTTGTTCCTCGTTTTTTCTTTAATCTTCAGCGGATGCAATATCAACTCGGACAATCAGAATGTGATGGTCAACATTTTTGCAACCGGAAAAGTTGAGGTAAAACCGGACATTGCCAACTTTATTGTCAATGCCAGCTGTGTACACAAGAACATTGAAACGTCAAACACCTGTGTTAAAGGGCAATTAGAAACCATTACAACAATTCTTACCGAGGCACAGGTCAGCAAAGACGATTTCCACACCTCGGATATCAGGTTGGACAAAGAATACTATTGGCGGAACAATACCCAGGTTTTTCGAGGCTATCGATCATCTGTTTCAAGCACGGTTAGTCTGAAAGACATGAAAAAGTTGAATGCCATATTTAGCGGGCTAATGACGCAAAAGGATTTGTCTATTTCAAACCTCTCATATTCTCATTCACAGCTGGAAGACCTGGCTAACGAAGCCTATATTAAAGCACTGAACAACTCCAGAAACCTGGCAAAAGAATTCCAAACCAATTTGGAAGCTAAGTCTCTGGAAATTGTGAGAATTAGCAACACAAACGACCCTCTACCCCAAGCTGAAACAACAGCAAAGTTTCTGGATCAGGCAGCAGCGCCGAGACCTGGTTCCATGAATGTGAATATCGGGACATTGGTGCTGCAAAAAAACCTCAAGGTTCAATATCTTATCAAAAGGTAAGACTTTAAAAAGCCACGGGTGAGCCTACAGTGGCTTTGAAATACTTGGGAGAGTTTTTTTTGATTTTTTATGCAAGTGGTTACTTACTTACAGATTTTTTACAATTGAGAAAAAATTGATTAATACTTTTTCCCTATTCTGGAATCACTTCAACACAAAACGATTCTTAAACGGTTTAAGAATCGAAACATGAATCCAAAACAAAGGGAAAAAGATGAAAGCAAAAAAAATGATTTATGGCATCTCAGTAGTTGGAATGTTGGCAGCCTTCTTGGTTGGTGGAACAGGTAACCTATATGCTCAAAACAATTCTGTGCAAAAACTGCAACGGCTTGATTCCATGGTTGCGGATCTGAGCCTGAGTCAGACTCAAAAAGACAAATACGCCCAGTTCAAATCCAGTCTTGAAGAAGCGGCAGCAGAAAAAGATATGGAATTTGTAAATAAGCTGATCAACGTGATGAGCTTTTAATTGAGTACCCGGTAACAAAAAACACAATCAAAACATAAAACAAGGATTAAAATGAAAGCACGAAAAATCATTTATGGCATCTCAGTATTCGGAATGTTGACAACTTTTGCTATTGGCGGAAGCGGTAACCTCTACGCGCAAAACAACGCTGGACAGCCGCAGCTAAAGAAAATGGACACCCTGGTGGCAGATTTGAGTCTCAGCGAAACCCAGCGAGACAAATATGCGGAGTTTAAGTCCAGCCTGGAGCAAGAGCAGACAGTGGAGAAGAAAGAAAAAAACATGGAATTTGTTAACAAGCTGATTAATGTGATGAGTTTCTAGCTGACGCTTAATGAATTGATGCTCGGAGCATCGAGTTTCACGGCATCCGAGCATAATCCACTTAGTTCTCGCAGGATCGGGGTCCAGGACATGGATGCTCAATATTTTGTTTTACGATTAAGACCTGTTTGCAAGCTCATTACTCTTATATCAACAGCCGTGGGGCTGAAGGCCAGCTTGTAAATCGTTCCTAATCGTAAAATTATTTAAATTGAAATTCACAGCCCAAACACTGACAAATTCAGCGCAAACGCAGTCCCCGCACCGTAGTCCAAACAGAGCTTCATCTTTTACATTATCTATCGGATTAAAATACAGGGAACAAGGTATGTCCACGTTTAAAAGCATTAAGGTGTTTTATGCCTTTTTGATATTGTTATGTCTGTTCGGCAATTTACACGCCTCGGAGCTGCGTTTTGACCAGGCATTGGAAATGCTGGAAAAAAACAATGAAGCGCTTCTGGCAGCTAAAGCGGAAGAGCGGACTGCCGAATTCAACAAACTAGCCGCCAGTGGATTATACTTGCCGAAAATTGGCCTGGAAGGGAGATATACCAGAATAGATGAACCACTGGTGATTGATTTGAACGACATCAGAAGCGTCATTGTCGGCCTTCATGCTGCCACTCCCGGGATAGAATCCTTGGTTCCATCCTTTGAGAAAACTGTTCAGGAGGAGACTTTTTTTAAGTCCAATGTCAATTTTACCTGGCCGGTGTTTACAGGAGGTAAAATATTGGCAACCAATCGTGCAGCAGAAGCAAAAGTCACCGAATCCAGGGAAAAAACCAGGGGTGTTGATGCCGCTCTCACTTCTGAACTGGTGAGACGTTATTATGGGGTGCGATTGGCAAAAAGCGTTGTTGAAGTAAGAAAGCAGGTGCTTAACAGTATGCATGGACACCTGCTTCAGGCAAAAAAGCTTCAGGAAAACGGCATGATTGCTTTATCGGAAAAGTTACACGCAGAAGTTACCCGGGCTGAAGCAAACCGTGAATATAAAAAGGCCGTCCGGGAACTGGCGATAACCCGGGCTGCCTTGAACAGTATTCTATCCAGCGCCGAAGATATTGAACCGACCTCAAGTATGTTTATCAATCGTACGATTGGCCCGATGGCTTGGTTTCTGGAATCCGCAGAAGACAAAAATCCGCTGTTAAAACAGATCGCCGCAAATAAAGAACAGGTAGATCAATCCTACAACATTACGAAAAGCGAATTTTATCCAACTATTTATCTTTTCGGTAAACATGAGCTGTATAAAGACGATTTGACCATGCTGGAACCGGAATGGGCGGTGGGAATCGGTTTTTCGCTGAATCTGTTTAGTGGTTTCACTAATTATAATAGTCTTCAGGCGGTAAAACAGCAAAAAGCTCAATTGAGCTATCTAGAAAAAGATGCACAAAGAAAAATCGGTACCCTGGTGGAAAAAAAATACAACGAGCTCATGGCATCCCTGGAACAATATGATGCAACAGAAAGCTCCTTTAATTTTGCCAACGAATACCTACGAGTCAGAAAAAAAGCGTTTAAATCGGGTATGACAACCTCAATCAATGTCGTGGACGCGGAGTTGGCTTTATCACGGGTTAAAATTGATAAACTTAAGGCAGCGTACCGTTTTGATATCGCTTTGGCAGAGTTGCTTGAAGCCTGCGGTAAGACCGATCAATTCGAAACCTATCGAAATCATGAAAATACAGAGGAGATTCATTAATGAGACGATCTGAAAGAATTGTGTTGTACACTGCCGTTGTCGGCATTGCTGCTATTGTTTCGCTCACCGGTTATTTTTTGATCAAACCGGCCCCAATTATCTTACAAGGAGAAGTGGAAGCGACGCAGATCCGGGTATCATCCAAAATTGCGGGTAGAATAGATTCGCTTCATGTAAAGGAGGGAGCCACTGTAAACAAGGGTGATGTTCTTGTTTCCATCGAGAGTCCTGAACTCGACGCCAAACTGAAACAGGCAGAGGCCGCAAAAAAAGCGGCCCAGGCACAAAAAAACAAGGCGGATAGCGGCACGAGAATTGAACAAATCCTGTCCGCCAAAAATATGTGGCAAAAAGCCAAAGCAGCTGAAGAACTGGCCTTTAAGACCTTTCAGCGAGTCAAGCATCTGAATCAAGAAGGTGTATTGCCCTCTCAGAAACTTGATGAAGCCGATGCAAACTACCAGGCTGCCCAAAGATCAACAGAAGCTGCCAAGGCAAGCTATGACATGGCGGTAAAAGGAGCAAGGATAGAAGACAAACAAGCAGCCCAGGCCATGATGGATAAGGCAGCAGGAGCCGTGGCAGAAGTCGAGGCCTATCTCAGGGAGACCAGGCTTGCTGCCCCCATCAGCGGAGAAACCGCATCCATCATCCCTAAAACCGGAGAGTTGATAACACCGGGTTTTCCGATCATCACCATCGTGGACTTAAATGATGTCTGGGTCACTTTCAACCTGAAAGAGGACCTTTTAACAAAAATTAAAATGGGTACTATCCTCGAAGCACGGTTTCCTGCATTAGGCGAAGAAAAAGTCACCTTGAAAGTAAACTACATCAACGCACTCGGACAATTCGCTACCTGGCATGCCACCAAGACCAGGGGGGACTTTGACATGAAAACCTTCGAAATCCGGGCAACACCTGTAAGCGATATCGAAGGGTTGAGGCCCGGTATGACAGCCCTGGTAGCATGGGATCAAATCAGAAACGAAAACAACAATACAATTTAGACGGAGCGGATAGGCAACACCATGAAATACTTGATTCCGCCTTTAAAGCGGGAGTTGGAAAGAATGGTTTCCAGACCCCTTTATATTCTGATGTTGATCGTGTTGCCCCTGCTTTCCTTCTCCGTTTTCTGGTTCATGTTTGCAGAGGGAGTACCTAAAAATCTGCCAATCGCTGTGCTTGACCAGGATAGATCATCACTTTCCAGACAAATGATCCGGATGGTCGATTCAACTTCTTCCATTGCGATAAAGCATCGGGTAACCAGCCTTGAAGAGGGAAAGCAGTTGATTCTTTCCGGAAACAGCTATGCGCTGGTTATGATCCCTAAAAACCTGGAAAAGGACGTCTTACGCGGTTTATCTCCTTCCATAGTCAACTTCTATAACAATGAATACCTGTTAGCAGGAAGCATCATCAGCCGGGATATCAACTCCGTTGTCACTACTCTATCCAAATCGTTCAATGTCTCTTTTAGATTAAAAAAGGGAGAGATGACAGCCACAGCCCTGAACAACATTGAACCGGTCCGGATTGTCAGTCACACATTGTTTAATCCTTATCTGAACTATTTTTATTTCCTTGCCGGTACGCTGCAGCCTACCTTGCTGCAGATTTTTATCATTGCCATGACAATATTTGCTCTCGGTTCGGAATTGAAGGAGGGAACAGCCGCTTCACTTCTGGAAGCTTCAAATCAAAACATTGTGTTCGCACTTTTGGGAAAACTATTGCCTTACACCCTGGTGTATATTCTGCTTGGGATATTCATGAATGTTTTTCTATTCACGGTTTTTAAGGTCCCGGTGGCCGGCAGCCCGGGATTGATACTTCTTTCCACCATCATTTTTGTGCTTGCTTATCAAGCCGTTGGGCTGTTCATTCTGGCATTAACCGCCAACCTGAGAATGAGCTTAAGTATGGCCGGGTTTTATTCGGCACCGGCGTTTGCCTTTGTTGGAGTTACCTTTCCGTTGGTCGGGATGCCTTTTTTGGCAAAAGTCTGGAGCTATCTGCTTCCCCTGACCTATTACATCAAAATATTCATCGATCAATCCATGAAAGGCGCTCCCATCAAGGTCAGTCTGCCTCAACTAGCCATCATGTCTTGTTTTTTGATCTTTATTCCCCTGACGATTCCACGCCTAAACAGAATTTATCGGAACCAAAAGTACTGGGGGAGGTCATGAAAACCATACTGAAGATATCATTGAATGAGTTCAGAAAAATATTCAATGATAAGGGTGTGATGCTGGTGTTTTTCGGCGCTATAGTCATCTACCCGTTCTTTTATCCGATTCCTTATTCGGCGGAGGTTTTAAAAAATGTTCCCATTGGCGTGATTGATCACTCCAATACCGACTCAAGCAGAAAATTAACACGCATGATCGATGCCGGCGAACTGGTTCGAATTAGATCCAAGTATAATGGGATGACCGATGCCAAAAACGCTTTGCTCGAAGGAAAAATAGGAGGGGTGTTACTGATTCCTTCCGATTTTGAAAAAAACATATTGAGAGGTGAGCAAGCCATCGTATCAGCCTACTGTGATGCCAGCTACTTTCTCATTTACAGACAGGTTTTAAAAGGGATCCATTACGGTACCGGGACATTTTCAGCAGGAATAGAAATTAAACGTATGATGAGCGCAGGAATGATGGAGGAAAGTGCGCGTTCCGGAAGAAACCCACTCTCCCTGGTTTCTTTTCCGTTATTCAATCCGCAAGGTGGATATGCGACCTACGTTGTTCCGGCAGTACTGATTATGCTGCTCCAGCAAACCCTTTTAATCGGCATTGGTATGCTGGCCGGAACGGAGAGGGAAAATGCCATACCAACCTCATTCAAAACCGGCAATTCTGTTCAACGGGTGTTAGGAAAATCGTTAACCTATTTTATCATTTACCTGGTTCATGCTGTTTATCTGTTTGGCATTCTTTTTCGCATGTACCGGTTCCCGATAAAAGCCAGTCCCTTTGAATTATTTTTATTTCTGACACCTTTTTTGTTCTCCGTGATCTTTTTAGCGCTCGCCGTTTCAACCTTTTTTAAAAACAGGGAAACCTCGATGATTGTGCTCCTCTTCACGTCTATTCCCGCCTTGTTTTTAACCGGATTTTCCTGGCCAAAAGAAGCAATGCCGGAAATTCTTCAGTGGATTTCATGGGTAATCCCCTCGACAGCAGGTATCGATGGATTTTTGAAACTGAATCAAATGGGTGCCTCACTTTATGATGTTTATAATCACTGGATCATCCTTTCAATCCTTTGTATAACATATTTCACCATTGCTGTTTTCAACCAAAACAGGATAGAAAGTGGGGTTAAGTACTTATAATCATCACCTTTTTGATCATGACTATTTTTACTCACAGGTAAAAGTAGTATTGACAATTTTTACCTTGAGGTTAAAATTGTCATATGAAAACCAGGTATCTCTCACATGTCATCAAAGATGACCTTAAAGAAAAAATGGTCTTTATCGGAGGCCCCAGGCAAGTAGGCAAAACCACACTGGCGCGTTATCTGACAGAAAAGGAAAAAAATCAAGTTTACCTGAACTGGGATAATCCCAAACACAAGCTGCGGATCACCTCTCAACAATGGCCTCCTTCGACTCGTTGGATTATTTTTGATGAAATCCACAAATTCGATAATTGGAAAAACCTGGTAAAAGGGATTTGGGACACCAGAAGCAACAATGAAAAAATTATCGTTACCGGATCTTCTCGCCTGAATATCTACCGAAAGGCTGGGGATTCATTGATGGGCAGGTATCATTACCATACACTCCATCCATTTTCCTTGAAAGAGCTGTTGACCAACAAGGAAGCACCAAAAAAGATTCCCTCCAAATGTCATTCTTTGGAGTTCCCGGAAAAAGGAGACAACATTGAACACCTGCTTAAATTTGGCGGCTTCCCTGAACCGTTTTTAGGCGGAACCGAAAGAACGCTGTTACGTTGGCAAAACCAAAGATTTGAAAGGATTTTTCGTGAAGACATACGCGATACCGAAAAAATCAGGAGCCTCTCACAAGTTGAGCTTTTGGGAGCACTCCTTCCGGATAGGGTCGCTTCTCCATTGCCGCTATCCTCTTTATCCGAGGACATTCAAACCAGTCCCAAATCAATAATAAGCTGGATGGATTTATTGTCTCGTAACTACTATTGTTTCAAGGTAATGCCTTTTCATAATCGATTGGAAAGAGCTCTTAAAAAAGAATCAAAATACTATTTATGGGATTGGTCGGAAGTAAAGAATAAAGGAGCCAGGTTTGAAAACATGATTGCCTCGGCTTTAAACAAGTTCTGTGATTACTATCATCAGACATTTGGTATAAAAACGCACCTTTGGTATCTTCGCGATCGAGAAAAAAGAGAAGTGGATTTTCTGACAACCTGGGACGGCACACCATGGTTCTTGGTTGAATGCAAACTGCAATACGCTAAGACAAATGCACTGAACTATTTCGGAAATCGATTAAAGGTAAACCAAAGATTTCTAGTCACTGCAAGCGAACAACATCATTATCTTGACAAAAAAACAAATATCCACGTCATTCCTGCCTCCAAGTTTCTCCTTGCCCTGGTCTAGCCAGTACCTGAACGAAAACCCATTTAACCCATACCGGTAAACGTTTTGAAAGCAGTTTGGTTCTTCGAAACTCAGTGCTTTCAACGATCAGCCTGAAGGTTAAGATCCTGTCAGCCGATTAATATCGGCGGACTCGAAACGACATTTTTCGGTTGACACGAGACTGGTAATTTGTACTACCTGATCGATTGTCAATTCCAAATCGGTTTTGAAATTTTTAAAAAATCTTTTAATATAATATTATTATTTTATCTTTACCTATCGATTTTTTATAAAAAAATATATTAATAATTTTTCAGGGACCGGCAAAACTAACAAAGCTGCAGAACATAGACATCTTGTTTCCGTACGCCTCCTTTTTATCGAACTTTAATCAAAGAGGATCGCCTATCGTCAATCTTCTTCGCCCTTTACCCGAGTACCACTTTCAGTTTATCCTGCTTAGATTTTGACTTTTTTAAAGAATTTCAAGTTACCTTAGCTTTCCATCTTACTTTTACGATCAAGATTGAAATTACTAGGATTTCAATTTTTTCTTGAATATTATAATTTTTTTAATTAAAAAAATAACAATCAAAATTATTCAAGATTCCGTCCTGGAAATTTATGGCTGTCACTAAATATTATTCCAAAGGTTGGTGCCATTGTTACCCGGGAATAGATCGAATTAAAATGCCGGGCTACGGCTACAGGAAGGAACAAGCTCCGACAATAGGCCCGGTATCATTCATTCACGAAATCAAGTGCTAAAAAACTTCATATCTGCGGTTGTTAAAATAACAGAAGAAAGATTCAAGGATTCTGTAGCACGCTGCAAGCCCCTGGCGGGCTATATTGAGACCACCGAGATTTCCGCCATTCATGCCGAAACGCCCGGGATATATATTACCTCGGTCGGCAGCGGTGAAACAACGCAGGTTGAAACCGGCGAAATAGATTCGGTAATCTATATGGTGGCTTACCTCTTGGTGGTTAACAGCGACAGCCTGAAGCGTGAATCTTCCGTGCAGGAACTCATTACAAAGATGCTCACCCTAGTTAACGGAAACCGGTGGCAACTGCCTAATGTTCATCCGGCCAGGGAAGTCGAATCGTCTGATCTTCATGGATTGGCAAAAGGATTTAAACCGGATGTCTCCAGCTGGCGTTATGGAGTATCTGTCCTTGCCAGGGCTTCGGATCTTTACGGCGGAACGGACCCTATTGCCAACCTGGCACTTTGGGCTGTCACCTGGGAACAGATGTTAAGACTGGGTACGCATCCTGATTCAAGCGAAGCGGTTAATCCCAACCAGATCTATTCACGTTTTGAATTGGATGTAGAAAAGGTGTTGTAGAATCTCAACCCACTGGCGATATGGACGAACTCACATTTACAGGCGAGAACGATACGGATGGTCAGGTAGTCAGGCATGATCAAATGATCAGCAACGTCGTTCAGATCGGAAAAATTGTGAAAGCGGAAAAAGATGATCCCAAACCACCCGATGGTTCAGCAAGCGTTTTGGTTCATATTGGGGGTGAGGAAGAAGGAACCTATACCAGAAACTGGATGCCCTGGGTAACGGCTCGTGCAGGCTACGACGCCGAATGGTGGCAACCGGAATTAAATGAACAGGTTGTCGTGGTGGCTCCATCGGGAAACCTTTCTTTGGGAATCATTATCGGTACACTTTTCCGAGGTGACTGGCTCAGTATAAAAGCCAGTGATGACCAGGATGCCAAACCGGAAGCAGGTCTTAAAACTCCGCCTGAGGACAAGCAACACATTTACCGGCGTTTATTTGCCGATGGATCAGAGGTTTCCTTTGACAAAAAAGAGCATCTCTTTTCGATGTCGTTTAAATCAAAACCCGATGCCGAAAAAGCCGCAACGTCCATTACCATCCAGGCAAAGGAAAAAAAGGGCGAGATATCCGTGATTTGCGGGGAAGAAGAAAGTGACCAAACAACTATAGAATTGAGCAGCGGTGCTATCGCGTTGGAATCAACCGGAGAACTGTCTCTAACGGTGGGAGACAGCAGCATTGAGATGAAACAGGATAAAATCGTACTGAAATCCAAGACCCTGGAACTGGATGCCGGTACCAAGCTGGTGGTAAACAGTTCGGGTGCGGACGTTTCGTAAAATCTAAAGGCTGAATCAGAGAATCAAAATGACAGGAATGGATGCGAATACCGGTAAAACACTGGAAGGCTTGGATCATTTAAGACAGTCAATTAAAGATATCCTCACTACTCCAATCGGAACCAGGGTTATGAGGCGCGACTACGGCTCCCGCTTGTTCGAGTTGCTTGACAGGCCCATGAGCCCGGAATTGATAGCAGATATTCAGGCTGCTGTAGTTATGGCGATCACAACACATGAACCAAGAATCCAATTAACAAAGGTAGAGGTCGTTTCGGTTGGATCAGAGCCGAATTATGACAGCAACCAACCGGAAGGCGGAAAACTGCTCGTCAATCTCAATGGTTACCTGACCAGTGAAGGGCAGCAAGTCAGAATGGAAAACATCACCCTGTAGGATGTTTAACCAGTGTCTGAACGAAAAATTGTTAAATCCTTATCCAGCCTTGTGCCGGATACCGATATTCAGCTGGAAGACGAATGTGCTGACAGTACTGAACTTCGAAGCATCAAGCAGCTTTTACAGCTTGTATTGGTAGGGTTTAATCTGGTTTCCGCCCGGACACTGACTAATGACGAATTGTGAATAAAAGCAACCGGGCAATCCGGCATACAGGGCCAGGATTGACCAAATTCTTAAGGAGAAAACAATGAGTGCATTTTTACACGGTATCGAAGTCAAGGAACTTGATGTTGGGCCTCGTCCGATCAGTGGAGCCAGTGCATCAGTTATAGGCCTGGTTGGGACAGCAGAGGTCGGTGATGGAGGAGTAGAGCCAAATATACCTGTTTTAATCCCCGGCACCAGGAAAGCTATTGATAAATACTTTCCTATCCCAGCGGAAAAACCGGCAGTCAAGAAAGACGAAAAAAAGACCGAAGAACCGGAAGATAGTGAGAAAGTGCTTTCCGAAAACAATACCATTCGTGATGCCCTCAACGGCATTCTGGATCAGGCAGGAGCTATGGTTGTAGTTGTCAGGGCTGAAAGCTCATCATCAGACAAGATTAAAAAGGCCATCGAAGCTTTGAAAGGAGCGGAAAGCATTGTTAATCAAACACCACGCCTGCTGATTGCTCCCGGTTTCAGTCACACAAGTGCGATACGCGATAAACTGGCCGAAGTGGCCGCCGTTCAGAGAGGCATCGCCATTGTCGATGGTATCAATGACGAGGATCCCGGTAAGGTCATCCAGGATAACAAGTCAAATAATGATCCCAGGATGTACCTGGTTTATCCTCGTGTGAAAGTCCCTTATGGTGATGACTTGGAAAGACTGGAGCCTGCCTCTGCCAGAATTGCCGGGGTAATAGTTCGATCCGATACCAACCGGGGTTATTGGTTCAGCCCGTCCAATCAAAACATCCGCGGGATCAGCGGAACCGAATTCCCTGTTGATTTTGCACTGGACAACCCGGGTTCCACAGCAAACCGACTGAATGAAGGAAGGGTTTCAACGATTATTCATCAAAACGGGTATCGCTTATGGGGCAATCGCAGCACCACGGCAGATCCCAAATGGACTTTCATCAGCGTTCGCCGCACTGCGGATATTATCAACGATTCCTTGTTAAGGGCTCATCTTTGGGCTGTTGATAGAAACATCACCAAAACCTACGTTGAGGACGTTACCGAGGGCGTCAACGCCTTTCTTAGAAATCTCCGCAAAATAGGAGCAATTATTAACGGCAAATGCTGGGCTGATCCGGAAATCAATACCTGGGATCAGGTGCTACAGGGTAAGGTGACATTTGATTTTGACTTCACCCCGCCATACCCCGCTGAACACATTACTTTCCGCAGTATGATGATTAACGATTATATCGAGGAGGTCTTCGCATGATACCAAAGGTACTAAAAGGATTTAATCTGTTTGTCGACGGACGTGGATATGCCGGACGTGTTGAGGAACTGACCTTGCCCAAACTCAGCCTGAAAATGGAAGAGATAAAGGCTGGTGGTATGGATACCCCAATCGAGATCGAAATGGGTATGGAAAAACTGGAATGTGATATGACCATCTCCGAATATGATCCCGAGATTATCAAGATGTTTGGATTGAATAACGGTGCACAAGTCCCCTTGACTTTACGAGGCGGTTTGGACGGAGAAGAAGGAATTGTACCTGTAGTTCTGACCTTGCGTGGTTCCTGGCGTGAACTGGATTTTGGCAATTGGAAATCGGGAGAAAATGCTCCCCTAAAAGTCAGTGTTGCCTTGAGATATTATCGCCTTGAAATAGACGGAACAGAACTGGTTGAAATCGACCCGGAAAACATGGTCCGAAAAATCGATGGAAACGACCAATTGGAAGCGTTAAGAGGTGCCATAGGCATTTAACGGATAACCTTTCCACTTTTAAAAAATTGATCCATCAGCGTGCAATTAACAACCGGAGAATTAGATATGGAAACAGCCAGTGTGAAACTAAACTTCCCCATTCAAGTGAATGGAAAAGCCATTGAAGAGTTGTCACTGCGCAGACCCAAAGTCAGGGATAGATTAGCCGTAGAGAAGATGACGGGAGCGGAGGCAGAAAAAGAGATCCGTTTTATTGCCAATCTATGTGAAGTGACACCTTCCGACATTGAAGAACTTGATATGTCGGATTATGTGAGAGTGCAGGAAGCTCTCGCAGGTTTTTTATCCTGAACCCAGCTGCACTTCGCGAAGCCGTCATGCTGTTATCCAGGCAAAGCGGCTGGGGTTTGGATGAACTATTGGCACTGGATGAACACGAGTTGATCAGTTGGCTGGAAACTGCCCACAGGCTATTAAAATAGCGGAATACTTCTTAACACGAACTGGAAATACGGATAACTTTCGGTGAAAACGAACAACAACATCTCAAACATAAACCAATCTTCACTTTTGGATAAGATAATCCTGGCCCCTCCATATCCGAAATCCTTACTACCGAAGGGATCTCCGAAAGCCGGGATTGTAACGCGCAACAGGAATCCGTTTAATGTGTTGGGAAATTCACCGTTTACGCTATTCAAATCCGAGATCTATCGGGAGTTTCCATCTATTGATCACGCTGAAAACGAAGCTTCCGACGAAAAGCAAAACACAAACAAACAGGATGTTTTTATTCGTTTGCAGCAAAAGATGGCTTTTTTCTTTAAGTGGTCCAATGATAATAGGATGTTAAATGGAGCGATTGAAAATCAGCAGCTAAACACATCGATTGTCAACCTTGCTTCGGGCCATCTTCGAAAGCATCGTGGTTCATCCGGATACCTCTTTGAGGTAACTTGTAAACCGGAAAAAGCTTCCGGGGTTTCCGAATTTGAGAAGGAAGCAAACAGGTTGCTCTTCCGGGGTACCAGCCATGAACAAAAATCATCCGTATTTTCCGAAACCGATATTCTGCAACCTTTAAAGGGCCCAAAAGAAAGGGTTTTCCGGAATTTGGCAGGCGAAAGTGGTCATTTGATAAAATCGGCTAAGCATACCGGTTTTTTTATTAGGGACCGGCAGGGTAAACAACCCGATTTTCACGCTTCTCAATTCAGGAATAACCGGACTGTATTAGAACCGGAAAGAACGATGCAAAATTTCCGGGGTTCAGAACCCGGTTTAATGATGTTTGGTCGAAACATCGGCGGGATAAGCTCCGTATTGTCCAAACCCTTTTTGGATCTGTCACATGTCCGCACTGAAACAAAAGGTTTGCAGACGGTCACCGGCAGGTACAAAGCTGTTCCTGTTTCCATCCTTCAGCTTTTTGACAGCAGGCCTAGTTTATTCACCAAGCTAAACAGCCAAAAGTCATTTCCGGGCGATATCGAACATGCTGATCTGCCATCTGCCGAAAACAACGATTCACAAAAAAACAAGCGCGAAATCAAAGCTCGGGCAGGCAACTTGTCAGAGTTATTTTCACTGGGGATTTACCAGTTTCTGAAAACAAATGAAGCAGCTGAGTATTTTAACAGTGCTATTCCTGACCTTCCCGATAGATTCCCTGCTGAAAGAGACCTCACCAATAAAGATAATCCCGTTGATAGAGGCAGGATACCAGGAACAAGACCTTTAAAAGCTTTACCAATAAAGAAGTACTCAATTCAACATCAGAATACCGATGAGTTGATCTCTTTGAAGACAGCTCAAGCAAGCCTTAATCTGCCTTCTGTTTTTTTTGAAGAGCTTTCATTAGCCGATCAAAGCAGAGTCTTACAACTCGCGCGAAATAACCCAAGGAATAACAGCACTATCAAAACCGGTCTATTGGAAAAATTGCGGTTAAAAAAGTCAAGTAGCTTGTTTTCGGCATTGGAGCAGGTTAAGAGAGACAAAACTGACAGGGCAACCCTGCTGGAGCCATCGTCTCGTCAAAATGCGATCGCACAACGAGCCCGGCTGAAGATGCAGGAGATCTTGGAGCTTCAGGAATCGATACAACAATCGAGAGAAAGCAACGAGCTTCAGTCCACTGCATTGCTCCAAAAACTGTACGAACAATTGCTGTTGGACCATCAATACGGCAGGTCGGATACAAAAACATTGATTCAGGCCATCCAGGGATTAGGCACACAGTTGGAAAGAACCACCAAGCCGGAACCGAGGATACCGGCCAGACCATTTAAACCTCTGCATTTTTTAGGTCCCGTTTAACAAAACACAAGGTACAAATTGAATAAACCGATGACAACCGGACATCTTTCATTGAGCGATCTTGAAAAACTGGCAGGGGAAGTATCACAAGATTTACCGGACTATGAATCCATATTGCTTGAATGTAAGGCAAGCCTGCAGGAAACAGTTAGCCGGGTTCCCGGTCTCTCGTCTATTGAAGTAAACGCTCTTCCTGAAAGTGATCCGTTATCCAAATTGCTCGAAGTTCTGGCTTACAGGGAATTGTACGTCCGACAGCAGATTAACGAGCGGGTTGACGCCTGCCGATTAGCTAAAGCACAGGAAATAGACTTAAACAGACTGGCCTCTCTTTTTCTTTCCGACAGACCTGAGCTGTCACAAACAGTTCCTCAACGGATCATTTCCCAGGCAGGCGCTATCCACACTGCAGGGAGCATTGAAGGATATAGACACTTTGCCTATGACGCTTTGAGTTTTGAGGAAAAAAGTGAGTTGGTAGATGTAAGAGTTAATAATCCCGGTGCCGGGGTGGTTGAAATTATTCTTCTGTTTAGCCGGCGAATAATGCTCCATGATCAAACCCTAACAGAAGCGGATAGCGCTGTATCAAGTAAAAAGCTTGAAGGATTGGTTGAAAAAGTCCGATTGCGACTGCTTGATAATTCCATTCGACCAATCGGTCATAAAATAGAGGTACATGCAGCCCAAACAGTTCCTTTTAAAATCACAGCCCGGCTGGGATTAGAAAGCATGCCGGGCGCTGCTGAAGTGAGATCCGCCGCAGAGAAAAAGGTAAATGAATATATTGGTGAACGTTTCCGCTTTGGATCAACAATTTATCGCACAGGTGTACTTTCCGCGCTGCATCAGGAAGGAGTGAAATACATTGTCCTTGAAGCGTTCACCAGTGATGTTTCGTTGACGGACCTGTTTACAGACCAGAATTGTGCTCCCTTATGTGAATCCATTGACATTGAAATCGACAGCTTAACTCCTGATGAAATGATTCGCAGTGCTTACCTGGAGAGATTCAGCTGGAGTAAAGATGGAGAAATGAGTTGCGAACTGGCGATAAATCCTCCCGCTAATGAGATCAGAATTACTCACTACTACGTATATTGGGCCAGTAAGAGTGGGAAGAAGGTTACCGGCATACCTCCCGTGGCGGTTATATCTGCCGGTGGTGAGAATCGTATTCATTTGATCGATATCACCATTCCTAAACAGGCTGAAAGCCTGGTTGTTCATACAGCGAATCAAAATGGAGAAATGTTTGAAGGATTTCCAGTTAAACTGCCTTTAAATCCAAGTAAAGGAGAATCGGAATGAGTACGGTCCCGGCTATTGATCTTTCACGATTGTATCTCCCGGATTTAACGGATCAAAAGCTGCCAAAGGAATACAGCGATCAATATCAAACCGATCTTACCATTGCGTTTGGTCAGACTATCGCGAAACGAGCCATGGCTCTGAAAAATGCAATCAACGACGGTGCCAGATCGGTTATGCTGGCTACAGCCAAAGGCATTGAGCTGGACCATATTGCCTCTTTGTATGGGATAAAACGTCTCACCGTCAAAGAAGCTGATCCGGAGGCAAGCCCGCCCGTTGAAGCGGTTCTGGAATCGGACGAGCGACTGCGTTTCAGATCCCGATTATCGCTGGAAGCAATGACCCAGGTAGGATGTATGGGGACCTATCTGTTTCAGGCTTTATCAGCCAGTGCCCATGTCAAGGACATCAGTGTCAGCAGTGATGATTTAAAACCAGAAAAGATCACAATCACTGTTTTATCAGATCAAGGGAGAGGTAATGGATCGGAAGGAGAAGATGCTGTTCTGCAACAAGTTAGAGAAGCAGTTGATCGGTCCCGTTCAGTGACAGACGATGTCCGGGTCCGTTGGGCCAAAATCGTCGAATATTCTATTCAAGCAGTGCTGGATGTAAAGCCGGGTGTGGATTCCGAAGAATTATCCCGTTCTATTGCCGACGACATTAAGATGCTCGTGGATAGTAATCATCGACTGGGAAAAAACGTTTTACGAGATGAGTTTCACTCCGTTTTTTATCACAAAGGCATCGAACATGTTCGCTTGCTTCAACCTGCAGGCGATTTGGTGCTGGGAAACAACAGTGCCCCTTATAACCCGATTAAAGACGGATTGAACACCCGGTTTAACCTTGTTCTTCGTCCGGTTGCTGATCTCAGTTTTGCTTTGAATCAAAAGTCCCATTTTGTTTTCAGAAAGATCAAACGACTTGCTTTCTCAAGCTCCGTAGAAAACCAAACACAAAGTGGGCAATAAAAGCAATTGTTTATAATTAAATCAATGGAACTACCAAAGACCATGGAAAACGATTTACTACCTCCAAATGCCACTAAACTGGAAAAGGATTTAGCCGGGCAATCGGCAATAATCAATCATCTATTGGTCGATATCAGCCAATTATGGGATGCCCGAAAAATACCCGGGGGGTTTTTACCCTGGTTGGCTTGGTCCCTGTCGTTGGATTCCTGGCAGGAAAATTGGGATCAAGATCTCAAGCGGCAGCTTGTGGCGGAAAGTGTTCGCGATCACAAGCACAAAGGCACCAGATCCGCGGTGGAACAAGCAATAAGAAGGACTTTGGCCCTGGCTGATGAGGAGGATCGAAAAGACATTCTGGATATTCAAAAATATAACGCTTCATTCCAGATACGTGAATGGTGGGAACAGGAAAAACCAACGGATCATTCCGATCCAAACGGATCAGAAAATCGCGCAAAGCGATTCAAGCCCCGGCAATCTCCGGATTTTGAAATCCTGTTGTTGATCGGAAGAGGTGTTTTGGGAGGGCGCGGGATTTTAAAGCCTGAATTGTATCAGAAGCTGCGCAAGGCCGTTGATGCCGTAAAACCGATCAGTACCCGATACACACTTGCAGTGGGAGGAGCTGAACTGGAATCACACCTGAGGGTTCAAAGCTCTATTCGAGCAGTTCCTTATGCCCGCTTCTATATGGAAGTGAAACCTAAACTGACATTCAGGAACGAACAACCCTGGTCGGGAAAACTGAGATCAATTCCCAGGAGCTTGTTTTCAACCAACCCCCTGCCCAAGCTTCAAACAAAAGCTGCACTCCCCCTGGGCTGCAAGACAAGAGCAATCGAGGCAAACAAACTGGAGTATCAATTTCCTGTCGTGAAAATGAAAACAACAAAATCCGTCGGTCCTAAAACCGGATCACCCGGGTATCTGAAATTTGTTTTAAACATGAATACCGACTTCGAAACCAAAAAAGACAGCTAGAACAACAGATCAAAGGAGAATCATATGTCAAATGCTTTAACACCAGTCATTACCAACCAGGGCAGAGAGGCCTTGATGAACGGATTTTCAACAACCAGCAACTACAGGTTTAGTCATGTCGCATTAGGAAATGCCCATGGAGCCGGGTATGATATCGATCCGTCTATCACAAGCCTAGAAAACGAACTACAGCGTGTAGCAATTGAAAGCGTTGTCGTGCAGGACTCCAACCGTCTTCATATTACTGCTGTAGCCGGCTTGCCGCAAGATGGTGAAGAAGAAAATGCATACGATATTCATGAAATCGGATTCTTTCTTCAACCCATCACCTCAGGAGGAATGGAAAGCGGTGAACCATTGTTGTTTGCTGTTTATGCAACAAAACCGGGAGACGATCAAAAAGCGTTGATGACTAAAGAGCCCGGAACCGAACTTTTATTGGCATTCGACCTCTTGCTGCCCGACATGAGTGAAGAGGATTATAAGTTTGACGGTAACTCCTATCTTCATATTCGTTCAGCTAACAAAGAGATGGCGGGGCTCGTAAGACTGGCCGAAGAATCGGATGTTGTATCCGGCGAAGCAGATAACCTTGCGGTGACTCCGCTAGGTGTAAAATCCGCCATTACCAATGCATTCGCGGATAGATATGCAGACCCGCAAGCGACCATGAAAGGCAAAAGCTCTGAACAGGTCGTCACACCCCGAGGATTAAAACTAACATTGAACTCAAGGCTGGCATCTTCAGATGAAGCTTTAGCCGGGGAGGCCAATGATAAATATGTTTCGCCTTTGACCTTGAGTTCGGTCTTGGATGAGCAGGCCGTCAATCCCGGCGACATGCAGGCGGCATTAATCAATCAACTGGCAGATAGCGACGAAGCCCTGGCCGGAGACATTGATGACAAAGCAGTTACCCCGGCCGGTTTGAAAGCAACACTAAAAGCATTCAATCGATCATCCACAAAAAAACCCGGTGAGGATTCCGAAACCGTGCAAGATTTGGCAATTAACGGTTCTGTTAATTTCAAGGCTTCCGGCGTCCAGATGATCAACCTCAGGAAAGCCGATTATGGGATAGGTATCCAGAAAGGTACCCAATATTTTCGCAGTGAAAAAAATTTCGCGTGGTACGCCCGAGGTGTCCATACTGATGAAGAATTAACACCGGGAAAACGCGGAGTAGTGCAAATGGTTTTGAGTGAAGGTAATTTGGGTATTGGCACCAAGGAACCCAAGTCCACACTTACCATCGCCAATAAAGAAGGAAAAGAAGAGGACCCTGATGCCGATATGCATATTACGGCAAACAGTATTCTTTTCGGCGGTCACAATTCCGGAAAATATGCTCATTCCGCTCACATAAGTGCGGGACTCCATGTATCCAACTCACTGAATATAGTCGGTATGTCTTCCGATAAATCCTCTAATAGCCGCAAAATCGATATGTGGGCAGAAGGCGGAATGACCATCAGGGGACAGGTAAACATTACGGATGGTCTCAAACCCGACTACGACAGTAATTGGCATCATATAACCGATACCAAGGGAAATAAAGAGTATACTTTCAAGCACAATTTAAAAACGTATCCGGCCATCGTCCAGCTATTCGCAAAGTCCGACGGAAAAAACAACGGAAAGTCACTCAAAGACAAAAAGGACATCAGAATAATCTCTTTTCTCGGTGACTGTTTTCATAATTCAGATAACGAACGGGCAGGATTTAGTTGCCGCAGGCTCACTACGACTATCATCAAACTTCTTCGACCCGGACATCACATCTGGCACGGCCGGGAGTCAAATGAATACTTTAATTCGGGTTATATCAGAATTTTGATGTGGAAAGGATTTGCCGGATAAGCTTTTTAAGCCACTGACAGTACAATCCGGAGCTTGATTTGCGACTGTGAAGCTCGAAACCCTGCGTATCTATATAACAAATTAAACAGAAATCACTATTTTAGGCTAAGAAACTAAGGTATTGATTTTTTTTATGACTCTGCCGGAAATGCTTTCAGATTTTAAGGAGATTAAATGCCCGCTCCATTTATGATGATGCTTGGTCCGATCCGATTCACCCTGGATCAGGCAGCCTATAACCAGTTGCAACGCACTACGCAATATACCTGGGCTACGCAAAATCCATTGGGTCATCCCACGTTAAAACATGAGGGAATCGGGGGCCCCACCCATCAATACATAACCCCGGGGGAAGATACGATTAATCTCAATGGAACCATCTACCCCCAGTACAACGGAGGTTCCACCGATTTACTATTAATGAGGTTGTCAGCGGGTTTGGGAACTCCATTGCCCTTAATCAGCTCAACAGGATGGATTATAGGACTCTGGATTATCGAAAGCATCAGTGACACCAATACGGAATTTCTGGATAACGGCGTAGCACGGAAAATCGAATTCAGTTTGTCTTTGAAGAGGTATTAGGAAATCTGAAACAAAGAACAAAAAATGCCGGACACTTACAAAACAAAAGACGGAGATATGCTCGATTGGATTTGCTGGATGCACTATGGACAACGGAGAAAACTCGAAGACGCAGCCAGACAATTGGGAAATTTTGCCTTGGAATCAAATTCCACCGCCCTGATGAACGGCATCCAGGCTCTAAGCTCGATGAGTACCGTCGATCTAAGGGGTATTGTTGAAAAAGTTTTAAACGCTAACCCAAAACTGGTGGATTACGGCCCCATACTTCCAGCCGGAGTTACTATCACATTACCGGACCTGTCACCGGAAGCCGAAGACAATGAAATAATTCAATTGTGGGACGATTAAAATGTTACCTGCTTCCTCATATAAAATAAGCCCTCCCGGTTATAAACTGGAAGCCGACGGAGTTCCCATTGACATATCGGCTCAGCATCGGCTGACTTCCGTCAGTGTCAATTTGTACGACGGAGGCCAAAGTGACCAGCTGTCTTTGAGTTTTGATGATAGTTCGCGCCTGGGTACCAAAAAGTTCACCCTTCCTAAAACCGGAAAAAAGCTGAAACTCTGGATGGGATATGAACTCCGCAAGATATTGATGGGAGTCTTTCACGTAGACCAGGCAAGTTTGAACGGTTCCGGCAGTGGTCAAACACTCTCCGTTACGGCAGTGCCCAAGCTGCTGTTAAATGAACGCAGCCAAACCTGGGCCGATACAACCCTTGGTGATATTGTAAAAAAAATTGCCAAGGATAATGATCTCAAACCCCAAGTCAGCAAGAAGCTGGGTGCGACCAAGGTTGTGATTGAAAACCAACTTCGGGAATCCGACATGAGCTTCCTGACGAAACTGGCCGAAAAATATGGTGCCATGGCCAAGCCCGCCGGGGAATGTGTGCTTTTTTTAACCAAAGGTCAGGCCGTCACTGCTTCAGGAACTCCCCTGGAACCGGTTGTTTTAAATGCAAACGACATTATTCAATGGAGCACGCAGCTTTCCGACAGATCAGCTTACGAAGGAGCCATTGCTACCTGGTACGACACCCAAAAAGCCGAACAAAAACAGGTCGTTGAAGGGAAAAAATCTGACCAGACCTTTTATATACAGCACTTGTTTAGTAACGAAGACGAAGCTAAAGTCGCCGCTAAATCGAAACTGAAAGAGTTGAACCGCAATACTGCCGAAGTCAGTCTAACTATAGTTGGAAATCCCGAAGTCACTGCCGGTGGATCAGTCGATTTAAAGGGCCTGCGAAGCGAAGTGAATGGAAAATGGTTGGTAAAATCGGTAACCCATACCCTGGACAATAGTGGCTATCAATCTTCCCTGCAATGCTATCGGGAACCTTAAGAGAATGATCATGGAATCATGGGAAGTTATCAATCAACGTTATTTAAGAAGCCTGCTTGACCGGTTACTTGATGCGATCAAACATCACACTGGTCAAGGCACAGAAACTCCCTTAAGTGAACCGGAGTTTGATCAAACTAATCCGCCCGCCATTGAAAACCTTTGTCACTTGTTTCATCTTTCTGATTTTGAGCGAAAACTGGTTCTATTAACCGCAGGAGTCCAGCTGGATAAGGCATTTGGAGATATCTGCAGTAAAATGAGGAGGGAGAAATCAAAACCGTGGGTTAGCTTTGACCTGGCCCTGCAGTTATTTAACAGGAACAATTGGGCTCCGTTTAATACTCAATCGACCCTGCGATACTGGCAGATTATCGTGCCTGATGATTTGAAAAATCCAACTGTTTGCCCGATACACCTGGATCAGTCCATATTGAACTATTTAATCGGACATCCGGTCAGCGATCCCCACCACGAACCGTATCTACTTCCTTTGCCCAAGGCAGACAAGCTGATCGGTTCCTATAAAGCTCTGTCCGATTACCTTGTCAGCACCCTGAATCATTTCTCTTCCGAAGCTAACAAACCGGTTTTTTTGTTGAATGGTAAAGAACCCGAAGCCAAGACAATTGTTACCCGCCATGCAGTATCAAGTATCGGACTGCAGTTATACCGATTTGATGTTGAAATGCTTTCTCGCGACACCAAAGAACTGCATGCTTTGTATAAACGGATGGAAAGGGACGCCATTCTATATAACTGCGCTTTTTTGTTTGATGGTGAGATAGACGGACACCATCCGGAGCGAATGAAACCCTTGCTCTATCTTCTGAAAAGACTCTCGGCTCCCTGTTTTGTTTCGGTAGACGGCTCATTGACAGGTTTGCACCGAGAAATAATAAAAGTGGAAATTCATCGGCCCAAATACGATGAGCAAAAACACCTCTGGCAAGCCGCAATTCCTAATGCGGATAAAGAGTTGACCGGACAATTGCCTCGTTTGCTTGATCAATTTGACTTGGGAGAGCGACAGATTATCAATATCGGTAACCAGTTCCAAACAGAACGACAACTCAAAAAGGAAGACGATTTTTCAAAACTCTGGTCATTGTGCCGTAAACAATCCCGCCATAAGCTGAAAAATCTGGCTCAAGTCATAGAACCCGCTCCAGAGACCGTTAATTGGGAAACCCTGGTTTTAGGTGAAGAGCAGTTACAAATCTTACACAGCATTGTCGATCAAGTGAAACAGAGACATCGTGTTTACCAGGAATGGGGATTTGCGGAGAAATCTGCTTTTGGGCTTGGTATCAGTGCCTTGTTTGCCGGTGTGAGTGGCACCGGCAAGACCCTTGCGGCCAGGGTGATGGCAAGCGAACTGGATCTTGATATCTACCACATCGATCTCTCGGCAATTGTTAGTAAATATATCGGCGAAACAGAGAAAAATCTGGAACAGATATTCAGTACGGCTGAAAACAGCGGTGCCATTCTGCTTTTTGATGAAGCCGATGCCCTATTCGGAAAACGCAGCCAGGTTAACGACAGCAAAGATCGTTATGCCAATATGGAGGTGAGTTACCTGTTACAACGTATGGAGTCATACAAGGGTTTATCCGTCCTTACCACCAATTACAAAAACAACATGGATGATGCCTTTGTGCGACGCCTGCGATTTATCGTACAATTTCCGTTTCCCCAGGCAATCGAAAGAGCAGGAATTTGGCGCAGCGTTTTTCCTTCAGAAACACCAATCAATGGACTTGATTATGAAAAACTGTCCCGACTGGAAATTCCGGGGGGAATTATTCGCAGTATTGCCGTAAACGCGGCCTTTCATGCTGCCAGCGAGGACAGACATCTGGAAATGAAGCACATATTAAAGGCTGCCAAAGAAGAATACAACAAATCGGAAAAGACTTTAATGCCGGAACTGGTGGCAGATTGGTGAATTACAATGGTGATCCGCCATTATTTTTTGATCAACAGCCATTCCAAAATCGAGATGGATTGTAGGGTGGGTTAAGGAGCAACGCGACGAACCCACCAACTCTATTGACAGCGGGACATAGCCGGAACTGCGAGGGCCTGGGCAAGCTACAAAAACATGATGGGTAACAGAGTTACCCATCCTACAAATCTGAACGTTACATTTGTCACTCCGGGCTCGACCCCATAAACGTTAAGGTGTTTTCCGATAAAACAACAATGAATTGCACTTAACGCTGAAAGCGTTCATTAGATTAGCCTATGGTCAGCGAGCTTGCGAGCGCCACCATAGGTCAGATAACACCTCGGTTTAAGAACGCTGAAGGCGTTCATTAAAGAAGTTTGCGGAAAACTCATAATGAACTCCTTCAGAGTTCTTATTGAAGTGGTCCAGTAAAAATGGACACAAAGTTAAGCTAATTTTGAAAAATAGTCACTTTCAATTTTATTTGGACTTTTATAATCATTAGTTGAATGCAATCTTTGGCTATTATAGAACATTTCGATGTACTCAATGACATCAGCCCTTAATTCCTCTTTTGTCTTGTAGTTTGTTGCATCTGTTCGCTCTGTTT
>JANQLH010000247.1 GCA_028280735.1 SAR324 cluster bacterium | reverse complement strand
ATAACTTCCGTAGGCAGAGTATGTGTGACTCGGATTCTGGACAGTTGAAGTTGCCCCATCACCAAACTCCCAATACCAGCCGGTATTGGTTCCGGTGGAGTTGGTGCTGGTGTCGGTGAAACTGACTGTCAGGTCGTTGATACTGTACGAAAAATTAGCCCTTGGACCGGTTGTCGGCAAAAATGCCAGATGAGCTATTGTCCCAACGGAAGCCTTCACATAATTGGTGAAATACACCATGTTCAGAGTCGAGAGTCTGTCATTTGTTGTATGATAGTAATCGCAGAAATCGTTCACATCATCTTCAATCGCCAGGATAGCTGCAAATCCTTCGTTCCAGAAAGAGGAATGATCGCTGGCTGTAACACCGTCTGAATCAATTATTGGTGTTAAGCTGCTGCTCATGCCGTAAGTACTGACGACATTTGTAAAGGTGTTGGCCAGTTCCATATCTGCCGAATAGCCGGGGTTGCTTGAGGTTCGGGTATGAATTCTTAAAACAGGCCCGCCTATGTTATCCCAGGCGATCATATCCATGTTATAGACAGCGACGATGTTTTCGGAAGAAACTGACGAGGCATATCTTCGACTTCCATACAAACCTTGCTCTTCACCTGTAAACAAGACAAAGCGAATGGTGCGTTCAAAATCATAACTGTTCATAGCTTCAGCAAGAACCATCACACCAACCGAACCGCTGGCATTATCATCAGCCCCGGGAGAAAATGAACCCGAGGGCATACTGTCCAAATGAGCCGTAACCAAAACAATTTCATTAGGAGAAACGGTTCCTGTTTTTTCACCGATCACGTTTCTGTTTGAATAGGAACCATAAGTCCAGTTATGATAGCTGGTGCTTAATCCCAGCCCCTGCATAAATTCGTAGACATATTGCGTGGCTTTTTGAATCGGCGTACCTGAACTTGTATGACGGGATGTAATCGTATAGTCGGAACCGCCGATATTAACCGGCCATTCGCCGGAAAGATTGCCTGTGTAGGTATGCAATGTACTTTGGCTGACGGAGTTGATCATTGCCTGCACGTTAGGATCGTAATCAACGGCCAATGCCTCTTCCACAGCGGTTTTTCGGAAAATTTTGAATACCATTGGATCTTCCGGCAACCTGGTAATTTCGAGTCCCAGCATTGCCAGGTTTTCTGCCTGGGTTTCATCCGCTTTGGCTATGATATGTCTGCCATCATCAAAAAGCACAGTGACGTTACCGGCAGCTAAGCTTCGGGCTCCTGCTGTTCTTTCCAGAGCAACAATGTAATCGCTGGCTTTCACATTGTCTTTGATAACAGCGAGAATACGATAGCTTAAGTTCAAAGAATCCATTTGATTCTTTGTCGATACCACCAGGGCGTAGTCAAGGCCGCTTGCATCCTGTAAATGAGCATAAACAGGTACCCCCAGTTGGTTGACCATGCCGATCACTTCCACTTTTGCCAAAACAGCCGGGTTTGCTTCGGCCGAAACATTGTGAATCCATGGATTAAAAAGCAATAACAGGGCAATGATCCCTGTTATCTGTCGGATGAAGGTCTTAAGATATTTCATGATTTCTCCCTTTCGTTTTTCGGATCAAATTGGTTAATGCGATATATAAGATTGAACGCATAAACTCCTGATAATTAAAGCTCCATTTTCTCGCTGATCGCTTTCTCTTCTTTTTGTAACCCTGAAGAAACATCCATTTGTTTATTCCTCTTCTTTCCGAAATTGATAAGTCATCAAAAAACAGATTTTCACAAAATTAATACACATATTAGAGGTATAATTAGCCTATTCTGCCTGACAAGTGCGGGCTTTTATCCAGGTTTTACATTTGTTATCAGTTATCGGCTATCGGTTACCCGTTTGCCGAACAATGACTCATAATCGGGCGAAAACTTGAAAACCAATACCTTAAGCAAGCAGTGACCTTTATTATTCGACAAACTGTTTGTTTGATTGCCGGCTGTCTGATGATCACAACAGAAAGTGGAGCTTTAGCCAAGGACCGATAACTGTCAATTGATTCATGGAAATTAGCCTTTGTTTAGCATGGGCTGGAAAATCAGCACATTTTTTAAAAACCCCAAAATGTGTTTATTAATATTATCGGGAATAAATAGATAGATGGTCTTTAAAAACATTATATTTACAATGAAAAAATGGATGGAAGCATTCTATTAAACTAAAATACTAAGTCAAGTTTTTTAATAAAGTACTATCCCCAATTACCCAAAGATAGGGTGATAGAGACAATGACAGTCATTTAAAAGCTAATCGTTATAGACGGATGAACTATTTGAAATGATAGAAAAAGATGAAAATATCCGATTGCACCGACTGTTTCAGGCCAATCCTGGCTAAGTGACTATGTTCGCTAAGATCCTACAATAATTCTGACTAAATTTTATTAAAATAACAGGAAATATAGGGATTAAAAATATGCAGGTGTTAATTCAAATTAAAAGTAAATCGTAAAAGGCAGATGTTGATTTTTTTTATAGGCTCACGTTTTAGGGGTTGTCTCAGCTTAGCTTTGCCAACAAGCAGGGCTTTAACTCCGGTTTTCTTGGGGCTATCAGTTTGTGGAACAATTACTCAAGCCCGGATAGGAATGGAAAAACAATCGAGTTATTCAAGAGCAACATTTATCCCTTTAATTTGTTACGGAAACAGAAAGCAGAGCTTTCACCGGCGAGCGATAACGGACAAGCGATAACCGGCTGCCGTGCCATGCGAACATTGATTTGAGTAACAATTACCAGGAAGCTGCACAATTCAAGAAAATCTAAAAATGGCAAGTGGTTTTAATAGAGGTGTTTTAAGGATCGATATCTTTAATGTCCTGATGGTTTCTGGTGGGCATGTTTCCACAGGAAGCGCGAAAAGCAGCGGGCTTCCTGCGAAATCATGATCGATTAATTCTCGTCACTGAGGGTTTTCAAAAAGTCAACAAGGTCTTCCTCCTCTTGTGGTGTTAACTCCAAGTTGCCAAGCTCGTCTTTGTTCATGTTCATAATCACTTCGGGGTGAGCCCATCCCGCGTTTGGGACATCTCGAGTGTTATAAAAGTGAACAATTTCAGCCAGGGTTGCGAAAAATCCATTGTGTCCGTAAGGGGGTGTATGCTCAATGTTTCGTAAAGTGGATACCTTGAATTTGCCTGCCTGACTTGAGGATACGGTAACAAGCCCTCCCAATCCGTCCGGAACGACAACCGGGTCTTTTACGGCAATATCGCTTCTTGCTCCCAGGCCATAGTCAATAGGCTGGACTTCGTTTTTCAGTTGGTCAATCCTGGTATTTTTGGGTAAGCCAAGGTTATCGTAGGTAAAATCAGTGAACATTGGCGGTAATACATTCCCTTGTGAATCAACGAAGTTTGTCGTGGGATGGCATTGGGAACACAGGGCTTTTCCGTTAAATAATGCCAATCCTCTTAACTCGCTGTCCTCAAGAATACCTTGAGGGGCTTCACTCGGATCTATTGAAATCCCTATTTCACTGACCGGAATATTCCGGGACTCACATACATACCAGAAGTCATCAAACGGTGAGGAAAAAGGATTGAAGCGCTTGGTGCGTTCAAAAGCAGCAATGGCCATTGCGACTTTATCGTACATCAAGTTGATATTTTGAGGGGATGTGTCGTTGAAATCCGTACCGGGATAAACTGATTGAAATAGTTTGGCGTATCTTGATTCTGATATGATGGTAATCACGGATTGTTTATCGGGCAGAGCCATTTCCACCGGATTCAAAAACGGTCCCCTGGCCTGTTCCGCCAGTGGATCACCCAACTCATGACCGGTTGCTCGTCCGTCCCAGAACATACCACCAGCATAAAGACCCGGTTCAAGCTCCTGAAAAACAGGAATGAATCCGGCGTAAGCTGCAGTTGGTGCGTTCCTTCCCCCTACACTAAAACCATCTGAGCCGGTTGAAACCGGCATATCAATCGGATCATCAATGTTTGCGGGATCAGCAAATTTTGCACGGGGATGATGACATGATTGACAAGACTGGTTTGCAAAAAGTGAAAGTTTTTTATCCTTGAAAATTGCCCTGCCCAATCTCTCCAATCCGGATTGACCATTACTAAAAGCATTAATTGAAAAACCCGAACACAAAGCAATACACAGTGCTAACTTTACAGCTGCTCGTAACATTTTTCCCTCCTTTGGCCCTTAGTTTCCTAGAGGTTGCATTCAAGAAAAATCTACCAACCACAGGTGTTTTGTTCTGTACCAGTAAGTAGATGAACCGAATCCGACCCGGGCCGGATTAAAATGAAGTTGAAATCAAATGACCGTGGAACAGGAAACATAAAATCATCCGTAGTTTGCCATCAACGTCATTTCCCATACAACAAACGTTGATTGTTGACATGCCGGATAGTTTTTAAGACGACAACATCGAGCTGATTTATTGTTTTATTTTAGATGGAGGTCGGTAAACAGGGGTTGTAATCGCTTTTGAGCGATCAAGTAGATGTGATTATTGTAAAAAAAACTTTCATCAGCTATTCAAAATCCGGGGATTATGGGGATTTTCGCTTTTGAATTCTTGTTTGATACCTAATGTACCGCGTGGCTTGTTAAACTATATTACATAAGACCGGAACAACGGTAACCAGTGTCTGAACGGAAAATCGCTAAGCCGTTATCCAGCCTTATCTCAGATACCGGAGTTTAGCTTGAAGATTAACGTGCTGTCAGCCGTCAGCTTTTAGCGCTCAGCTTAAAGCATTATTAAGACAAGTAAAAAATGGCTGAGAGCTGATTGCTGAAAGCACTGGACTTCGAAACGTCAAGCAGCTTTTAAAGCTATTATCGGTATGGATTAAACTGGTTTTCGTTCAGACACTAGCTAGTAGGTCAACCTGGGTACGTCAGCAGAGGTTGCCTCCATTGTTGTGGTAAATGTTTCTGATGTTGAGTCCGAATTCAAACGCTCGATATGGTTTTGCAGTTCGTTTGTTTCGGTCATTAACACTTCAGCACGTTCCGTCAATTCTTCGGAAATTTTAACTGATAGTTGAATTGTTTGATCCAGCTCCGAAATGGCTGAATTGACTTGTTCTACGCCCTGGCTTTGTTCTTTCGAAGCAGCCGAGATTTCCCGGATAAGTTCGGCGGTTTTTTTAATTCCGGGGACCAGCTGTTTTAGCATTTCACCGGTTTTAGAAGTAGACTCCACACTGTAAGTGGATAACTCATTTATTTCCAATGCTGCACTTTGGCTTCGTTCAGCAAGTTTTCTCACTTCAGAAGCTACCACGGCAAATCCCTTTCCCTGTTCTCCTGCACGTGCAGCCTCAATTGCAGCATTTAAAGCCAGCAAGTTGGTTTGCCGTGCGATTTCTTCAATGATGGAGATTTTCTCGGCGATTTTCATCATGTTACTGACTACTTCAGCTACAGCATGTCCCGCATTGTCTGCGTCATTGTAAGCCCGGTTAGCTATTTTTTCCGTATTGGCAGCGTTTTCGGTACTATTGACTATACTCGACACCATTTGCTCCATGGAGGAGGCGACTTGCTCTACAACCGACGATTGTTTGGAAGAACCACCAGCCAGGTTGTTGGATGTGCTGTTGATCTTTTCAATTTCCTGAATGACATTAAAGGCCGAAAGTTTTGCCGTGCTTGCAATACTCTTCAACTGTTCTGTCTTAAGCCCAAGTCGAATGGTTAGATCATTGCTGTTAAAAAATTGCAGGGTGTTATTGACAATCAAATAGCTACCGATCATAACACTGATAATCGCCACTCCCATGTGCAAGAACATTGGTATCCAGGTTCCCCAGTTGAAAACAATGATCGGCACACCTGCAATGATGACATTGTTCATTTGGAAAATATGCATGCCTACCATGTGGTGGAGAATAATCGTAACAGCATGGGCAAGGAGTGGAACGAGATCCCTGTAGCGCAGCAGAATTGTCACTCCGACAAAATACATGAAATGAGCTTCAATCAACCCATGTTGTTGTGTTATGTAAATACCGGCAAAAACGCCATGACAAATCCCCATTATTGCTCTTGAAATAGCAGTGCCCTTCATGGTTAGAAACAATGTAGTTGCGACTAGGACGACAATGCCACCACCAATCAACCCCAACAGATAGTGACCATGGCCCAGGCCTGCAACACTGAAAGCTGCAATCCATTGGATGTAGATTAAAACAAGCATAAGCTTGTCAGCTTCAACAAAATCAGCGAAAAATGCCTTTCTGACTTCGCTGGAGAGGTCAGCCCTATAGACCAGAAACATATTGCGAATCATTTTTATTTCTCCGTTGCTGGTAAGTTTTTTGATTGATTCGTAGATAAAAGGCCAGGTATGTCATATAATTTTGCTCTGCTATTGAATCCCAAATGAATGACGGACACGGCATTACTCAGGTTTATCCCTATTCCGGTAGCAAACCGGTTTGTGTTGTGTAAGACTATGATATTAAGGACTATCTGGTATCGATTAGTAAGCATCACCAGACACCGGTTCTCTTTTGGATAAAGAACATATTTTAGGCGATAGTGTTATTTTAATGGATTTGACGCTTGAATCAAAATAAAAAAGCAATTTCGGATCTACTGGTTTGAGAGGGTTTGTAAGGTATTGATATTCCGTCAAAAGAAATATGATACGAAAAGATAACTTGGTTGTGAAGGACTGCAGAAGTGAGGGCATTGCTATATGCGATTGGCGGGAGCCATAACTCCGCCTTTTAATCGTAGCGAAGTTGTGGCGATGGTTAAAAGAACTCCATATCATGATAATAGTTGTCCTTGGGCTCCTGTATCCTGTGTTTGCCTCGTCTTTCCAGGATTTCAATCGAGAGATGGCCGGGATTCACACCGTGTTTTCTGAGTTCTTTAAGGACCTTGTTTCTTAAATCGTAAAACTCCTCAGGGCCCTTTTTAACTGAATACCTTCTTAACATCGGTGTAACCAGCTTGTAAAATGTATTGATATCCACGTTGGGGTAATTTTCTTCGAGATACCTCTCTTCCATTTCCAGAAACTTGTCAAACAGGTCATCCGGGCGTTTGACCCTGTTGAGTTCTACCGCCAGCCCGATCATCGCCAGGGCATTGTGATAATGTCCCCGGAACTTCTTATTGATCCGTTTTGCTTTTAAAAGCACAAATTCATTTAAAAATTCATCAGGCAGAATTAAATTCAAATACACATTTAGCAAGTTGTCTGCCCTGGCTAATACCAGCTTTTCCAGTTTCTTCAAAACAACCGATGTAAGTTTAGGCGCCCATTTTTCAATAAACTGCTTGTTTTTTGAACCCAATCTCCTGAGAAACTTTTCTCCTATTTTTTTGGAAATCTTATCCGGATAGTTTTGCTCCAGGAACTCCAGATAATCGACCATATATTCACTCGGCAATTGTTTGATAGTCCTGATCATGTCCTTGTCGGTTATGACACTTTTTCGCTGACTCTTGATGATTGATTCAAAGTCTACAGAACTGTTTTTTTTCATTGATATCTCCTTCAATGATAAGGTTTAAGCTTTTGGAAAGCCGGATTTAAACCTTTTAAAGCGCATGGGTCTTTGATTAACAGTCATGTTGCTGGCTATAGCATGTCATTATTTGGATCACCAATCAACTTAAGCTTTTGTTTTTGGTTTTTTTCCATGCATACCCATGTGAAAACGCAGGGACCCAATTAACCATAATTCTTTGAAATTTAATACAGTATGTGTAGAGGACTGATACTCATTTTAGTAGCTTGCCATAGTCTGACCCTGAATTGGCTCCTAATCTTTAGTTTACCATCACGGTCAGCTTTTAAATCACAGGCAGGCCGCCTTGTAACCGGTTTATTTTGTGATGTTTTCAGTGAGAGGAGGGATTTGCTTCGGTGGTCCTGTTGCTTGCAAACTCATTTGACCTTCCGGCATCAATGATAACAGCGACTTTATTGCCGCTTGTTTTTTCTATCGTTACCCCGGAATCTAATGTTGTGGTGTGTTATCGATTCAGAGTTTGTCTCGTGTTTTACTCCTTTTGGATATTCATCCTGCTATTAAGACCTATTAATTTGTTGAGCAAAGTGTTTGATGTGTTTCTCGAAAATATCAATAGTATCCTGATCATTTATCTCACCATTTTCAAGCTTATTGAATACTTTGCCCACCATCACTTCCGGCTTGTTGATAAATTTCAGGTTTAAAAACACACCGACCTGCCTTAGATGATACTGCATTCGTGCAGTACCAATATTACCGGGGCTACCTCCGATAATCGCTGCCGGCTTTCCGTCGAAAGGTTTCAATTTGCTTCTGGAAAGCCAGTCAATGGCATTTTTTAAAACACCCGGAATGGAGTAATTGTATTCCGGGCTGAAAAAGATTATCCCGTCACTTTCAGCGATCTTTAATGCCAGGCTGGTTACAGAGCTTGGCTCCTGCTCAATATCCTGGTTGTAGAGGGGTATTTCACCGATTGAAGCTTCTTCCAAAACAAAATACTCCTTGGCCAGGTCTTTATAGTTATTGAATAATTGTCTGTTAACAGACTCTTTTCGAAGACTTCCGACAATAGCGATCACTTTTTTCATAATCATTCTCCTTTTATTGCGACATGGGTACTTCGATAAATAACAGTTTTGAATCGATGGACGCCGAAATCTCAAATGAAGAGCTTTCGTGAATACCGATAGCATCCCTTGTTTTCAGGTTTTCATGGTCTATCTGCACCGATCCTTCGATTACAAACAGGTAAACACCATGATCGGGATGGTATAGTTTGTATGACAAACCATGTTCCTTATCCAGGTCCAGGAGAGAAAAATATGCCTGCTGGTTAATCTTGATTCCATCAGCATCTTTATCCAGAGGGGACACGACCAGCTGAAGCTGGTTTTTACGTTCTTTTTCCGAAAACTCACCCTGGTCATATCGAGGTCTGATTTCCAGTTTTTCGGGTAAAATCCAGATTTGAAGAAAGTTGACAAGGTCCTGGTCGGAATCATTGAATTCGGAATGTAGCACACCGGTTCCTGCCGACATTAATTGAACGTCATCCTTTCTGATTACAGTCTTGTTTCCTTCACTATCCTTGTGGCGTAAAGAGCCGGAGAGAGGAATGGAGACTATTTCCATATTTTGATGGGGATGTGTATCAAAACCTCTTGTAGGTTCCACAACGTCGTCGTTTAACACACGCAACAATCCGAACCCCATTCTTTCAGGGTTGTGGTAGGAAGCAAAACTAAATGAATGATTGGATTTAAGCCAACCGTGATCAGCGAATCCCCGGGATTCCGCTCGATGTATTTCAGTTTTCATTTTATCCTTTTATTTTCAATTTAATAATCAGCCCTGTGTCAACCTGGGAGTATGTAAAAAGCTGAATTGTTCCGCTTTGGTTTTCATCATTTTTAACAGAACACTTGACCTTTAGAATAAAACAATTATGAAATAATAAAATTATTATTTTTGCATCAAGATGATAAAAAAAATGAATCAAGGTGAGCTGTGAACCAACTCCGGTAAAGCGATTCAACTAGGCAATAAAAATATTTAATAACAGTGTTTTACGATAAATGCAGAAGTTGGTGTTTCCGTTTCAGCCTTAAAACTCCAAGACCTTTCAAAAATAAGTTTGTTAATGAAGTGTAAAAATTATTGCGGGGCAAAAATTCAACTTGAGATAATAGCCGTTAACTGAAAATTAAAAAGCATCAAACCTAAACGTTGTTGTAATAATCAAGAGGTAATGAAATGCCGGTTTATTTTGTGTTAATACCAATTCTCGTTTTAGCTGGTTTATACTCATACATTGGTTGGAGACTTCTGCTGCCTTTAAAACTTAAGGGACCTGTCAAAGCCCTGGCCTGGTTAACTGTGTATATTTTTGCCTTGTTTCCGATGTCCTCCGCTTTTATGCGACTGACCGACATCGAAGGTGCCCGGGTTGACACCCTGGCCTGGTTGTCCTTTATTTCCATTGGATTTACTTCAATTGTGTTTTTCTTTTTGCTGCTTAAAGACCTGGCTGTTTTTATCAATTTTGTCGTTGCCAAGATACAGTCCGTGTTTCAACAGGATGTTCCCAACACTTTTGTAGAATCACACCTGGGATTGGTAGGAGAAAGCAGACGTAACCTGCTATCAAAATCGGTCAATCTCGGAGTGCTGGGAGCAGCAGCTGTAATGACAGGTACAGGGGTTGTTCAGGCAACACAACGATTCAGAATCGAAAAGGTGGATGTTCCGCTTGATCGGATCTCAAAAAACTTCGAAGGATTTCGAATTGTACAATTATCCGATATCCATGTCGGACCGACAATCAAAAGAGATTTTGTACGGGAGATCGTCGAAAGATCTAACGCCCTGGAACCTGATATTATTGTTATTACAGGCGACCTGGTGGATGGTACCGTTGATTATCTCAAGGAAGATGTCGAACCCTTAAGAGATTTAAGTGCCAAAACCGGTAAATATTTTGTGACTGGCAATCACGAATACTACTCCGGTGTTTTCCCCTGGATAGATAAGCTACAGGAACTGGGAATGGATGTTTTAAGGAACGAGCACAGGGTTATTACCAGAAACAACTCGAACATCGTTATAGGTGGCGTTAATGATCTAAGAGCAGAGCAGATAGTACCGGAACACAAAACTGACGCATTTGCCTCCCTGGCAGGTGCACCTGAAGCAGAAGCCAAGATCTTGCTGGCCCACCAACCAGTGAGTGTTTATGATGGAGAAAAAGCAGGCTATGATCTTCAATTATCCGGACACACACATGGCGGACAATACTTTCCGTTTTCCAAACTAATCGGATTCGCACAACCTTTTGTAGCCGGAATCTATCAATATAAAAACACCTGCCTCTATGTAAACCGGGGCACGGGTTATTGGGGACCACCAATCAGACTCGGTTCCCCTGCTGAAATTACCGAGTTAACCCTGACCGGCATCAAAATATAACTGGTATCCAACCTTTCCCGTAAGGACCACAAAGATGATATCAAGTGTTGTGTTGCTCTTGCAGGGGTGAACATGATAACGGTATTTTGACCGGTGCTCGGAATACCGGCTATGTTGTAATGCTCCTCAGGAGCTTTCCGCGGGTTGGGGGTTAATTGCCTAGTTTGCGGAAAAAGTCGGTTGACGCTTAAAGAAAATCAGTGTTAAATGATAATAATTATTATTTAGATTGTGTAATACCTAATGGCAGACCCAAAAGAAAGATTCGAAGTTATAGTCCGGAAACTGAGGGACAACGGTCACAAAATAACACCCCAGCGGTTGGCGATTGTCGGGATTCTCGCGAGAAGTGAGGGACATCCCAGTGTTGAAGATATACATGATGAGGTCAAAAAGGATTTTCCAACCATGAGTCTTGCGACTGTTTACAGGAATATTATACTAATTAAGTCAATTGGCGAAGTTCTTGAGTTGGGATTCCCGGATGGGAGTAACCGATATGACGGAAATAAGCCTAGCCCCCATCCGCACGTTATTTGTGTCAAATGTAAAAAAATAGTCGACCCCGATCTGGACAGCCTGGACGAATTAAAAAACGAGGTCGCTCAAGCAACCAATTTCAAGATTCTAAATCACAGGGTTGACTTTTTCGGCATTTGTAGCGCCTGCCTGGCCAAAGAGTAATATATTTTTTTGCCTTCAAATGATAATAATTATCTTTTAATAAAGATTATCTATAGTACACATAACCGGGAGGTGCTTATGGAAAGGTAGTCAATTTAAGGGAAAAAAAGAGCTTTTTTCGTCGGAATGTGAGAATCAAGTTATATGTATAGTTGCTTGATCAGTCAGCGATCTTGCGGGGTTAATGCTTGTTTTCACGATGTTATCGGCAGGCAATCCCGCTTTCTGTATCTGGACAGCGAGCCTGTTGTGTTAAATGCGAATTGGGCCTTTAAGCAGGAATAATGTCAATGATCGATGGGTTGAAATTGATTGGATAATTGAATGTCATGGTTTTTTGAACGGCGATGGTTGCCCTAATTCTATTAACCAAAGGAGAACGCAATATGAGTCAAGAAAACAAATGTCCTGTAACCGGTAAGTCCGGAAAACCGACTGCCGGAAACGGAACTTCAAATCGGGAATGGTGGCCGAAACAGTTGGATCTCAGGGTTTTGCATCAGCATTCCCCCGAGTCCAGTCCGATGGAAGAGAGCTTTAATTATGCTGAAGAATTCAAGAAACTGGACTTCAAAGCGTTGAAGCAGGATCTTTATTCATTGATGACAGACTCCCGGGATTGGTGGCCGGCAGATTACGGTCACTATGGAGGTCTGTTCATTCGCATGGCCTGGCATAGCGCCGGAACCTATCGACCCGCTGATGGTCGTGGTGGAGGAGGATCAGGGACGCAGCGTTTTGCGCCCTTAAACAGCTGGCCCGATAATGTGAATTTGGATAAAGCCCGTCGTTTGTTATGGCCGATTAAAAAGAAATACGGCAGGAAAATATCCTGGGCTGACCTGATGATTCTTGCGGGCAATTGTGCCCTTGAATCCATGGGATTTAAGACCTTTGGCTTTGCAGGCGGTCGAGAGGATGTGTGGGCGCCCGAGGAGGATATATATTGGGGTGCCGAAAGCGAGTGGCTCGGTGAAAAGCGCTACTCGGGTGAGCGCGAATTGGAAAATCCGCTTGCTGCCGTTCAAATGGGCTTGATTTATGTGAATCCGGAAGGTCCCAATGGGAATCCTGATCCGGTAGCCTCCGGACGTGACGTAAGGGAAACCTTCGCTCGTATGGCAATGAATGATGAAGAAACGGTGGCACTTGTCGCCGGTGGTCACACATTCGGTAAAGCTCATGGTGCCGGTGATGCATCTCTGGTAGGTCCTGAGCCTGAAGCTGCTCCGATTGAAGAGATGGGGCTTGGCTGGAAGAGCAGTTTTGGCAGCGGTAAAGCCGGTGATACCATTGGAAGCGGTATCGAAGGAGCCTGGAAGCCGAATCCCACAACATGGGATATGGGTTATCTCAAGGTTCTGTTCAAGTATGAATGGGAATTGGTTAAGAGTCCGGCCGGCGCAAATCAATGGTTGGCAAAAGATGTGGAGGATGAGGATATGGTGGTTGATGCCCATGATCCATCAAAGAAACACCGTCCGATGATGACCACGGCGGATCTCTCCCTGAAATTTGATCCCATTTATGAGCCTATTGCCAGGCGATTTCTGCAAAATCCCGACGAGTTTGCGGATGCGTTTGCCAGGGCCTGGTTTAAATTAACCCACCGGGATATGGGACCTCGCTTGCGTTATCTTGGAGCAGAAGTTCCCGATGAAGAGTTGGTTTGGCAAGATCCTTTGCCGGCTGTGGATTACGAGTTGATCGATGAGCAGGATGCTACTGATCTCAAAACAAAAATCCTGTCTTCAGGATTGTCCGTTTCCCAGCTGGTCTCAACTGCCTGGGCTTCGGCAGCAACCTTCCGTGGTTCTGATAAACGTGGCGGAGCAAACGGAGCTCGTATCAGGCTCTTACCTCAGAAAGAATGGACAGTAAATCAGCCTGATCAATTGGGAAGCGTTTTGCAGACCTTGGAAGAGATTCAAGCTGAGTTCAACGGAAGTGGTTCCTCTAACAAGAAAGTGTCACTTGCTGACTTGATTGTATTGGGAGGGTGTGTTGGTGTTGAGCAAGCTGCAAAGAAAGCCGGTTACGATATTACAGTGCCTTTTGCTCCCGGCCGTACTGATGCCTTGCAGGAACAAACCGACGTTGATTCTTTTTCTGTGCTGGAACCGGAAGCGGACGGATTCCGTAATTATCTCAAAACCAAATTCTCAGTGCCGGCAGAAGAGCTTCTGCTCGATCGTGCTCAATTATTAACATTGAGTGCGCCCGAGATGACAGTGTTGGTGGCAGGGATGAGAATGCTGGGCGCCAATTTCGGCCAATCCAAACATGGTGTGCTCACAGCTAAGGCGGAAACGTTGACCAATGACTTTTTCATTAATCTGCTGGACATGGACACCGAGTGGAAAGCGTCAAAAGATGACGAAGATATCTTTGAAGGCCTGGATCGATCATCCGGAACACTAAAATGGACCGGCACCCGAGTTGACCTTGTTTTCGGTTCGAACTCTCAACTACGGGCTTTAGCAGAGGTTTACGCCAGTGAAGACGCCGGTGTGAAGTTTGTGAATGATTTTGTTGCAGCCTGGAATAAAGTCATGAATCTTGATCGTTTTGACCTTGCAAAATGAATCGTTAACCCCGGTGGTCTTGCAGGCTTTTATAAGTCCTGATCCGGGCTGGCCTTGTATGCTTCGAACAGGGTGTAACTCAAGATCTTTAAAAAAACCGTTCTTAACTACCGATAACCAGCTTTTTCATACCATTTCCCAATGCCGTGACCCCCTTTCAGGATCACGGCCTTTCTTTTTTCTCCTGTCGGCTGTCTTCCTTAACTTGATTCTGAAGGTGCTCTGTTCTTTAATTAGCAATACTTCGAAAGCGAAAGTATGAAATTACAGATGCCTATGCTTTAGCATCGTAACAACGAGTCCTATCGGTAAAACAGTCCCAATATTATTTGTTGTTTGAAGCTGCTGCATATGCTATGTTTCACATAGAAACATCATTTGGTAAAAAAATGGAAAAAAGAAAGATTTTAGTTGTAGAAGACGAAGCAATAACAGCCATGTCCCTGGAAGTAAGCCTTGAGAACCTGGGCTACCAGGTGACATCAATCGTAAATTCCGGTAAGGATGCTTTAAACAGTATCGATAGCAATAAACCAGATATCGTTTTAATGGATATAAAAATTAAAGGCGATATGGATGGCATTGATACTGCGGAAATCATTAGAGAAAAATTTGACCTGCCTTTTGTTTTTTCAACGGCTTTTTTAGACCAGGAACGAATCAACAGGGCAAAAATCACCATGCCGTTCGGTTATGTGTTAAAGCCAATTCAGGAAAGAGAGTTAAAAATCACCTTGGAAATGGCCATGCATACTTCGAAAATTGAAGCTTTTAGAAAAGAAGCGGAAAAAAGGCTGATAGAAAGGGAACAGCAACTTAACACGATTTATAATGCAACTTCCAATTATATGTGTTTGCTGGAATATATAGCTCCCAATCAGTATCACTACCTTACGATTAACGATGCCTATTGTCACGGGGTCAAGATGATTAATCCTGATGTCAGGAGGGATGATATTGTCAGCTTGGAGGTTGAAGAGTTCGGTGAGCTGATGAATTGGCCTCCTTCCGTTATTCTGGGTGTTAAAAAACATTATGAGAAAGCTATCAAAACAAAACAATTGGTCAAGATAATCGATACGGTCCCTTCTGTTGACGGAAATCTTTACCTTGAAGGTACCTACACCCCGATCTTTGATGATAAGGGAAACTGTACGCAAATTCTTTACGTATCTCAGGATATTACCAGGTATGTTCGCTTGGAGCATGAGTTAAGATCCGAACTCGAAAAGAAAGATGAACTGATTAAAAAGCTGCAGGAAAAAGTTGATAATCCCAATTCTTGAATTGTCCACTTTTCACCTCCGTTACAAGCCCTTTTACATCTGCCGTCCATCGATACTCAAAGTGAATTAGTGTCTGAACGGAAAATCGCCAAACCCTTATCCAGCCTTGTGCCGGATGACGAACTCGATGTCCCCGTCTTTTGTATTGACTGTACCCCCCTTCGCCTGACCATGTTTACAGTTCTTTAACGAATGCTTGTCCTGGCCTTTTTTTCAATGTTGGTATACTGTTAACAATAAAACGGGGGCGTGATAATTAAGTTAAAACAATCACAATAGGTGATGCATGAGCAAGGATGAAATTAATCGATTGATCTGTGATGAAGAACTGCGACAAAGAATACAGGCAAATATGGATCGGTTTGTTTCCAAAGCAGATCCAAGCAAAGGGATGAGAAAAGCCGCCGTTGCTTTGCCAATTGTTGAACTTGAAGATGATCCCGGCGTTTATGGGATGAAAACCGGGAATCTTCCGGCAAACCACGCAGCTGTGATTTTAACTCGCAGAAATTCCAGATTAAACAGCCATGCAGGCCAATGGGCTCTTCCCGGGGGGCGCATGGATGAAGGGGAAACGGCCGAGGAAGCAGCCTTAAGAGAATTGTCCGAAGAAGTCGGATTGACTCTTTCCAATGACCAAGTCATGGGGCGCCTGGATGATTATACGACCCGTTCGGGCTACATCATGACCCCGGTAGTGATCTGGGGAGGAGCCGATGCGATACTTAATCCCAATCCTGCCGAAGTCCATTCTGTTCACAGAATTCCTGTTAACGAACTGCTCAGAACTGACGCACCCATCCTTGATCACATGCCTGAACTGGAAAATCCTGCCTTGATGATGCCCATAGGGCAAAGCTGGATTGCCTCACCAACAGGAGCTATCCTCTATCAATTTAGAGAGGTAGCCATTCGCGGACTTGAAACTCGTGTCTCCCACTACGAACAGCCTTATTTTGCCTGGAGTTAACAGGACTTACAGACTGTGTCACAATTGGAAAATCTGTGATTTTCCTAGATTTAACAGACGTTTAGTCACACTTGTCACCCCGGATACGCCTATCCTCAGCTTGACTGGGGAATACGGAGTCTATTCATGATTTCAGCAAGTTACACAATAGATTCCGGGTCAACAGACTGTGTCGTAATGAAAAAATCTATGATTTTTCCAAGAACCGTAGGATGGGTAACGTAGTTACCCATCGGGTG
>JANQLH010000257.1 GCA_028280735.1 SAR324 cluster bacterium | reverse complement strand
TGGCAACTGGCATACTCATGTCAATGCTGTGGAAATGGAAACCTCGGGGATAGGAGGTGACAGCCTGGTGCAAATAGATAAAGACGGGAGAATTCTGGTCGGGCCGGAGCGCGTACAACCGATAGCAACATCAAGAGGAATCCCCGACCCCGAGAGTTGGCTGGGAACAGAAATTCGAAGCAAATGTCTTATAGCCCCGGATAATGTTCCGGAACACGAGCTAAAAGAGAGCGAGATTTTGCATTATCTGCATCAAAACGGTCCAACATCGCCTGTCGAGCTTATTGAAAAACTATCGATCTCTGAGTTCACTCTCGAGAGGAAAACCAGGGAGTTGGTTTTCCGGCGAAAGATTTTGGAATCCGGATTCACACCTACAGACGCATTGCATGCACTGGGACAACTTGACCTCGGTGATGTCGGTGTAGCAGAAAAAGCTGCACAAATGTTGGCCGTAGCGTGCGAACAGGATACAAAGGAGTTTTGTGAAGAAGTATTAAAGCTGGCTCGAAGCAAGATTAAAAACGCCGTGTTAAAAACTGTTTTTCGTAAACAGACCGGTAAAAGCCTGGAGAACTTTTTCACGTCCGATAGCAATGATCCGTTGTTAAGCGTCAGATTCACATTAAATGTACCTATCATCGGAATTGGTGCCGCCGCCAGGCTCCTGCTGCCGGAAGTCGCAGAAATGCTAGGAACTGAGGTCATTTTTCCGGAACACTATGAAGTGGGTAACGCCCTGGGCGCCATTATGATTGCTTCAAAATAAGGAAACCAAACATGAAACAAATAACCCCAAAAACAGCCTATTCTGAAGAGTGTTTTGATTCGACCCTGGAAGTCGCCAGTGAAGTCCACGAAGCTTCTGTTGTTCATGGATGGCTTCATAATAATCAACAATGGATTTTGCACGCCTGGTGCGAGATTGGAGACGATGTGATTGACCTGACCGAAACACGGGCTCCCATTCCCAAAACCGATTACTACACTGCAATGGGTGTGACAGAAGAAAGGTTAAGAAGATATACCCGTCTCGAGTTTTTTACATTATTTACACAGGAGGGGCATTACGGACCGTTTGATAAGGATTTTTTCTACAGGGAAATCTCAAAGAGAGATCCATTAACCTTCTGATTATTAGTGTTTTTCGTCTTGTTTTGGAAAGCCATATCCATGCAGCGATTTGAATCAGGTGTTAATCGGGATTGAGGACAAGAATCCTACCGGCTCAATTTGAAACCCTGAACCGGTATACACGACAAGGCGGAACCAAAGTGGTCTTGTACCAACCCAAGTTTTCAGCCAGAAGCGCGAAGGTCGTTTCCTACCAGAGCCAGGACACCTTTGTTGAATCTCTGTTTGAAAACTGAACGACTAATTTGCACAAAATTGCAAATTAGTTTTAACGTCATGTAAAACAGTTCTGAAGCCTAATTCAGAATGAGTCGTAAAAAGATACTTAATGGAGAAAACTCATGTCAAGTGATTCAAAATGTTGTTGTGGACCGGATAAAATGTGTGCCCTGACCTGCTGCCCGTGTGATCTGGATATTGAGAAAATTAAGCCTTTGGTAAACAATCCTCAGTTCATATGCAAAGCTTGTGGACGCGTTGCAAATGAGGAGAAGAGTCTTTGTCAACCGGAACCATTGAAATAAAGACCGGAAGTCCAAGTGGTTTACTATCGGATGCTTCCATCACTATGGTGAAAGATGGTCGTGTCATAAAAACAATCTAAGGGTGTACTATGTGTCACAAGTGTAATTATCATGAGCTGTTATCGGATGCCAGGCTGAATGCAACAGACAATAGGATTGATGTATTGGAAGTGGTGGGCGGCAATAGTTTTCCTGTTTCCGCAAGTGATATTTACGCCACCCTTGAACGCAGCTCTAAAATCAACCGGGTAACGGTTTACCGCATTTTAGATCTGTTGGTGGGTCATGGTCTGGTTGAACGCATCAGCACAGGGGGTCGGGCTTTTTACTACGGATTGGCACCCAATGCCAACCATCATCCACATCCGCATTTTTACTGTCAGGAATGCGAACAAATGCTTTTGTCAGTGTTAAAGGTTTTACCCGGCAATAATACTTTATTTGAAGTAGATTGGTTAAATATGAACCATAAAAACCATGTGATGGGTATGTGAGCATACCCTACTACTTCGAAAGGGCTAACGAACTATATCATCTAAGGTTCCAGCCTGCTAACAGGGGCATGGATCGGGTTAGCAGGATCGATGACAAATGGGTAGGTTGCAATGAGGAATTCCACATAAGAAAGTATGGATTGCCATTCTTAAGTGGCTGTACCTCATGTTGCCGTTTGGTTTGTATTGAGGATTTAGACCAGACCCTGATCCCGCATGGCATTAACGACTTTCATGAATCCGGCGATGTTGGCACCAACCACGTAGTTGCCCGGTTGCTGGTAGGCTTCAGCGGCTTCAACACAAGCAGTGTGAATACTTTTCATAATTTGCTTCAGGCGGTTATCCACTTCTTCCCTGGTCCAGTTCAGACGCATGCTGTTCTGACTCATCTCCAGTCCGGATACAGCAACACCACCCGCGTTGGCGGCCTTTCCCAACCCAAACAGAATATTGTTATCCAGATAATAAGCGATAGCCTCCGGAGTGGAAGGCATGTTGGCACCTTCCGCTACAAGCTTGACTCCGTTGTTAACCAGGTTCATGGCGTCTTTGAAGTTTATCTCATTCTCTGTTGCACTTGGAAAGGCACAATCCGCCTTGTGATTCCAGAGAGGATTGTATTCAAGGGATGGATCAAGCGGTGTGTAGACAGCACCGGGATATTTTTCGATATATTCCGAAATTCTGCCTCTGCGAACATTTTTAAGCTGCATAACAAACGCCAGCTTTTCCGAATCGATTCCCTCTTCGTCTAAAATGTATCCGGCAGAATCTGAAAGCGTAATCGGTTTAGCTCCGAGCTCAAGCAGTTTTTCCACTGTGTATTGCGCTACGTTTCCAGATCCCGAGACCAGACAAATTTTACCGTCCAGTGTATCGTTATTTGCAGTCAGCATTTCAGCAGCGAAGTATACACAGCCATAACCCGTGGCTTCCGGTCTGATCAGGCTTCCTCCCCAGGATATACTCTTTCCTGTCAGCACCCCGGTGAACTCGTTGCTAAGTTTCTTATACATTCCAAACAGATACCCAATTTCCCGACCGCCAACGCCGATATCACCGGCAGGAACGTCGGTATTTGGGCCGATATGTCGATAGAGTTCAGCCATAAAACTCTGGCAGAACCGCATTACTTCACTGTCGGACTTACCTTTAGGATCAAAATCGGAGCCTCCCTTTCCTCCTCCCATGGGTAGGGTTGTCAGGGCATTCTTGAATACCTGTTCAAAGGCCAGAAACTTCAGAATGCTCAAATTGACAGAAGGATGAAAACGGAGACCTCCCTTGTAAGGACCAATAGCGCTGCTCATTTCAATCCTGAATCCCCTGTTTACCTGTACCTGTCCGCTGTCATCCATCCAAGGCACCCTGAATTGAATCACTCTTTCCGGTTCGGTAATTCGTTCCAGAATTCGCTCCTTGGCCAGTTCAGGATTCCTATCGATCACCGGTTGCACGGACTCGAAAACTTCAAGTACGGCCTGATGGAATTCCTTTTGATCAGGATCTCTGTCTTTAACATATTGTAGAGCATCTAGCATAATTGTCTCCTTTTATTAGTATTGATAAATCAACTCCCGCTTAGGATTGAGGAATAGTTAGTGTCTGAACGAAAACTCCTTTAATCCTTATTCCACTTTATGCGGATTGACCTTGAGGTTTGACATGCTTTCAGTAATCAGCATTCAGCAAAAAAAACTCAATATCAGGTAAATAACTAGCTGACGCCTGATTGCTGAAGGCCGCTAACTTCCGATGTTAAATTTACCCCTTAAGTCTATCCTTGTAAGGATTTGATGGGTTTTCGCTCAAACAATAGTGAAGCTGACGGAATCCTGCTTGGGCGGAATTCCATATATAAATTAGGGCTTTAGAATAACACATTTGGATGATCGACCATCGATTTTGATGATCATCGGTTTTTCGAGTTTCACATGACGAACAAATTCGGTTTCTGACACAGCAGGCAATTCGGCCACCCAATCCCAATCAAAAAACTCATCAGTTTGAATTTGGTCTTCATGATTGCTTTCAGTCAGCATGATGTAATGGATACCCAGCGAAGTAATATTCTGGAAAAAGTGTGATCCCTGGGATGGATCAGCACTCAGGTTTTCGTTTCTGAGCTCGACGATGGCTCCTACATTCGATATCTGGTTCCATTTGACGGGAATTCCCAGCCACCTGTCTGAGCCTCCCCATCTTCCCGGTCCGGCCAACAAGTAGGTACGGTCCTGCTTTCTTAATTCAGAATTGATCCGCTCAATCTCACCGGCGATCCGGATGGTGGCATTTTTTTGAAAGTTGTCCGGTTTGATATAAACAATATCAACGATATCGCTGTTGATTCCGTTGCCGAGGGCTTGTGTTGAGGCACAAAAAGCTTTTTTATGTTCCTCAGCTCCAATTTCGACTCGATGGTGGGTTTCATTGGAAAACATTGGACGAATCTGCAGAAAAAAGAGCTCTACCTGGGGTTTTTGCTTAGGGTTGATATTGGCCGAAAACTCGATCTCCACAGGGCATCCAAAGCCTTTTTTTCCAAGCTCCAACAGATCGGAGATGGCAGCGGGAATTCCGTAAAGGTCATATTTTAGAATCCTGGCAAACGTTAGAACCTTGGGACCTTCAAAGTCCCAGGAATCCCGGATTCTTTCCTCGCCCGCGACATAGGTACTGGATAAAAGCTGAATGGGTAGCTCATCGGTAACATCGGACACTGCCCTTTTCTCCAAATTGGAATGCTGATGGAAGCTTAATTCGGAAGGATAGTTTTTCGTCTTTAGTGCGTAAAACGTCTGCTGGGCATTGGTCAGTATATCCTTAACCTGTGAGAACTCGGGAATGATTTCCGGATACCGGGGAGAGAAACGAATACACTTTTCTCCGTCAACTACCTTTTTGCCTAATCCGAGTGCCATGTGAACAATCCCTTCCTCGGCTTTCATTTTGCCAAAAGGGTAATAATTTTGAGACTGGGCGATGCCGGAAATAGTGGGGTAATAGTAATCTGAGTGCTGGGCCCCGGCGACTTCCTGAATTATAATCGCCATCGATTCGTTGCCGTGCTGGTTGGAGATACTTTTTGAATACGCCCGTGGACTCTGAAAGTAGGTGGATGCATAGACTAGTTTGATTGCCGTTTCCAAATGTTCCAACCTTTTAGATAGCGAAGGATGATTGTTGGGAATTTTGTAGGTTCGATAAAGGCCTGCATACGGTTGATAATGCGCGTCTTCCATTTGGCTGGATGAGCGTATGGAAAGAGGATAATGAGACTGTTCCAGATAGGTGCGCAGGTTTTTTAAGACCGATTCAGGCAGGGAACCCTGCAAAAATTTTGAGCTTACCTCCTTATCGGTCAAATCTTTCCTCAGGATGGAACGCAGATTGTTTTTACCAACAAAGGAATCAAAAAACTCGGTGCAGATCACCAGCGTTTTGGGAATCTTGATACTGATATTGGGATGACGCTTTTGCAGATCATCATGCTGGCGGAAAAGATCGGTCATGAAAGCCAATCCTCTCGCTTTCCCTCCCAAGGCACCATGTCCTATCTTGACAAACTCCCTGATATCGCCGTCAAAATGTTCTTTCTTAAATTGAGAGACAACTCCCAACTGACGAAACTTGCGCAGGGCATTAATATGGTTAACCAGGAATTCGCGGAGAAGCTCTACGTTTTTGAAATCAGAAAACTGAACAGCCCTGAACTTCATGGCCAGGGAAATCTCCGACCTGGCCATTACCCAACGGGTAAAATGATGTTGAACGGCATGAAAAGCAATAGACTCAGCCGGCACGGTCTTCAGCTTCTCTTCCAGGGTCAGGAAGTTCACGGCACGGTCAATCTCTTTACCGTCTGAAGTTCTAAATACGAAATCGCCAAACCCAAGTTGTTCCATAAAAAAGAGATGAATCTTTCGCATTAGATTGGGTGATTCCTTGTTTATGAAGATCAGCTCATTTTCTACCGCTCTTTCCCTGTTTTCGAGTTCACTGCTCATCAGGACCATGGGAAGATCCGGGATTTCTTTTCTGATCTTCATTGCCAGCTGAAGCCCACCGTCGGGGGTAATGCGATTATCTTTGGGGATGCGCGTATCCGTCATTAGACAGAAGAGATACTCACGATACGTTGTGCACAACTCCAAACCTTCCTCGTAAGTCTTGGCAAGCAGGATCTTAGGCCTCTGCCTTAGAGTCAACGCCCTCTGGTTTTCATTTAAACCGACCTCCATCAGGGCGTTGGTCTGGTGAACCACTTCCTTATAAAGGATAGGCAGGGTGTGGGAATAGTGATCTGCGGAATCTTCGACATATACGATCACGCGGATATTTGCGCGGTTTGTGTCATCCTCAACGTTAACGTGATCTTCAGTATTCTTAACGATGGCCATCAACAGATCCGAATTTCCATGCCAGCGAAACACACCGTCGAAACCATCATCAGTTGTGCCACCCAATAGAGCACTGATTTCCCTCGTATTCTGTGATAACAGCATAACCGGTACTTCCGGCCTAACCTTTTTCACCTCCAGTCCCAACTGGTTTACCTCCATTTTATCCAGGTAAGGGACAATGATCACCATGTCGAACTCCTTGTTCTTTAACAAGGACAAGGCACCTTCAGCAGACGCTATACCGGTAATCCTGGGTGGGTTTTCCAGGTTTAAGCCTTTGTATTCATTGCTAATTCTGGAAGCAAGGAGACCCCCTTCTTCCATATGAAAGATATTGTAGAGATTGGAAATCAGTAAAATATCCCTGATTTTGTAAGTCGTTAAATCCGGTAAAATTCCCGAATTCGTAAAAAACTCACTCTCGAAAGTTATATTCCTGTGCATTTCGCCGTTATAAAGTTACGTCTAAGATTCAACGTTAGAAAAACCAGCAGTGAATGACATCAAAGACAGCTGAAGGGGTTAATACTCAACTTCATGCCTATTTAGTATGTGCATTGACTTAGTCTATATAAAAAGAACAATGGAAGTCTTTACTAGGAAATTACCAATATTATCCCAATAAGAAATGTGTATTTTATTATCTAAATCGTGAATCGTATCAAAAACAGGGAAACAATGATATTTTCGGGTGTAAAGAGATTGAGAAGTGATAAATGGATATGGAAGCTATACTTCTAAAGTTATTAACTAAATTTTTCAATACTGGAAATTGTTGATGGCATCAAACTGATAAAAAAGGTAAGATACACCCATAAAATACACATAAAGAACTTCTATACATAGGAGCTATGGTTGAAATCAGATCAAACAATCAAAAATCATTTCGCTTGTTTTATCCAAGCTGAAATGAAGATATGATAACTCAGACAAGTAAAAAAACGCCTATTATTTAAATATTTTACAAGTAGCAATTTGCAAATCTGTAGTTACAGAAAAATATGGCAGATGATAATAATGCCTATGAATTACCTATTGACTACTGATAAAGCATAATTAGAATACAGTTTATTAGTATTTAACTCGTTTATTCCAAACAATTCCGACTGCGATTACATTTCGGAAGGATGGATTTGATTGAAATTAAATAACAGTTGATTGTTTAAAAAACCGGTGAAACCATGTCATTTGAAGGTGTTAACGTCGAGCAGTTAATCAATAAGCTAAAGGTGGCTCAAACTGAGATTGCCCATCTGAAACGGGAGCAGCATATCAAGTTTGCCATCGAAACGGAAAAATCAAAAATTGAGCATTCGCTGCGGGAAAGGATTAAGGAGTTAAACTGTCTTTATGGTGTGGCGGAATTGTTGGAAGAAAATGAGGATGATATCGAAGGTGCCATGCAAGGGATCACCGACCTTTTACCAGTTTCATGGCAATATCCGGATATCACGACCGCAAGAATTATCCTTCGGGAGAAACAATATAAAACGGCCAATTTCAGCACCTCACCTTGGAAGCAGTCCGCCGATATATACGAGTCTGAAGAGAGGATTGGCATGGTTGAGGTCTATTATCGGGAGGAAATGCCTGCTTCGGATGAGGGGCCCTTCTTAAAGGAGGAGCGACTATTGATAGACGCCATCGCCATTCGTATCGGAAGTGCCATTGAGCGTATCAGTACAAAGCGGCAGTTGGAAGTTGAACGAAGATCACTGCAAAATGCCAATATTACCTTAAGGGAGATTCTGGGCAAAGTGAAGGAGGAACAAAATGAGATTGGTAAAGCGGTCCTGGCTAATGTTAATAAAACCATTCTGCCTATCCTGAATGCTTTAAGATCCGAAACGACGACAAATCAGCAAAAATACCTGGACTTAGTCCAAAAACAGCTTGAAGAGATCACTTCACCATTTATCAACAAGCTCTCCGAACGGTTCATGGAGTTGACCAGTTCGGAAATTCAGATTTGCAATATGATTAAACACGGCCTTTCAAATAAAGAGATCGCAAAGCTGAGACACGTTTCCCATGCAACGATAAACAGGCATCGAGAGAATATTCGCCGAAAATTGGGCCTCAGAAACCAAAAGATCAACCTGCCAACCTTTCTACAGACCCACATGGCTGAGTAAAAGAATAAAAGACTCGAAATACGATGGCAGGTCCGTTATAGGTCTGCCTCGGCGTCGGGTAAGGACCCATCGCTGCCACGGCTAAACCTCCGAAATAGGGGACGTAGTTGAAATGTTGACATTTGCTCCCTTTTATTTTCAAAATCTTAAAATGATAGGATTTTTATGCTCACAACTCATAGCGAGACCCGAGCTATTGCTGACGGATCGGTTGTTTAGTGAACAGCACGTATAAGGCTGGTATAACGATTAAGGCAAGGATGGTGGAAAGTCCCAATCCCCAAATTATGGTCATACAAAGGGGAAACCAGGAAGGTGAGGAAAAAGCCAAGGGGGTTAATCCTGCAATAGTGGTGATCGAGGTGGTGAGGATTGGCCGAAGTCTATCCGATGCACCGTGAGCGGCAGCCTCATAAATGTCCATTCCGTCTGCCCGATGATGATTCATCATCTGAACCATGACAATAGCATCATTTACCACGATACCGATCAAGGCTATCACACCGATCATAGCAGGAAATGAAATGGGAATTTGTAAAATGAAGAAACCGAAGCCCATACCGGTCAGTGCCAGCGGTGCCATCGTCATTATGATGAAGGGTTGTCGAAATGAGCTAAAGAGCAATGCCAGAATCCCAAACACCATCAACATGGCGATCAACAAAGCCTGTGCAGAGTTACCATAGGTTTCTTCGGCGTTTTCCGCTTCACCGGCAATTTCAAATCGGTAACCTTCCGACCAACTCGCAATCATGTTTTTCAATTCAGGTTCAAGCTGCGCATAAACGCTTTCTGCAGTTGTGTCACCGCTTAGCCGAGACTGAACCGTAACAGATCGAACTCCATCTGAGTGGATGAAGTTAGTGCCTACTGATTCAACGATCGGATTAACCAGCGAAAGAAAAGGAACAAAATCTCCTCCTCGGGTTTGAACGCTCAAGGTTTCAAGTTCATAGAAAGAAACAATGCCGGAAGGTATCAAACCCCGGCTATTGGCCCGGGATGCCATACTCAACTGGATATCCAAATCGGGTTGTGATCCCGGCATTTTGAAGCTGCCGATCTTATTGTTGCTGGTGGCAATGCGGATTTGCTCCATCAGGTCCGCCTCAGTGAGATCATAAAAGCTCAGCGCTGTTTTATTGGCTTTAAAACGCAGTTCTGTGCGCATCGGCCCCATATTTTCCCGAATATCAGATGTACCAGGTATGTTCCCGAGTGCCGTTTTGACTTCAGTTGCTATATCACGAAGGATCGTCGGGTTTTCCCCATAAAGACGAATCTGTATCGGATCTTCGCTGGATGCTCCGCTTAGATCTGCTGATAAGCGTGTGGTCAATCCCGGCTCGTTCTTAAACGATTCTTTGAGGGTTTCTCGAATTTCCTCCAAATACTGATAAGCGGGCTTTTCTCTTTGGTCCTTGGGGGTAAAAAGCGCCGATACTCCCACGAGGTGATAGGCTCTGCTTTCCTGTAAATAGTCGTTTATTGTGACCAGTGAATACGGGCTGAGTTCGCCGGCATGCGTGATGACATTGGAAAAGTAAGGCTTGTCTTTTAGTGCGTCTCCGGCCAGCTTGGCAACCCGATTCGCATCCTCGAGGGTTGCGTCTGGTTTTAATCGGATAGTTACTCCGAGCGGACGACGATCTTCTTTGGGATAAATAATCGTTGGCAAATCAGCCATAAGTGACATGGCAACAAGAAAAGTCGCCAACGCCATAATACAGACTATTCCGGCTCGAACACGATTACCGATAGGAATGGCAAGTAACCAGCCACGTAACCATTTTCCGGCTTTTTCCGTGAGAACATCTACTTTTGTTTTTTTGTTTTCCTTGAGAGATGTGTTCTCCAATACAAAACGTGATAGAGGAATACAGATCAGGAAAGCAATAATCAGACTGGTGAGCAAACAACCAATTGTGGTCAGTGGTATCAGTCGAATGAACTTGCCATCGATACCACCAATCATTATTAGTGGCACCATTGCCAGTATCGTAATTCCTTGAGCATTGGCAGGGCACGAATTTTATCTTCCAATGGTTTGGTAATCTCTTTTTCAACTTGCTCAGCCGAAGCACCCGGCCATTCTGAATAAATGGTTGCTTGCGGAATGGCCAGATCGGGATAATTCTCTCTTATCATCGTTTCATAAGCAAACAAGCCCGCAATAATAAAGGTCAGCGCCAGAACGATGGCAAACGTTTTGTCGAATAAAAAGAATTTTAAGAGAGATCCTTTCATAATTGCCCTTTCTTTTTGGCTTGATCTGCATCTACCATGCGTATTTTTGCTCCCTGTGTAAGCAGATGCCGGCCGTCGGTGACCACAAGGTCACCTTCCGTCAACCCGTATATTACCTCGACATGTTCCACATCCATTAGTCCGATTCGAATAGCTTTCTTTTGGGCGGTCCCGGTACTGCGATTATATGTAAACACAAACGAATCATCTCCTCGTTGTATCAATGCGTGGTAAGGTATTGATACTGCGTTTGATGAGTGAGACGAAGCCACCCATGCCGTGACAAACATGCCATCCTTCAAAGTAAAAGCGGAATCTGTCTTGGCCATGCCGCGAAGGCGCACAAGCACAGAACGTTTTTGAATATTGATTGAAGGCGAAACCGACCAGACATTGGCTTTGATCACAGGGGCGGCATCATCGGCCTTCAGGTATCCGGCAATATTCTGACCGGATGTACCTATCAATGCTGCCTGTCCTTTTTTTACCTTTCCTGCCTGATGGGCGGGAAGATGCAAGATGACCTCGAATGTTTTATTATCCATCACCACCACTGCTGCGCCGTTTTCCCGCCCGGCCCTGCTGTGGTCAGCAATACCTCCGCTGACGTAAGAGCCTTGCTTGATATTCATCAAGGTAATCACTCCATCGAAGGGTGCAAAAAGGGCGGTTTTGTCCAGCCGGGCTTTGGCTGCATTTAACTGGGCTTGGGCAGTTTTAAAAGCTGATGTAGCTTGTTCGGCCTCGGACTTGGAGATGATGTTTTTTGCCAATAGTCCCACGGTGCGGTTATAGGTTTTTTTCGCCTGTTGAAATGCTGTTTGCGCAACATCGTACTGTGCCAGACTCTCGCGCCCCTGCAAACGGGCAATCATTTGTCCCCGGTCTCCGAAGCTATCCGGTCCGATAATTTTGGAACCTTCACGCAGCTCATCGCCGTTCTCATCGCTGCCGATTTGTGCAACGATGCCTGGCTGTTCAAAAGTCAGGAACTCCTTACGAACGGCTTGAGCAACGCCTTCGGAATAAAGCCATTGCGTAACTTCTCTTCGTTCTGCAATGTGGACCTTAACCGCAATTGGATCTCGATCAACACGCTTTTGTGTTTCCTGTAGCGAATTTCCACTCACTAAAATGATCGTAAAGCCTGCCAAGACGGCAAGTACGGCTGTTGTAAATATGATAATCAGTTTTTTCTTCATGGTTTTAAATCAAGGACAAAATCATTAGAGAATCTTAATTGGCTTTGAACTATCGCTTGCGGTAAGGCCGGAAATTACGATGTGAATAAGAGCAATCCGCTTTCTTAAGAGAGCTCTCACCAGATGGTGGTAGATTTTTTCAAGTAACTTTTTAATGAGAATGAATGTTCTCAAAATAACCTTGATTTTTCCCAGTGTCAAGCCATAATGAGAAAAAGCATTCTCATTATACAAAAGGAGGTAGATATGCGTAAAAAAAACAAAGAGCTCCATGCTCAAAGGCGCAAGGAAATTCTGGAGGCTGCATCGCAGTGTTTTATTGAAAAAGGAATTCACAAGGCTAATATGCAAGAGATTTGTCGGACAGCAAATCTGTCTCCGGGTCAGCTTTATCGATTCTTTAAAAGCAAGGATGCAATTATATTGGCCCTGGCAGAACAAGAAAGGCAGGCTGCAGCGGGAATGATCGAGTATATCCGTAACAATGAAGCCAATGTTGCCGAAGCACTACACACAATTTCGTCTGACTTGATACCTGAAATTACTGACATCTCCTATGCCAGAATGTCCATCGAGTTTGTCGGAGAAGCAGGCAGAAATAAAGAGGTCGCCAATCTTTTTGAAAAGATAGAAAAGGATTTTAGAATGTGTCTTGAACAGGCAATCAAAACCAGTCAAAAGGCCGGGAGTGTAAAAAAATCGGTTGATCCGCCGTCAGCAACAACTGTGATTTTGTCTCTATTCGACGGACTGTCGGTTCGTAGTTCGTTTGAGACTATTGCAAACAAAAAAAAGCTGACAAAAACGATTCAGGAGTTAATTAGGGCACTGCTTTGTAAGAACGCAAACAAAGGAGAATGTAGCTGAATAATTGAAGTTTGTAGTAGAGAAAATCTCAACGTTTCAACTATGTTATTTTTCTGAAGTTGTTTAATTGAAGGTGAAAACCTTGGAGCTATCAATAAAATGATATCCCTCGGTTTTTTCGGTTAAATGTCCGCTACTTCCACTATAAATAAGAAAGCTGCGCTCACATTGTTTATCAACGGATGAAAGATAGAATTCCAGGGTTTTCAAAAGGTGTTTTTGAAAGGTGGCACTGGACTTAATTTCGATGGGAATCAATAGTCTTTCTACTTCCGTGAGTACATCAATCTCATTCCCATGACTGTCTCTATATAAGTAAAGCTCAGGATTCTTGCCTTGAGCAGCCCTGAATTTCACCAGGTCCATCAGCACCATGTTTTCAAACAGGTTCCCGTATAA
>JANQLH010000154.1 GCA_028280735.1 SAR324 cluster bacterium | reverse complement strand
GTTAGCACACCCAGCACTGCGGCCCTTGTGAGTCGAACGTAGTGAGGCTGTTGAATAACGGCTATCGCAATCATCGCATTGATCAGACTGGGGCCGAGTATGGCAACCAGGACCATTGCCAGGAACAGGCTGGGAAAGGATAATACCACATCCATGATACGCATGATTATGGTATCCAGCCTGCCTCCGAAAAAACCGGCTAAAAGTCCGAGTATCACCCCTACAACCAGTGAAATAGAGACAACCAGACAACCGACTAACAGAGATAACCTGGATCCATGGATTAACCTTGAAAGCATATCTCTTCCAACAGCATCCGTTCCCAACAGGAATTCAGTTGATCCCCCTTCTTGAAAGAAAGGAGGTTGCAGCATTGCCTCTCGATGTTGGTCGTTTGGAAGGTGCGGAGCAATAACATCGGCGAAAATCGCGATAAAAACGACAAAAGCAAAAATAGCCAAACCTATGACGGCTCCGCGGTTTTCACGGAAATAGGACCAGAATTCAAGGAATAATGCTAAGCGCCCTCCTTGTCGTTTATCCACCATGTTGTTTGTAGCTGTTACATCACTCATGATTATCGGGTATGTCTGATTTGCGGGTTTATTAATCCGTAGAGAACATCAACTAAAAGGTTCACTGTCATTATGACTGTTGCAATCAACAACAACCCGCCTTGTAGAGACGGGTAATCCCTGCGGTTTATGGAATCCACGATCCATTTTCCAATTCCGGGCCAGGCAAAGATTGTTTCTGTCAGGATGGCGCCTGCGAATAAAACGCCTACTTGAAGACCGATGATGGTTACTACCGGGATCAGTGCATTGCGCAGGGTATGCAAACCGATGACGCGACCGGGTCCCAGTCCTTTTGCTTTGGCAGTTCGAACATAGTCTTCACCCAGGACTTCCAGCATGGCAGACCTGGTTTGGCGTGCTATCACTGCCATTGGGATTGTACCCAAAACAATGGAAGGTAGTATTAAGTGAGACAAAGCCGAGGCAAATGCACCATCTACTCCGGACAGAAGACTGTCTATCAGCATAAAACCTGTGACTGGTTCAATATAATAAAGGAGATTGATTCTTCCGGAAACGGGTGTCCACCCTAAGATCCCGGAAAAAAAGATGATACAAAGCAATCCCCACCAGAAAATCGGCATTGAGTAACCTGCCAGCGCTCCTGCCATAGCGGCGTGATCAAATGTAGAACCTCGCTTGACTGCCGCTATCATCCCGACAGGCAATCCAATAAAGACGGCTAACATGATTGCTACCATCGAAAGTTCGATTGTAGCAGGGAACAGTGCCAAAAATTCTTCCAACACCGGCCTTTTGGTTATGATGGAAACACCCAGATCACCTTGCACGACTTTTTTGATGTATACAAAATATTGTTCTATTATTGGCCGATCAAATCCATAAAGCGCCATCATCTCAGCATGCCTTTCTTCGGACATACCTCTTTCGCCAGCCATCAACAGTACCGGATCTCCCGGAATCATGCGAATAAAAACGAATGCGATGAGCGTAACACCAATAAAGGTAGGCACCAAAATGGCTAGTTTTCTGAGAATAAATCTGATCATGATTGATTATGTTGGGCTGGTTCAGATAATGCTGAAGGCGAAACCTTGTGAATTAATAATACGCAGTAGAATGTTAGACTCAATTCGAAACCGTAACAGACAGGTAGGGAAAAGATTGAAACCGGGCAACAATATTTGCCCGGTTCAAACACAGTACTACTTCAGATCAACACCGTAAAACAGATGTCCGCCAAAAGGATCGATTCTGTAATCTACAACTTCCTTACGGACAGGTTCAAATACAACTGAGTGAGCTATGGTTACCCAAGGAGTCTGTTCCTTGAAAATCACCTGGGCCTGCTCGTACAGTTTAGTTCTGGCATTAGCGTCAGAAACAACTTTTGCTTCCTGGATCAGCTTTTCAAAAGGTTGATGGCACCATTGAGCTCGATTTGAGCCACCTACAGCGTCACATCCGAGTAATACTGCCAGGAAGTTGTCAGGGTCACCGTTATCACCTGTCCAGCCTAACAATACAGCACCGTCTCTATCCTTGTCCCTGGAACGTTTGAGGTACTCACCCCACTCGTAGGAAACTATTTCGATGTCAACACCGACAGCTTTCCAGTCTGCCTGAATCAATTCAGCCATTCTTCTTGCGTTGGGATTGTAAGGACGTTGAACAGGCATCGCCCAAACTTTTGCTTTCAGGTTTTTGATTCCTTCCGCAGCCAGCATCTTTTTGGCTGCTTCCGGATCATAAGGGTCATCCTGAATCGCTTCGTTGTAAGACCAGATTGTTGGTGGAATAGGGTTTATGGCAACCTTGCCGGCACCTTGGAAAACTGACTGCAGGATGGCTTCCTTATTGATAGCCATTGAGAGAGCTTTACGAACCTTTGAATTGTTGAAAGGAGGTATCCTGGTGTTAAACGCAAGGTAACCAACGTTAAGACCTTCCTTTTGCAGCAGATTTATGTCAGCATCGTTTCTCATGGAAGCCAAATCAGCCGGGTTCGGATAAGGCATAACGTGGCATTCACCCGCTTTCAGCTTTTGGTATCTGACAGAAGGATCCGGAGTGATTGAGAAAACCAGGTTATCAAGTGGGGCTTTTCCTGCCCAGTAGTTAGGATTTGCTTTATAGCGAATGACAGCATCTTTCTGGTAGGAAACCAGTTGAAAAGGACCTGTTCCTACGGGAGACTGGTCAAATGTGTCCGGAGTTCCTGCTTTCATCATCTTGTCGGCATACTCAGCTGAATGGATTGAAGCGAAGTCCATCGCCAGGTTTGCAATCATTGGAGCTTCAGGCCGATTTAAGCTAAACTTGACAGTATAATCGTCTATCTTTTCAATGGATTTCAACAGATCAGGCATGGACATGGAATTGAAATACACATAAGCACCGCCGGATATCTTGTGGTATGCATGATCCTTGTCATACTGACGCATAAAGCTGAAAATTACATCATCCGCATTAAAATCTCGACTTGGAGTAAAGGTATTAGTCGTATGAAACTTTACACCTTTTCTTAAATTAAAGGTATAAACGGTTCCGTTATTACTTACATTCCAACTTTCAGCCAGTGCGGGTACGATTTTCGTTGAACCTCTTTCAAATTCAACCAGTTTGTTGAAAACCTGTCTTGAACTGGCATCAAAAGTAGTTCCACCAGTATACAAAGAAGGAGTGAATCCTTCCGGACTTCCTTCAGAACAATAGACTAATGTTTTTTCTGCAACTTCCGGCATCGGATCTTTCTCACATGCTAAAAAGGATGCGGCCAGTGCAATGATCAAAACTAAAGCTAAAAGTTTTTTCATTTGCTCTCTCCTGTTTTTAATTGTTGAAATGTTTAATAAAAGTATTATTCAAATACTCGTCGAAAGTGATAATGGATCTTAAAACCTTGGTTTAAAACCAAATCAACGAATCATCATAATTTATTTTATTTGAAATTACTATTCGATAATTCGATATCGAATGCTCGAATGCTTATCAAAACAGCTTATTGATGTCAATCGATAAGTGCTTAAGCCAAATGTGCTCCAATGCGGGTCTGGAGCATCCTCTTCAAACCGCAGGCCGGCAGGACATGAGTCATCTGCAAATTTGGGGTAGGCAGGTATTTGATTGTATAATAAAATCACAGGTACCTAATCGATTGACGTTACTTTCTAAAGGATTAACAATTCTTGTATCGAGATTATTGATGCAGGTAAGGACGTCTATTCAGTTCAATGAACAACAAGGAAAGCTCATTATGGAAACAACCTATAGAACAGCCGGAACACTTCAGTTCCTATGTCTCAAGTGCGGATTCCAATCCGGCAAATCGATTTTTATTCTGACAAAGACTGATGATAAAAGACCGATCGTCCAGTGCCCCGAGTGTGAGAGTCTTGATGTGATTGATGCCGACAGCAAAGTCAGAATCAATCCACAGGACTTGAAATAGACGTGAGCAGGATATTGTCATCCTCTCTGGTGTGGTCAGCTATATTATTTGAATCACAGGTTGGGGAGAGATTGATTCCTGGCTTTATGAACCTGGCAACGACTTTTCTTCCAAAAGAGATTCGCATTCATGGTAACACCAAAAGGAAACCGTCAAAGTCAAAAACACGTACATTATTTTTTCTTTCAAATGGAACCTGATTCGTTATTGACTTTTGGAATGCCTTTAATACCTCGCTTAAGGAACTTTTTGGCAAGATCACTTCATTATGACCGGGACACAAATAACTGATTTGTTCCTGTATTTTGTTAAGAAGTTTCAAAGAATTCAGATAAGCTTCCGGATCAGATCCTTTCAGATGAGCGACGATGGTTCCCGGATAAATCGTATCTCCGGTAAAAAGCAGCTTTCCCGGACTCTCCAATAAACAAATACTTCCCGGACTGTGTCCGGGGGTGTGGTAAACCTTTAATGAGCGATTACCCAATGAGACAAGATCCAGATGCTGCAACCTTTTTGCAACAGGTGAAGCAGCAATTTCATAGGTATCAAGGTTAAATTCGGGAGGCAGGTTCAAATAACTCCCCGGTTTCATAAAGGTTAAACTCTGTTCATGAGAATAACCTTTTTCGACAAGATCAACTTCAAATTCATGGTCAAAGACTCGAACATCTGAGAATTGATGATTACTTCCCACATGATCCAAATGACCATGGGTGTTTATCACAACAATTGGCTTATTGCACAGTCTGTCGATTTCCGGTTTGAGGTCAACAATCCCCATGCCGGTATCGACAAGAGCAGCCCTTTCGCTTCCGATAACAAGGTAGGAAATGACCTCTTCGTGATGGTGAGGTTCCAGGATGGCATAAGTATCGGTATCGATTTCAAATATTTCATACCACGAAGAGATGCTTTTTACTCGAGTAAATGCTTGATTTACCTTTCGCGGCAGAGCTCCAGGCCATTGAACAAATCCCATTGTCCACCATTTTTAGTGTTGAAGATTATGGTTTTGTGCTATTGACAGTTAACCTCGGGGTAACGGAATGATTCAAGGAACTTCAAGGACAACCCCTTCTTTCCTGTCCGTACGAAGCAACAATAAGGCAAATACTACTCCAAGTACCCCAAGCAGCGCAAACATTGTCTGACTGGCTGTATAGGTATTTGTGTTGTCACGCAAAAAGCCGTTAAGGTAAGGAAAAACCAGTAGTCCGATATTCTGAATCATAGTGGTAATGCCAAAGGCTGTTCCGATTTTATCTTTTGGAACCAGTAATGGGATGGAAGACCAGATGGCTGCAGGAACCAGGACAAATGAAATCCCTAACAAAATCATGGAATAAACGGGATATAGTTCCGTATATCCCAATATCAGGTTGCTGACAATTAGTATGATTGAACCAAGCATCATCAATGATATCCGCTTACCGACTTTATCAACCAGATGACCGGCAAGCGGGGCAAAAATCATGGAAGCAAATATGATGATAGAGGTAATCCCCCCTGCGGTGTGAAACATATACTTAAAACTTGACAGCAGTTGCGTAACAAAGCCGCCTTCCACCTCTATAACTTTCCGAATCCCCCATTTTTCAACAAAAAAGTCGGGGGATAATGCCATGAATGAGCCGATTACGGAATAAAAAGCCATACATAATATGGAAACATACCAATAGCTTGGCTTAAAAGCCTTGATATCATCCAGTACAATTTTGTCAGATGAGGTCTCAACGGCAAGAGAAAATTTTTGTTCTCCAATCTTGTCAAATAATACATAAATAACATTGGCGACCAGCGAAACAACACATAAGACAGCAGCAACAATCAGCGCAAATCTGAATCCTCCAAAATAGGCGGTGATGAGTTCGCCTGTATTATAGCTGATCAATGTTCCCAAACGACCAATTGTAATGGTTATTCCCATTGCCAGGGCCAGCTCATGACCTTTAAACCATCGTGTAACCATTGCGAGTTGCACCACCAAAACAATTTCCGATCCCATTCCAAAGATACTTCTTCCGAGATAAAACATCCAAAGCTTATCGGAGGCGGCAACAATAAAGGCTCCGACACAGATAAACAAAGAGAAGATAATACTGGATATTCTTATACCTAAACGATCGATAAGAACGCCGCCGATAAACAGGGCCATGATTGCACCTATGCTGTAACTGGAGTAAAATACACCAACATTTCCCCTTCCTCCAAGCTCTTCAACCAAGGTTGGAGCAATGGCACCAATAATATCATAGGCGAAATAGCTTCCAAGATGGATCAGGCTGATAAAAATCAGGATAAAGAAACGATAACCTTTTGTAGCCGTATTTATAATCGTTGCGCTTTCAATAGTTACCACTGCCATGTGCTACCCTTTTATATCCAAAGTTAACATTAAGTGAATGTTACTCATCGTTGTGTCGTCGGTTTTAAACAATTAGAGGTGCCAAACCGTTATACTAGGGTTGTTATAACCTGTCCGGATCATGATATTGTTGATTCAATATTATACAATCCTTTTTTCTCACATTCCCTAATCGTGTTAAAATCCTTCATTAACACCTCCAAATCTTCATGAGCTATCTCTATTCCGCCGGGTGAACTGAAAAGATCTATCGTTTTTTCTATTTTGTCCCCCGGGCCTATGTTTAGATAAATTCTAAAGAAGGATTCAAGGCGATGAAAGTCTTCAAAGTAATTAAATGATGTAAGAGTTCCTTCAACATTGGAGATAAAGCAGATAATGCGTCCATCTTTTACCACTTGATAAGGTTCATTAGAGATTTCATGAAACTTGTCCGGATCTGAATAGGCAAGGATGGTCAGTTTTAATTCATCATGTTTCATACACCTTTCATCTAATAGTGGTAATTTCCCTCCCGGAAGCCTGGCGTTGAGTTCCAATAATGTCGGCCCTTTCTCTGTTACAACAATCTCTATATGGGTCGGCCCATATTGAAATTCACATGCATCAAGTACATTCAGGGCATATTCGGATAGTGCCGGCACTTCTTCCCCTTCAAAACGAATCAACTCCATTGAATCCTCAACAATACAGTTATTGGTAACCCTCCGAATTACCTTCCAGATATTAGCCACATAGTGTTTTCCTGCACAACTGACTGTATTAACGAAGTATTCTGTCCCTTTTAAATAATTCTGAATCAAAATTTCTTCATTTACTTTTCCCAATTGGTTCTTTGTCTGAATTAACCGGAAATATGAAGATTCAAGATCGGCAACGGAGTGACAGAGCCGCACACCATCTCCGCCTGCACTATTGAGGGGTTTTATGATATAAGGCCACTTGTCCGTATTTCGACACCAATCAATAATTTCATTAAGATCCGATGTCTTTAGTTGCTCGGCTGCATTCAGATTATGTTTTTTTAACAGCTCATGCATCAGGTATTTGTTTCGTTTTGTTTCCGTATACTCGATTCCGTTTGAGAACAGATCCATTTTGTGACACAACAGATCCGCTAGTTCCACTCCTGATTCAGTGCCGGTGATCAAATAAGAAGGATCATAGGTGTTAAGTTGCTGAACTGTCGTATCAATATCGCCATTATGGATAATATTTTGTATGTAATCCTCTTCAATAAAAGATTCTGCATATATCGGCAGGATCTGAGGGGTACTTTGGATGTGGATACAATCATGTCCCATTTTCTTGATTTCTTTAGCGAAGAGCGAACCTGAAGAATATCCATCAACTATCCCAAACAACTGCTTGTTTTGATTCATACTGAGTCCTCCCTGTTTTTGTAAAGTCGACGTAGATATGGGAAAACCTTCTCCATCGGAACTTCTTTCGATAACATCAAAGTTCGGGAGAAAAGCTCTAATTTATAAAGTATAAACGACATCTATCATAAGATGACGGGGCAAATAATTGCCCGGACGATGGTACATAGCGGCTAAGACACCCTAAAGTCTGCTCATCACAAATCACCAAAAAGATCATACCTAAAATCAACGTTTTTTTGGAAATCAGTTAAATCGAATTCCTTCTTTTGCTTCCATATCGAAAAAAAGCCTGATTCTGTCTTCCAAAGAAAGCGATGATTCCTTGTTATACTCCAACTCCCAATCTTTCTTACAGTCACAATCAAACTGAAGTAGTTTTCCATAGTCGTTATTGACATTAAAGGCATCTATTTCATCCCTGATTGTTTCAGAACATTTTTCACAATTTCTTGGTTTTTGAAACCATTCATAGTTTTCGGTTGAGAGAAGAACCTGGGTAAACTTTTTATCTTTAACCGCTTTAATCACTTCAATGATGCTCCATAACCAGGGAGAGGTATATTGTTTCCTTTCGTAAAGGTCATTTACCAAGGTATAAGGTTTTACGTGAACCGGCTCAAAATCGACTTTGACATTCACATTGTGTTTTTCACACACATCAAAAATATAGTTTGCTGATTCGATGGCATCTGCGACTGCTTCTCCTTCCGTTAAAAACGGCGGCTTGATCAACACGGAAGTAATCATGGTAATATCGTCGTTACCGGACACTTCTTTCACCGCTTTTTCGAAGGCTTCTTTGGCCAGTCCTTTGTTGATAACAACATTTCTGATAAAGTCGTTCGAACTCTCCAGTCCAATACCAATTTCCAGGATTAAATGTGGAATCTGCTTCTTTAATTCAACAATTTTATCTCTTTTTATATAATCGGCCCTTCCTTCAACCATAATTTTATTTATTGGCAGGCGAGATAAAATTTTTAACAGCTCTTTTTGGGTTTCAAACGGCACTTCTTCTTCATTCAAAAATGAACCTGAAACAACCAATGTGATTTCATCAATTGCATCTTTTTCAAAGTCATATTTTTCTAACTCTGACAATAATTGATTAACCAGGTTTTCATGGTTCACTTTTTCATTGCGAATGATCCAGTAATTACACATGGTGCAAGGTCCGCCCTGTCTGGCCCAGCTACAACCTTTTCCCACCAAAATCAAAATCATTCTTTTGGATGGATTCCCCATATTTCCGACAACATTTAATTCGCTGTAAAAAGAAAAATTGGGGTCAAGGGTTTCATTACGGCTAACGGAATGACGGGAACAGTATTTTTTCATTTGATTTCTGAGCGACATAGTTTTTCTCTTATTTTAGTTAACAAACATTTTAGGGATTTCTTGAAAAGTGCAACTTCCTGGTAATTGCTTAATACATCAAATCTTGCATGGTACGGTAGTCAGTTTTCGGTCGTTGGTGATAGCTTCGCTTTCGTTTTAGCAACAATTTAAAGGGATTACTGTTGCTCATGAATAGAGCGATTGTTTTTCAATTCCTTTCCTGGCTTGAACAATTGTTCAAATCGGAATGAAATCAAAAGATAGTCGGCCTGATCGAGCTGCATCACATTTTCCCCTGCTGCCTCCATAAAAAACCATTGTCAGTCATTTCACTGATTATATTAGAATTGTCGTTACATATTTTTCCTATCGCGGTATTAAGTTCCGGATTTGGTATTGATTTATCGGCTAAATCCAATAGGGTGTTCTTTAGCTTTAAGGGAAGGGTGTAATGATTACGGTTGGTCTTATCAACAAGCAGAATGACCTTGTCATTATCAAGTGATACAACTCTTGCTAAAACAAATGGTGATAAGAGATAAGAATATTTGTCATCTTTAAGAAAATAATCAACATTGAAAAGTTTGCATTTATTTGCTGTATTATTTTTTATTAAGTGGTCATCATTCAATTTGTTTAAAAAAGATGACATTTTATTGTTATTTACAAATGAAAAAAAATCGGAGATTTTAAAATCAACATCGATAAGCTTATTGTAGTAGTACTTTTCTCGTGCTGATACAATCAAAGAGTACCTGGTGGAATACGGAGTCTTGATGCTGGCCAGGTACCAGCCAAACAATAACTCATCAAACTTGAAGCTGTTTTCTTTAATATCCTCTCCCTCGCTATAGACATAAGAGTCTTTTTCATTGCTATCCTCGTATAAATCCGTAGCAACAATTTTGGCCATTTGGTATTCGCCAATTTTATCGATTCCTTGATTTTCGCCCTCCACGTAACAGCTGATATTTGAGGTGATCTCCCTGTAACGACCGGCAATATCCAAAACATCTTCATGCCAATTGCTACTGTTTAGACCAAATTTTTCCAATGTCTTAAATACGGGTTGATTGGGTGAAACTGTAAAGGGTTCAAGGTTTACCTTGAATTTATCAGGGTATTTCCGTTGTATATCCCGAAGGTGGAGCGTCGTATGCAGGAATCTTTCCCTGTTGTCCGCCGGAAATCCCGGAATGTATCCCGCAGTTACTCTAACGCCTGCGTCCAGCAGGTTTGTTAGAGCTGTGACATTGTCCTCTTCGCTTCGTTTTTTATTCATTGCTTTTAGGGTTTCATCCGACAACGATTCTATTCCCACAAATGTTTCAGATAATCCTGATTGTTTTAACAAGCTTACCAGGTCCTTATCCATATCAGCCCTCATGTAGCCGCTCCAGGTAAGCTCCATTTTGTTATTAATCAATTCCCGGGCAAACGCTGCAAGAAACCTCCGATTACCGTTCAATGATGAATCAGTGAAAGAAATATGGTTGATATTGTATAAAGATTGTAGTCTTTTGATCTGGTCAATGGCATGATCAACCGTGTCATGCCTATACCGCTGCCATAAAACCCATTCACTGCAAAAGGAACATTTATTGACACATCCCCTGGACAATTCAAAGGGAAGCTCTCGAATTAATCTTTTGCCGTTGGTGCCATCTTTTATCATGTAGGAGTAAATGGGCATCCTGGAAAAATCCGGAAGGGGTTTCAGCGACATATCAATCAACTTCGTCCGACTAATCACATGGTTTTTGCCAATATGACTCGGCAGCAAGACACCCGGAATTTCTTCAACAATGGATTTATTGGTTCCTCTGGAACTGAAGGCATTATATAACGATAAAAGCGCCTGTTCTCCTTCTCCCGTAATGACGGCATCAAAAAGCTTACTTAACAATCCCAGGTAAGCAGAGTTCTTGCTTTCCGTAACCTGCGGTCCACCGGCAACAATAAAAGGCGGATTTTGACTCATTTTTAAATAACGAGCTGCCATGAGCGTTGTTAAAAAATTTGAAGTCCATACAGAGAATCCGATAAATTTTAAGTGTTGCAACTGTGCAAAATGCAAGGTGATAAAATCATTAATTGAATGAATATAGCGATGCAAAAAATCAGGATTTATCCCCCTGTCCATACAGTATTTATCAAACAGTTTATCCTTTTTTATCTCCAAGGGTTTTTTCAAATCCATGCTGTTAAGGACATGCAGGACGAGAGGCAAATCCGGTATATCCAGTACATATGTTTCTCCGAAAACTCCGGACGCTCGATATGTCGGGGCATATGAATATGATGAGTATAGTCTTAAATCAAGAAAATCAAAATCATTGCATCCGTTTGCTTTCAGATAGCCCATCAGGGCGGCAGGTCCAAGAGGGGCGTGAGCAACGGAATAGGGCGGCATTATGCACAATAAATTTGGTTTATAGCCCGATTTATTATTTGAAGTAGTTTTTGACTCCATATAAAATTGCCCCAATTCCGTTAACAAATTGCGGAGGATCAATCACGACCAATCCGTCCCCTATCTTAACATTCAATACATCGGCGAGTGCGTGAACCACTCCCGTGTTCAGGGCTGTGCCTCCAAATAACCCAATCCTATTCACATTTTTAGGAACCAGCTGGGCAATTCTTCTGGCAAAAGAATAGTGAATCCCGGCGATAACAACTTGCACGGGTATTTTTTCCACCATGTATGAAATTACTTCAGACATCGCAAACACTGAACAGGTGCTGTTGATCTGCACTTTTTCCCCATTCGCTTTCAGATGCATTTCACCAAGCTCTTCTACCGTTGAGCCAAAATATTTGGCCATAAACTCTAAAAAAGCTCCTGTTCCTGCGGAACACTTATCGTTGAGATAAAAATCATTTGTGGCGATATTGATGATTTTTGTATCCTGGCCTCCGATATCAATTAAAACATCGATCTGATGGCCCTCACCCAATAAGTGGGTAACACCATATTTGGCAGCGGTGATTTCCGTACAGGACAAATCAAATTCTACGTTTTTCCTGAAGTATCCTGTTGAAAATAAAAACTTGTCATCCGGCAACTGGTTAACAAAATCCTCATATTTATAGGATGCGATTGCCTTTGTTTCCTTGATTTTTCCATCGTGAAAAAGGACCATTTTGGCTGCCGTTGATCCTAAATCAAGCCCGATCATTTTTTTATTATTGGATTGATTCATAAAAAGCCTCCAAGCGTAACAAGATTTGTCTATCGCATGATCTCGGTCGATCACTCTGAATGGTTAAAACCGGTATATCCAATGATTCCCGAAGCATTTTATCATCTAAGATGTGATGGCATCCAAACTGGGTATTGTGAATTAAACCCCTGCAGTTTCTTTCATCCAATATCTTTTTTAATTTTTTGATACGATGCTCAATTGGTCTCGTAAACGTAAGTTTTGCATATTGTCGGGATAACTGTTCCACATTATCACCGTAATAATCGATACACTCGTAAGGAAATTCATCGAAGACAATATGTAAACCGATCTCGTAACAAACCCTGTGTATATCATTAATTATTGGGGGGACACCAATTAATCCTACCGACTTGTAACTCTCCCTGTTTTCCGGCTCTTCCAAGTCATTGGTCATCAACAACAATTTTTCACCTCTTTCAATAAACTCGTTAAGATTGCCGTCCAAATCGATACAGGATGCCAAATAGCGGTATACGGGTGACGGGTCGAATATCTTTTCAACTCGCAGTGCATCTAATTTTTTTGCCAAATGCTTCGCGGTTTTAACCAGCGAAAATACATCGCCGTTTGTTTGTTTCTTTTCATTTTTTATCGAAGAAATAAATTCGCTCAGTTTTCTCAATTCATTTTGTAGATAATCAGCATCACCGTCATACGGATAAAAGGTATGATGGATCTTGATGTTTGTATTCAACTTAAGCATTTCAGCGTCAGTCAAAGAATTTTGACAATGACCTCCCACTACGACGAGCGCATCGAGAACCTCTTCATGCTCCAAGATTATATCTCGCCAGGATGCCGTCCAGGCGCATAGTTTTGCTGAGGAAATATTGTTAAAACCTTTAACCCAATTGTTTACGTCAACCGGCCTGCACCCTTCATTAAAAATCAATTCAGGAGGGACCAAATAGGTTAGTCCTACATTTGGAACAGCATTATCATCCTTATGTTTTTCGATAAAACTCACAACCTCGGCGGGTAAGTTCTCATGGTTATTCCCAGTCTTTGTGTTCATCAGCTCAATCTCCCTGGTTGTTCAAAATAAACAAAATAATCAGTTGCTTAATTGAATTTGTTCTCAACGTCCCGGTAAATTAGCTCAAGCATCCCTTTGCTACTGCTCCGGCTAAATCACTTATTTTGGGTCTTGGTTTGGTTCTGCATAGCGAGTAATTATGGGAATTCATATAATGTGTGTTAAGCAAATCGATGATACGCAATAGCTTGTGTTTAATCCCAAAATGTAAATGAAAGCATTCTACTTTTTGATTTATGTGATTTATTTTATTAATTAAAAAATGAAAAATAAGTTAAAGTGTATATGTGAGCTTTGTGAGGATATTTCTTAATCAATCAGTTGACTTGTCGTTTTACTGGATTGTTTTAATTAATAATATTGAGGAAAAAGGGTCAAGCTTAATTGTTTTTAATATATTTTAAGAATAATCTGTAATAAATTAAAAAAATAAACCTATTGTGCCAAGTTTTACTTTTCATAAAATCGTCTTAAAGCGATCGCTGCTCCATGACGATTTTGAGATCTGATTTAAATCGTCCATGGGAAAAGCAAGTGGAAATAGCCTTGGCAGATCCAATTCATCTGAAGCCGATTGTAAAGTACCTATTTTTTCGAATCATGAAAATTTACATTGTCGATAGATAATTGTAAAAAATAATTCAAAATGTCAACAATAAATACAATCGCAAAGTTACGAAAAAATAATCGTAATTTTACGGAAAATCATAATTAGTCTATAATACAAAGAGAGGCTTGAGGTATTTTATTAGAAGCTCGATTTTGATTGGTATAAATTGATTTAAATTGAAACCGACCGTTTTTGAAAACGCTGATACTGCTTGTAGTTGAATTTAATTACTCTCAGAAATCTGATTTCTAAATTGAGGATTTTTCGAGATGCTTTTTTGGGCAGGTCCGCAGGGGCGTTTGGAAAGCGAAAGTATCGCAAGACCCGGGAAAAGAACAGAATGAATAGTGGGCAGCCGACAAAAGCTGCTAAGTTCGTTGATCGAGTTATAGACTATATGACACAGCGTGCACCCTTGCGTTCAAAAGTTGGAACGGCCTCCATTGATCGTAATTTTGGCAACAGAAACGGTTTAGCACTCATTCTGTTGTCAAAATGATTCTCCGGAACCAACAAAACAATCCTTATGCCCGGGTTTAAGTTCAGGCGCTTTTTAAGGGAATGTAGCTGTGGCACTGTTAAAATGGGAATCAAGCAATAAACCTGGTGCCGGCTTTGTCTTCAAGGGCATCGCAAATTGAATCCACGGAACAGATAACTGCCTTAACTCCTCCCATGCGAACGAATTCCTGGCAAGCTTTAACCTTGGGAAGCATCGATCCGGCCGGGAATTGACCTTGTTTAATATAGTCTTCTGTTTTTGAGTCGGTCAGACTTTCCAGTTTTTCCTGTTTATCGGTTCCGTAGTTAATCATTACGCCATCTTCGTCTGTGGCGATCAGGAAGATGTCCACACCAATTTCTCCGGCTAGACACAGACTGGCGAAATCCTTGTCAATGACGGCATCGACACCGGAAAAGGCGCGCCCTTGCCTTACAACAGGAATGCCGCCACCTCCACAACAGATCACAATAAAATCATTTTCCATTAACAATTTGATTTCGCGCTTTTCAACAATCGTAACAGGTTTGGGTGAAGCTACCACTCTTCTGTAGCCTTTCGCTGTTTTGACAACTTGGTATTCCAGGCTTTTGATTTCTTCTTCAGTGAAAACCGGACCGATCGGTTTGCTTGGAACTTTAAACGCAGGATCATTTTTATCAACGACAACATAGGTAATCAAGCTGACCAATGGTTGGAAGTCGATACCCAACGCCATCAGCTCTTCATCCAGGGATGATTCTATCATAAAACCTATCTGACCTTCGGTCTGAGCAACCAGTATTTCAAGGGGAAGTTTGGGCACCAGGTCACAATTCTCTTGTTGCAGCAAAAGATTTCCGACTTGCGGTCCGTTTCCATGGGTAATGATGATTCGATAATCCTTGGACAACCTGGCTATTTGTTTGATGGGAACTCGAAGGTTTTCAAACTGCTCTTCGATGGTTCCAGCCTGCCCGGATCGAATTAAAGCATTGCCTCCCAGGGCAATTAAAAGAATCGGTTTTTTGCCTTTTGCTGACATGTCTTTAACTTTTTTGGGTTTAAAAACAAAACAGGCTCCATTGAAAATCAATGAAGCCTATTAAAATACCACTAAAAAATATGGGTGGAGACTATCCCAGTTTTGCTTTGATCAACTCTTCCAAGGTTGGACTACTATTGTCCTTGTATTCGTATTTGATGCGAAGAGTCGGTTTTTCAATCTCTAAAAGCTGGAGAATATCGATAGGAGTGGCTGCCAGAACTAAATCACAGTCACACTGATTGATAGTGGCTTCCAGGTCTCTTACCTGCTGCTCGCTGTAACCCATGGCAGGTAACAGGGTTCCAATGGATGGGTAGTGCTCAAAGGTTTCCTTCAGTGTTCCCACCAGGTATGGTCGTGGATCTACCAAAGAAGCAGCCCCGTATCGCTGGGCAGCTATAACACCGGCTCCATATGCCATTTCACCGTGAGTTAGGGTTGGTCCGTCTTCAATCACCAGGACTCGCTTGCCTTTAATCATTTCGGAGTTCTCTACGATAAGCTCTGAATCTGCCAGAATGATTTCAGCTTTTGGGTTATGCTTTTCAATAGTTTCTCTGACCTGGTCGATATTGGCAGGTTTGGCACTGTCTACTTTATTGATGATAGCGATATCAGCCATCAGCATATTTGTTTCACCGGGATGATAGGCAACCTCATGTCCGGGTCTGTGCGGATCAAAGACCACAATATTGATGTCGGGTTTGTAAAAAGATGTGTCGTTGTTACCGCCGTCCCAAATCACTACATCGGCTTCCTTTTCCGCTTCCCTCAAAATCTTCTCATAATCGATACCGGCATAGATGACAGCTCCCATGCTGACAACCGGTTCGTACTCCTCTCTTTCCTCAATGGTGCACTGGTGGGTTTCAAAATCTTCATATTTTGAAAATCGTTGTACAATCTGCTTGGTCAAGTCTCCGTAAGGCATTGGGTGTCGGACGGTCACTACCTTTTTACCCATCCCTTGAAGAATTTTCACCACCTGCCTGGAGGTTTGGGATTTTCCGCATCCGGTTCTGACAGCACAGACAGAGATTACTTTTTTAGAGGATTCAAGCATGGTATATGGAGCACCAATGATCGTGAAGTCGGCTCCGGCTGCAGTGACCTGTGAAGCTTTGTGCATGACTTCGGTGTGCGGAACATCGCTATAGGAAAAAGCAACGAGATCAATTTTGTGCTCTTCGATTAACTCAACCAGCTTTTCGTCTGAATAGATGGGGATTCCTTCGGGATACATTTTACCTGCAAGTTCCGCAGGGTACAGCCTACCTTCAATGTCGGGAATCTGGGTAGCGGTGAATCCGATAACGTTATACCGTTCGTTATCCCGAAAATAGACATTATAATTGTGGAAATCGCGGCCCGCAGCTCCCATGATGATTACTTTTTCGATCATTTTATCTCCATATAGCTAAGAATGTGTACTTTTTATTTAGCCCAAGGTGATAGTGTGCTTTTCGAATCTCTTCTGTATTGACAATGCTGCGTTAATCGGTTGCAGCCAATACTGCCGGTCAGGAAGAGAGAGACTGACCGGCTTTAAGAAACTGATCAGGAGCATACGACACATTTTGGTCGACCCGGTTTCATTCTGACGGTAAACTCAGAACCGCTTTAAACGTTCCCTGTTAAGCCAGGGTTGCGACCATTACTGCCTTGATTGTATGCAGCCTGTTTTCCGCCTGATCAAACACAATGGATGCATCCGATTCAAACACTTCATTGGATACTTCCATCGATTCCAAACCGTACTTCTGGTAGATTTTTTCTCCAATTTCCGTCTCCCTGTCGTGGAATGCAGGCAGGCAGTGGAGAAATTTCACATCAGGATTACCAGTGGCATCCATGGCTTTCTGGTTTACCTGGTATGGAGAAAGCAATTTGATTCTGCTGTCCCAGACTTCTTCAGGTTCACCCATGGAAACCCAAACATCCGTATAAAGATAGTCACAATCCTTGACGCCTTCATTGATATCTTCCGTGAAAGTGATTTTCGCTCCTGTGGTTTTTGCGATTTCCAGTGCTTCATCAACAAGTTCAGGGTTCTGCTGACACTCTTTGGGAGCAACAGAACGGAAATCCATCCCCATTTTGGCTGCTCCAATCATCAGGGAATTTCCCATATTGTTTCTTGCATCCCCCATGTATGCGAATTTTTGTTGACTAAGAGGTTTATGAGAATGTTCTATCATAGTCAGAAAATCTGCCAAAATCTGTGTCGGGTGATATTCATTGGTCAAGCCGTTCCAAACCGGAACCCCGGCATATTTACCCAGGGTTTCAGCCTTTTCCTGTTCAAATCCGCGATACTCAATACCATCATACATTCTACCCAATACTCGCGCTGTATCTTTCATAGACTCTTTTGCCCCTATCTGGCTGCCGGTAGGTCCCAGGTAAGTAACGTGAGCTCCCTGGTCGTATGCGGCTGCTTCAAATGCGCAACGGGTCCGAGTGGATGTTTTTTCGAATATCAGGGCGATTTTCTTACCAGTCAGGGTTGGTTGTTCGTTTCCCGCGTAAAAATTCCGTTTGAGATCCCTGGAAAGATCCAAAAGGAATTTGATTTCTTGAGGTGTAAAATCCAGCAATTTCAGGAAGTTTCTGTTTTTAAGGTTGAACGCCATGTCAATTCTCCTAGATTAACCAATGACTGATTGGATTTTTTCCATTGCCCAATCGATTGTATCTTTCGTTATGATCAAAGGTGGTGCAAAGCGAATGATATTATCATGAGTCTCTTTACATAACAAACCCCCTTGTTTGAGCTGCTCGCAGTACTGCCTCGCACCACCGGCCTCTGGCAAAAATTCAAGTCCGATCATCAATCCGCGGCCTCTCACTTCCTTGATCATTGGATTCTTCAGTTTCTTCAATTCGTCCATGAAGTAGTTACCCATGTTCGCTGCATTTTCGATCAATCCCTCTTCTACGAGAACCTTCAAGGACATGCGGGCAACTGCGCACGCCAGTGGATTTCCACCAAAGGTACTTCCATGCTCACCCGGTTTCAAAACATCCATAACTTCCGTATTGGATAAAACAGCAGATACCGGATAATATCCACCGGATAGGGCTTTACCAACCAGGGTCAGGTCAGCCTCAATACCCTCATGTTCTTCGGCCAACAGCTTTCCTGTTCTGCCCAGCCCTGTTTGAATTTCATCCAGAATTAGCGGAATCCCGGCTTTTTCACAGATTTCCTTGCAGCGCTTGAGATACCCCATGGGTGGAATTATTACCCCGGCCTCTCCTTGAATGGGCTCGACAAGGAATCCCACCGTGTTTGGAGTGATGGCGTTTTCCAAAGCATCAGCGTCGCCGAAAGGTATGATGGTAAATCCAGGGGTGAACGGACCAAAACCTGTGCGAGACGTCGGGTCCGTGCTAAAGCCCACAATAGTTATAGTCCTGCCGTGAAAATTGTCGGCACAGACAACAATTTCCGCTTTATCCTCCGGTATGCCTTTAACCTCGTATCCCCATTTTCGAACAGTTTTAACGGCACTTTCCACAGCTTCCGCCCCGCTGTTCATGGGAAGAACCTTGTGTGTGTTCGTGAGTTCGCAGATTTCTTCATAAAACGGTGCCAGTTGGTCATTTCTAAAGGCTCTGGATGTAAGGGTTAACTTATCCAATTGCTCGATCATCGCCTGCCGGATTTTGGGATGGCAGTGCCCTTGGTTAACTGCTGAATAAGCCGATAGACAATCGAGATATTTATTTCCGTCCACATCCCAAACCCAAACGCCTTCACCCCTGCTTACGACAACATCCAAAGGTTTGTAGTTATGAGCCCCTAATTTGTTTTCCAGTTCAATATAGTCTTCATGTTTCATGTCTAGTCCCCCTTTCCGTGTTGATTCAATTGGTTACATTCCGGTGTTTTGAAATCGAAAGTGTCGTTCCAGGTTTATCGTTGCATCTTCTGTTATTATGGGAAATAATCTATGAAATTCAAGATACTGCAGGAACACTCCGTTTTGTTGGTTGAATGGATAGCCCCTATTCATCGCATTTCATTCAATATGTGAGCAGTATATCAGAAGATATAATCGAAACCCTAATCTATTTTTCTGATTCATTGCATTAATATTATGAATTTAGCCGAATTTGACTTAAATCTGCTTGTAATATTTGACGCAATTTACAAAGAAAAGAATCTCACCCGGGCGGGACAACGTCTTAATCTGTCACAACCTGCCATCAGTCATGCCTTGAACCGGCTTCGCTCAGCATTTGATGATCCGCTGTTTGTGCGGCATGGTTACCGTATGGAACCGACACCCCTAACGGAAGAGCTGAAAGAGAATATCAAAAAGGTACTCGAACTCACCGAAAGAACCCTTGAGGACAGGGGACCTTTTGATCCTTACAGATCGACCAGGACTTTTCATATTGGCATGCAGGACTACCCGATGATGGTGGTTGTACCGAAACTGCTGAAGTCTATCAAAGATCAGGCACCTAATATTCGCATCCGCACCTTTCATTTAACCATGGAGAATCGTAAAACGGCATTGGAAGATGGCAAGCTGGATATGGTGATTGGAGTGCGGCAGGATTTTGGTAGCAGTATTTTCCAACAATACCTGTTCAGAGACCGGGAAGTTTGCATTGTCAGGAAGGATCACCCTACGGTGAAAGAAGAGCTTTCCCTTGAAGATTATTTGGATAGCGAGTTTGTTGGATTATCGTTTTCTGATGTCAAACAAGCCCGCATCGACAGAAAACTAAAGGAAATGGGCCATAAACGCAAGGTCAGACTGACTGTGGAGAATGAAGTGACCATTCCGCAATTGGTCAGTCAGTCCGATTTCCTGGCAAACATAGCTGAGCTTGTTGCAAAAGAGTATGTGAGTTGGCTGCCAATCAGAATGGTGCAATTACCCATAGAGATAGAAGATTTTGAGTTTTATCAATATTGGCATGCCAGACATCAAAAAGACCCGGGTCATTCCTGGTTGCGTAAGGTGATCAAGCAGACCATTCAGAATGATTAATACATGCAATAGGCTACCTTGTAATGTTCGTTGTGCCGTCCCTACGGGACTCTCTTCTGGTTGGTCCGCATTACCAACGGCTCACGCCGCTGGCTACTGCTGTGCCATCCCTTCGGGATTAATTCCAATGAGCAACAACCGATCCGTTTAAAATAGATCTTATTTTCTCATCTGAAGCCCCAACGGGGCAACATATAGTAGCCAGCGGTGTCAACCGCTGGTTAACCGATGCCAAGATCAAATGAGTCCCATAGGGACAGTATCGATGTTTTGCGCCCAGTTTATCAATAAGGTGTCTTTATTCCTATAATCCCAAATCTTCATTAATCAACACGATCTTGATCCTTCCCTTAGGAAACGATTTGTCGTGAATGGTCCAGATATTACAAATCCGTTGGGTACTTTGACATTCTTCACAATATCCTGATTTTAAACAAGGATTCTTTTTCTTCAGTCTCATGGTGTTGGCCGGTGCCGCATAATTTTTGATACGCACCAGGGCATCATCAACCTCGGCTACCAGTTTGTTTCTTCCTGCCAGAATCACGACGTGTTTCGGACCAAAGGTCATTGCAGCCACACGATTCCCTACCATGTCTAAATTTACCAGCTTGCCGTTATCGGTGACAGCATTGGTTCCTGTGATAAACAAATCCACCAACAATGCCTGCCTTCGTCTTTCAACCTTTTCAGTAGGGGACGCATTTTTGTCATAGGTATCCAGAATTTCGAAAGATTCATTATCTTTCAAAGCATGGTAGAGACCGCTGTCAGTCACAGTTACCGAGCCACCCCAGGAGATGCTTTTGGGCTTTGCAGTCGGAATAATGGTATTTAGTACGATATCCTTAGCTTCGATTTTATTGTCGGCAAGGTGTACTTCAAAATTGTTTGCTTCAAGAATGTTTTTTACTTCTGCCAGTCTTAGATTCCAATACTCTTTCAGGTAATCGCTCATGTTTGTTTTACCTTGTTTTAAGTCATGAAAATTGAGATAGAAACTGAATCACATTCGTTAAGGAATAGCCTCAACAATCTCAAAATACAAGATTAGATTGATTGTATAATTGATTGGGAGAAGTTAATTTTATTGACCTTACTCCTTGCAGAATCAAATACCTCCGTGTGAACCTTAATTCTTACCCGCAACAATCAAAAGTCAGTAGTTTAAGAATTCGTAATCACCTAGTACAGCAAACCATAATAAAGGGAACATGAAAATTCTTTCGGGAACTGAAACAAGCAAGGAAATTAAAGAAGAGTTAAAAAAAGAAGTGTTAAATCTCAAGTCAATGAATATCGAGCCCACATTGGCGGTAATACTTGTCGGGGATGATCCGGCATCTGCTGTTTACGTTCGGAACAAGCAAAGGACCTGCACAGAGTTGGGATTTCAATCGATCGAACGCAAGATGCCGGAAGACACCAAACAGGAGGATTTGCTGGCAGTGGTTAAGGAATTAAATGATGATCCGGCGGTTAATGGAATCCTCTGCCAGGTGCCTCTGCCTCCCCAATGCAATGAGCAGGAAGTGATTCAAGCTATCCTGCCGGAAAAGGACGTGGATTGCTTTCATCCTTATAATTACGGTTTATTGGCTGCAGGAATTCCCAAATTCATGCCCTGTACACCATTTGGCGTTTTGCAGATTCTAAAACGATACGGTTACGAAACGAAAGGCAAAAATGTCGTTATTATTGGCCGTAGCAATATTGTGGGCAGGCCCCTTTCAATCCTGATGTCGTTGAAGGAATGGAATGCTACCGTTACCGTATGTCATTCTCAAACGGCAAAATTGGCCGAGGTTTGCCGATCTGCCGACATTCTGATTTCAGCAATAGGTATTCCCAACTTCGTTCAGGCTCACTATGTAAAAAAAGGTGCTGTTGTCATTGACGTCGGTATTAATCGAGTTCATGATCCTTCTCATCCAAAAGGATCAAGGCTGGTAGGTGATGTGGACTTTGAAGCGATTAAAGATCTTGCTGAAGCTGCTACACCCGTTCCGGGCGGAGTTGGTCCCATGACCATTGCCATGTTGATGTATAATACTATAAATGCGGCTAGATTTCAGGAAGGATTGGAGAAGTTTGAGTTGTAATGATCACTCTTCGTCAAATGCGGTTCCCCAGGCGTAGTTTTCCTTGATTTGCTCCATAATCAGCGATGTTTCGGTGGTGATAACACCATCGAGATTACTGATTTTGTTGTAAACCAAGTCATTCAGCTCATCAAGTGATTTTACGATAAAATCCACGTCAACATCGGTACTTCCTGTCATCAGATTGATATGAACACATTCTTTGAGATCGATCAGCTCCTGCAGGACATGGTCTTTCTTTTTGATGTCCACACGAATTTTGATGTTTCCGGTGATACTGAATCCAAGTTTATGAGGTGAACCGACAGCAACAATTTTGATATATTTCTCGTTGATCAGACGTTTTAGACGGGTTCTGACAGTAGCTTCGGCAATGCCGAGTTGTTTGGCAATAGATGTGTTGGACAATCTGCCATCGGTTTGTAACAGGTTTACAATCTGGCAGTCCAGTTTATCAAGTTTTCTCGGTTTGATTTTTTCATTCTTTTTGGTCATTTGCTCCTCTTTAGATTTGCCAATGCTACTCATTTTAAAAACAATTTCCGTCTTAACAGAGTGATATTATTGGTTTGAATGGTTTAAAAAGTCAAGGATCTTCTATTTTTTAGCAGGATTCGATGGAAACTGGTAAAAATAAATCGAAAAAATATCAATGAATTAACAAAAAGAACGAATATCATTAATTCCAACTTGAGGCAATCAAACACCATCCTATTCCAAAAACAAGCCTGACTTAATCGGCGATATTCAGCTGTAGATAATTCCAGGGATTGATTTCAGATGAAACTCCTCCCATGGATATGACCACGTCATCAATGCGATCCAGCCGCACCGGGCATATTTTATAAGGTCTGACAAGCATGCCGTAGGGCAACTCATCGGCCAGGATTTCCTGGGCCAGGTTCAAATATTGTAAACGCTTCTTTGGATTTCCGGTGGTCAACAACTTCTTTAGAACTCTGTCAAAAGCGTAGTTGACATAGTTGGAAACGTTGGCTTGATTTAAGAGATCTTCATCACTTTTCATCATATTCCAGATCCAGTCTTGATAAGGTCCCGGCGCCATGCTGTTGACTGCGATGTCGTGATTGCTCTCCATTGGGTTGTGAAGGTAGTTTCTATACAACTGTGAATCCGCACGTAACAGATTGACACGAATACCAATACTTGAAAGTTGACTTCCCAGGTATTTGGCAATTCGAACCTGGGCCCGGTTGGATTTTGATACAAGGACTGTCAATGATAAATCTTGAGCAGATTTTGGATTGTCTCTCACGCCGTCCCTGTCAACATCCGTGTAGCCCGCTTCATTGAGCATTTTAACCGCCTTGTTTACATCGAATCTGTAGGCAGGAAGGTTTGAATTGTACCCGGGGAGCTCAGGATACACAAAACTGTCAATTTCCTTGGCATAGCCCCCAAAAACCTGACGCACGATTTGCTTTTTATCGATAGCCGTCATAATTGCTTTACGAACCTGAAGGTCACGAATTGCCGGATTTTGGGAAAAATTAAACGACAACCAGTATAGCTCCATTCCATCGGTAACGAACGTTTTAACGCCCATGGCGGAACCAAATTCCCTGGTTTGTGAAGGATCGATACCCTTGTGACCGAACAGGTCTATCAGTCCTGATTTTAGTGCAGAAGCAAGTGAACTGTTATTGGGGAAAATCAAAAAAACTATTTCATCAAATTTTGCCGGATAACCATGATAATGTTGATTTTTAACCAACCTTAACATCTCACCCGGCTTAAACTCCTTGACAATAAAGGGTCCTGAGCCAATCGCCTTTTCGTTTTTATTCCGGGAAAGGCTATGCTGATAAGTTTTCCAGATATGCCTGGGAAAAACCGGCATTCCGTAAAACGGTGGATAAGGTCCGCCGTGGGGATGTTTCAACGTGACTTCAAGAACACTGTTTTCCCTGGCTTTGAAATCCTCAACTTCGATTCCCCTTCGATTCCACTCATTGGATTTATCGGCAAAAATGCTTAAAGAGAAAATGATGTCGTTAAGTGAAACAGGAATCTGGTCACTAAACCTGGAAGACTTATCAAGAAAAAACCTCCAGGTTTTATAATCATTTGTTTCCCAACGACTGGCCAAACCTGGTAACGGCCTGTAATGCGGAGCAGGACCCATCATCCAGAGTTGATCATAGACCAGTGGCCAGAATATTTTACCCATCTCTTTTTGCCGCCATTCGCTGGTGAAGGCAAGTGAGTTTATCGCCTGGGATTTCGTGAAACCTATAAACAGGCGATTTTGTGCAAACAGCGGGTTATCAAAAGTGATACTGAACAACAGCAGGATCACACTTTTTTTTACTAATGACGTCAATTGCCTGTGATGGTATTTCATTGTATGCATTGGCAGGATAGTGAATCAGTCCTCTGTCGGATCAACCTAAGAACACTCACTCCGCTGGAACCGAGAGCAAGCACATCATAAGCTATTGCTTGGTTTCACCGGTATCCAAGAGACATTTTTTTGGGTGATATGATCTTAAGTGAGCCGATGATAATGTTTTAAAATCAAATAGTTAACTCCTATTTGCTGCTCATTGTGGATTGTATTCTACTGAAACGATGAAATTATCACAAGGAGCAAATCCAGACTACTGAAGTGTAACAGGTTTCTCAGATTTTGCCTGGGTAGATTGAATTATATAAGAATCCGGTCTCGAAAAATCAATGCGATGCCATCAATTATGAACTACAAAAAAACAAAACTAAACCCGGGGACCAAAATCAGTATTAAATTTAATTAACACTAATCCCCGGGTTAACGGATATTTCTTTGGAGAAATTTTTCGACACTACTGACTGGATACCGCCTGATTGTGAAAGGCGGTTGTTTTAAGGGCAGATTCCGAATGGGACGGCCAAAAAACTATCTTCTGTATTCCATATAGTCTGCTGTCGCATCAGCAACCTCCGAACCAAAGAGCTGCTCGACAACGTAAAGACTCATATCGATGCCGGCACTGATCCCGGCAGATGTGATAATTTTGCCGTTATCAACAAATCGTTGATCCTTGACGATGACAGTTTCCGGAGCCAATGACTCAAGGGTATCAAATACCTGGTGGTGAGTAGTTGCTTTCAGACCTTTCAATAAACCAGCCTTGGCAAGCAACAATGCCCCGGAGCATACGGAAAGGACCTTGTCTGCCGTTGTTGCGCCCTGTGCAATCCAGGAAATAATGTCATCCTGGCCCAGAACAGGTCGTGTTCCATCACCACCGGGGATTATGATGATTTGAGGTTCAGGTGCATCTGTAATCGCATAATCCGGGTTGATGGAAAGTCCGTTCCTGGCAATCACAGGTCGGTTCTCTCTGGCAACAGTATATACGTTTAGTCGCTTGTGTTCACTTAATTCGTCGGTAACGGCGAACACTTCAAATGGACCTGCAAAATCTAAAACTTCGACGTCATCAAAAAGCAGAATCGCTGTATTTTTCCTTTTCATCTTAATTCGTTACAATTGTAAATTTCCGGATTGTGGGTGGTTACTGTGTTTTAATTTTATCACCCCTGTGATTCCAATAACCAGTAACACAGGTAGCAGAACTCTTAGTTGCTGTCCGTTAGCTTGATCAAACATGGGAAGTGTTTTCAGTCCGAAAGCGGTAAATGCAGTCAAACCGGATACCACACTGAGCCATAAAAACAGCTTTTTTAACCTTCCGAAAATCGCCGCTATTCCTGTAAAACCCAGTAGCAAGGTTAGGGGATTAAGCAACAGAATATTTTCGTTCCAGTAGGTATCCTTATGATCGGTAAAACACATCATGAAGAATAGAATCAAGCCAAGCGTTCCGAAGATTATGGAAAAAACGGAAACCAAAGCAGGGTAAAGTCTCTTAAAAAATCGATGGTTTTTAATGTAGAATATCGCGCTGAGACCGATTATTGCCAGTAAAAAAAAACCTACGACAAATTCTTTAACCACAGTGTTGACTAGATTAGGTTTTGGCGTAAAAAAGAATTCCCCGGCTCCTATGTTTTTTTCTGTTTTAAGTGTAACAAGTGGCTGATTACCCAGGGCCGGATTTTTCGACTTTTGAATAACCGCCATTAATCGATCGGGAAGAAACATAGTGTCCCAATCAGTGATCGGTTGATCGACTGAGTCGTTTAAGATGAAATTGGTTGTAAAATCCAAATGCGGAACACCGGCCATCATTCGATGGACAAAATCCCTGAACGTCGGCTCCACTGTCTCCATGGATTGTTTTTTCAATTGACCGGACATGGCCTGGTCAATGACATCCCTGATTTTTGTCGAGCAGTTGTCGAGAAAATGATCATAAACGTAAAACCTGTTTTCCTGCTTCAGGTAATGGAGCAGCAGACGTCGAACCTCCGTTTTTTGTTTTGGGGTTAGATTTAGGGTCTGAAAGACTATATGTCTGTTTTCACGGCGATATGGTATCAAGGCCCGGGAGGATTCCGATGCAAAGCTCCAGAAAACGAACTTCCCAAACGTGAATTGAACCAGATGCTCCAGATCGAAAAAGAAACCTCCGAAGTTGAACATGTGTGCTTTCCCGGTAACCCTGTTTCTAACTTCCAAGGCTGAATGACCAAACCAGGCAAAAAGGGAATTGTGGGGTGAGAATGTCACCAGTCGGATTTCGTACGGATCATCCAGAGGATCACCCAATGCTTTGGGATCACTTGTGGAAGCATGAAGGCTTTCAATGCAAAACAGGAATACCATCAGGTGTGTGGCAACAATCCTGGCGGTTAAGTTAAATTTCATCGGGGATTAGACAAATTTATAGTGTTTACGAACATCCTTCAAAATTTTCCAGTTACAGGACATTCCCTGGGGGAAGGTGACCAGATCACCAGCTTCAATTTCAATCGGTGATCCGCCATCCGGGGTCACGATTACCTTACCTTCAAGAATGTAACACTTTTCAGCCTCCTGATAGTACCACGGAAATTCGGAAACAGTTTCTTCCCAAATAGACCATTTTTTAATACCCATTGATTCCAATTTTTTTTTGTCCGGATTCTTATCAACCGTAATTTCCATGCATACTCCTTTCTTTGCTTTTGACCAATTGCCTAACTTTTGAATCTCAAGAATCAAGTTTTGTCTTTGATGTGCTCTTTTGTGAATTTATTTGTTGATTGATGATGTTTTCTGATTTCTCATTCCTGATGTACAGACTGTGTTATAATTTGAAATATATCTACTTTGCAAAGAACTTGACTCTCTGTCATTTCGATCGATGCTGCAAACTTCGCATCTCGCGACCCGGAATCTACCGTGTAACGTGCTGAAATCATGAGTAGACCCCGTATCCCCAGTCAAGCTGAGGATAGGCGTACCCGGAGTGACAAGTGTGACTAAACGTCGATTAAACTTGGAAAAATCATAGATTTTTCTATTATGACACAGTCCGGCAGGGTAGCCGGGTAATCGTTTCTGGAATTCGGACACAGTAACACAAGATAGGGAAGAAGTCAGCCGGTGTCGGCACTAAGATTGGTAATGGTTTGAAACCTTCGGATAAAAAAGAAGATAGATGTTTAAAAAAACACAACAGAGGCGATCTGAAAACTAATAATCAGTGAATTGTACGCAAGTTTTACAACGGAAAATTGCAAAACCCCGTGGATACAAAGGCTGATTAAAAGTTCAAGATTTTGTTGCAAACTTGCCTCTATGTGGGATTTGTGGTTTTATATTAATAGGCTCCCACCAAAAGAACAAACGGTTAATAAATATAATGAAATCACCCAGAAACATTATTAACGAGCGCGTTTTATTTGATTTGAAAAAGCGATCCTCGTTTGGAATTCTCTACTATTTTGTCCTGGCTGTGCTTTTACTATCAGCAGATGATTATTACCTGAACCATCAGTTGTTTGCCGGTACTTTTTTTATTGCTGTCTGTATCACCTGTCTTATTCGTCTTGTTCATATCCTTTTTTTTAAGTTATTGGCGAAGTGGCAACCAAAGGTAAACAAAGCCTTTTTTATTTGTTCCATCCTCTTAACAGCCATTGTATGGGGAACCGGATTTGCGGTGTTCATGCTACAAGAGGGTGTTCAGTACAATAAAGGCTTAATGACGGTTTGCTCGGCAGCAATTAGTGCCGGAGGAGTGGTTGCGTTTTTACC
>JANQLH010000147.1 GCA_028280735.1 SAR324 cluster bacterium | reverse complement strand
GACGACATGAAAGGTGCTGACTGCCTGGAGACAGCTAAAAAGTTGGAACAGAGAGCACAGCAATATTACCTCGATGCGGCGGAGAAGATTAAAGCTTTATCGGAAGTTTCAAGAGAATTAAAACTGCTGGCCAAGAAACGGAAGAAGCATTTGGAAGCCCTTTAGGGGCAATTCAGATTTATGATCTGAGATTTTGGATTTTCGGGTTGGGAAAGCTTCGCTTTCGATTTTGATTGTTTCGATTGGAATACCGATCACCGGTGGTTTTGTAGGATGGATAACTTGGTTACCCATCAGGTCGGATGTTAAAATCAGGTTGGTGGGTTCGTCGCTGTGCTCCTTAACCCACCCTACATTCTCTCCGGAGTTTTGTAATTTTATAGAAACCTATCATTAAAATCTCTCAAACGGTTCTCGTTTGACGAAGCGGCCTCTGCCTACTTCGCCTACGAAATCAACCTGTTCACCATTCCATTCCGCCACTTTTTTGCCCCGGGCATAGACTTTCTCGGGCATGCCTGTGATTTCAAAACCTTCGAAGGGGGTGTAATCCACGTTCATGTGAAGTTTCGACTGGGTGATGGTGAATTTCAGGTTGGGATCGAACACCACCAGGTCTGCATCCTTACCTACCTGAACCGCACCTTTGTCTTTCAGACCGAACATTCTGGCTGTACCGGTGGAAAGTGTATCCACCATTTTTTCCAGGGATATTCTTCCTTTCACTACCCCTTCGGAGTGCATCAGCATCAACAGGGTTTCAATACCGGGGGCGCCGTTTGGAATCTTTTTGTAATCATCTTTGCCAAACATATCTTTTTTGCCCTGGAAATCAAACGGGCAGTGATCGGTGGCAACCACCTGCAGGTCTCCGCTGTTTAGTCCCATCCATAAAGCATCGTTGCTTTCCCTGCTTCGTAAAGGCGGCGACATCACATACTTGGCCCCCTGGAAATTCGGCTCCTTGTATCGTTCTTCATCCAACAGCAGGTATTGCGGACAGGTTTCAGCATAAACGTCAATTCCGCGATCCCTGGCTTCCTTCACTTTGGACAGACCTTCCTTGGAGGAAAGGTGAACTATGTAAATCCTTGAACCGGTCATTTCCACCATTTTGGCAGCCCTGGCAACGGCTTCCTCTTCAACGATATTTGGTCTGCTCACCGCATGGTAGTAAGGTTCCAGTTTGCCTTCTTTTTCCAACTCTGCATTCAAATGATCAACCATATGAACGTTTTCAGCGTGAACCTGAACCAACCCCCCGTATTTCCTGGTTTGTTCCAGCAGCTTGATCATGGTGGCATCGTCCACCCTGAAATCGTAAACCATGAAGATCTTGAAGCTCGGTGTACCATAATCCAGAATGGCTTTTTGCACCTCCTCCATGACTTCGGGCCTGGGATCCGTTACCGCGGGATGCAGAGAGTAATCGATGGCAACCTTACCTTCGGCCCAGGATTGTTTTCTTTCGATGGCTTCCAGCAGTGATTCACCTTTTTGCTGCATATCAAAATCAACAACGGATGTCACTCCGCCACAGGCTGCGGCAATCGTACCTGTTTCATAATCATCCTGGGCATGGGTTCCCATAAACGGCATAGCCAGATGGGTATGCGGATCGATGGCACCGGGCAAGACATATTTTCCCTGAGCGTTAATCACCTCATCTGCCGGATTATCCAAATCGCTTCCAATCGCCGTTATTTGATCACCGTCTGCGAAGACATCGGCTACATAACGACCGGTAGACGTTACGATGGTTCCTCCCCTAATCAGCACTGACATTCGTTTCCTCCTCAAGTTGTTGGTTTATAAGGTTCGTATCTCAACTCGGACTCCAGGCTCGAATCCATTATTCCGGTTTCTGCGCGCTCCCGGTCCCGGGGCATTTCTTTAAACGAGATCAGACCTGGAACAGGGCACACAAAACTGCAGATCATGCAACTCAGACACTTGTCTTCGACCAGTTTCGGCTGCCTGGTTGTTTCATTCCATTCCAACGCCTGACCAGCGGCATCACGGCAGACAATGTAGCATTGACCGCAGCCCACGCATTTATCGTTTTCATACTGCGTGATACCCTGGCGTTTCAGATCAAATTTATCCGTGGTATCCAGCTTGTTCAGAGCCTTGCCGACCAGATCTTCGACTTTGCTGATTCCTTTGGCTTCCATAAAATCGGTCAACCCCTCGATCATATCTTCCACAATACGATAGCCGTAATGAATAATTCCTGTACACACCTGAATGGTTGAGGAGCCCAGCAACAAATATTCAAGGGCATCAATCCAAGTCTCAATACCGCCAATGCCGCACAACGGCAATTTCAACTCCCGACACTTGGCCATATCAGCAATAAAATGCAAACCAATGGGTTTAATAGCAGGACCGGAAGTCCCACTGATGGCACCGATTCCGAACACATTTGGTTTTGGAACCAGGTCATCCAGTCCGATTTCCGATATCCCGCTGACTGTATTGATGGCCGAAACGGCATCGGCGCCTCCGTTTTTCGCGAACATGGCGGGTTCTGTCATATCCGTAATATTGGGTTTCATTTTTGCGATAACCGGAATGTTAACGGCTTTCTTGACCGTGGCCGTGAATTTTTCGATCAGATCAAACGCCTTACCGACGTGATGACCTGTTCCTTCCGCGCACATGTGAGGGCGGGAAAAATTGAGTTCCAGCATATCCGCCCCATTATCCTCCGACACCTTGGCCAGGTACTCCCATTCGTCGTTGGAAAATCCCATGATACTCGAAATCAGAACGTGTTGCGGATAGTTCTTTTTGAGATACCGA
>JANQLH010000119.1 GCA_028280735.1 SAR324 cluster bacterium | reverse complement strand
AAAGAGTTGATGGGTAACAAGTTACCCATCCTACATTCTAAGCTGTTTTCCGATCTAATAACATTGAATTGCGCTTAACGCTGAAAGCGTTCATTAAATTAGCCTATGGTCAGCGAGCTTGCGAGCGCCACCATAGGTTAGATAACACCTCCGTTTAAGAACGCTGAAGGCATTCATTAAAGCAGAACCGTAGGATGGGTAACTCCGTTACCCATCGGGTGGAAGGTGATCAAAAGCCATACATAAATAGTTGATGGGTAACTTGTTACCCATCCTACGATTTTTCTATTATGACAGAGCATGATCGCCGGCCTGTTCTACGGGAAAATTGAACTTATTTGGGGAAACAAATCTTCAGAACTTCTGAAAACTTGCTGACAAAATGGGGGGTTAACCCCGCCTTGATATGATCATCCAGATCTTCCCAGTCATCTTTGTTTTCAGCAGGAAATACCAAGGTGGAAACCTTGGCACGTTTTGCCGCAATTACCTTCTCCTTGAGCCCGCCGATGGGCATTACCAGTCCGGTCAATGAAATTTCACCAGTCATGGCAACATCTTTGATAATCGGCTTGTTATTAACCAGGGAATAAAGGGCACAAGCCATGGTAATTCCAGCCGATGGTCCGTCTTTTGGCGTTGCACCGGCCGGAACATGAAGATGGATCGCGTTCGAGGTAAAAAACTCCGCTTCCTTTTTGCTGGTTAATAAAGACCGCACATAGGTGTACGCGATTTCCGAGGATTCCACCATAACCTTGCCCAGTTGACCTGTCTGTTTGAATCCTGGTCCTTTGGAAGCAACCCTTGTTGCTTCAATAAACAGTGTTGCACCACCCATGCTTGTGTACGCTAGTCCCATCACCACACCTACCTTGGGAGATTTGTATATTTTCTCCTCGCTGAACATCCTTCTGCCCAGAAGGTCGGAAAGATCTCCCTTCTTTACATCCACCTGTTTCACATCGTTTTGAACGATCTGCTTGGTGGCTTTTCGGAAGATTTTTTTGATGTTGTTTTCCAGATTCCGTACACCAGCTTCTCTGGCATAACCATTGATAATATCCCGGAGAACGTTTTTGGGAAGCTTGATATGCTCCTTTTTTAAACCATGTGCTTTCAATTGCTTCGGTACCAGATATCTGCGGGCAATTTCCAGCTTTTCTTCCAAAACATATCCGGACAAACGAATGGTTTCCATTCGATCCAAAAGCGGACCGGGGATGGTTTCCAGTTGATTGGCCGTACAGATAAAGAGCACATCGGACAAATCAAAACGAACATCAAGGTAATGATCGAGAAAATCCTTGTTTTGTTCCGGATCCAAAACTTCCAGCAAAGCTGAAGCCGGGTCTCCCTGAAAGCTGGCACCGATTTTATCGATCTCATCCAACATGATAACCGGATTGGAGGTTTTACATGTTTTCAAGGCTTGTATGAATTTACCGGGCATGGCACCGATATAGGTCCTGCGATGCCCCTTGATTTCAGCCTCATCCCGCATTCCTCCCAATGAAAAGCGATAAAACTCCCGATTTAACGCCCTGGCAACCGAATGACCGATCGATGTCTTACCTACACCAGGCGCACCAACCAACAGTATGATTGAACCGGAAAGATCGCCCTTGAGGACACCAACGGATATTGTCTCCAGAATACGTTCTTTTACATCCTCCAGTCCATAATGGTCACGATCAAGTATTCTGGCTGCCTTTTTCAAATCTTTATTGTCTTTTGTTGTGACTCCCCAGGGAAGTATGGTCAACCAATCCAGATAGTTTCTGGTAACATTGAATTCCGCAGAAGAAGGTTCCAATACCTTAAGTTTGTTCATTTCCTCATCAATCCGGGTCTTTACTTCTTCTGTCGGTAATTTGAGGGTTTCCAGGCGTTTTTGAAATTTCTCCAATTCCGTTTCCTGGTCACCTTTTGACAAACCGAGTTCTTTTTTTATTTCGGTCAGTTGCTGTTTAAGAAAAAACTCTCTTTGCTGGGTGGATAAGCGTTCCTCGATTCGTTTGTCGATTTTTGATTGCAATTTCGAGATTTCCATCTCTTTTTTCAATAAAACCAGGACTTGTTCAATTCGTTCCCTGACATCCAGGATTTCGAGAATAGTTTGCAATTCTTCTGCGGAACTGGTGGTCATCGAGGCAGAAAGATCTGCCAGCATACCGGGCTGGTTAACGTTAACCTGTCCCATCAGAAAACCCAACTGCTCTTTGAACAGGGGATTTAAGCTGACCAATTCCTTAATGACGTTGATAACGGAAACAGCGTATGCCTTGGTTTCTTCGTCCGATTTGGATTTTTGTTCATATTTATACTCCACCCGGCCCCGTAAAAAAGGATTGGTAGACATCAGATCCTTGATTTCAAAGCGCTCGACAATTTGCGCCATTAGATGCACATAATGTCCGTCTTTTGTTCCGGACACCTGGAGTACCTTGGCTACAACTCCTATTTTGTGAAGGTCATCTATTGATTCAGGCAGCGGTAAAGGTTCACCCGGTTGAGGTGGTGTACTCCCCATCTCCGATTTTACCAAAATTAAACCGACATAATTTGATGCTGATTCAACTGCTTTGATCAATGCCTTGGATTGATCGTTCTTACCGACTACAACAGGCGCCATCATTTTAGGGAATAATGGTCTGTCAAACAGGGGAACGAGGGGCAATACGTCTGGTAGCAGGGTATCCGCGACGACTATTTCTGCCGGCCCGGCATCATCTTTCTTCTTTAAAGATTCCTCACCATCTGTTTCGACTTCCACCTCCTCAATGATCTTTACATCATCTGCCATCTTCGATCTCCTTGAAATAGTATCTTTAAAATTGTCTATGTTGAGTGATATCGATTCATAAACCGCCGTATGGTTACATTACCCATGCGGATTATAGCAATAAACAGGTATCATTTTCCTTAGCAATATTACCACAGAACTCCCCAAGAAAGAAGAAAGGACTTCCCCCAGCGATTTCCTGTAGGTTTGATCCCTTCCAATCCCTGTGGTTAATCATGACTATTGAAATTTATATACCAAAATAACCCGATTGAGGTAAAGTGCTATTCCGGATGCCGTAAACATAGGCTTTAGCAGTTATCCATCCAGATCAATATCCGACAAAAAATAGGTTAACCCCTTGCTATTCGCTGTCTCACGTGATACCTAGAGACAGCTGAGACAATGATACAGGCAAAAGCCACAAGAACAGGGGAATAGACATGGTAAAAGCAGTCATCTATCACAATCCCAGGTGAAGCAAAAGCCGACAAACACTGGATGTGTTGAAGGGCAGCAGGATTGAATATGATATCGTGGAATATCTCAAAACCCCACTCGGTATTGACAAGCTCGACCAGATTTGCAGCGGTCTGAAGCGTGATCCTGTCGAGTTGATCCGCACCAAAGACAAACTATTCAAAGAAATGGGATTAAGCAAAGACGATGAACGATCCCGTGATGAATGGCTTATGTTAATGTCGGAAAATCCGGCTTTAATGGAACGCCCGATCGTTGAATACAAAGGTAAATTTGCCGTGGGCAGACCACCCGAAAGTATTTTAAAAATCTTGAATTGATCGGATCAAGATTGAGCCGATCGACAATCAATACCAAACGGATATAGGACCAGACATCCGTTTATTCCATTCAGGGAGGAAAAATGAATCCAATTGCACTATATAAAATTAGTTACGGACTTTACATTATTAGTTCCAAGTCGGGTGATAAGTATAACGGTCAGATCGCAAACACGGTCAACCAGGTTACGGCAACACCGGAGCAAATAGCTATAGCATTAAACAAGGAAAACCTGACTCATGATTATATTCTGGAAAGCAAGGTATTTTCGGCATCCATACTTTCACAGGAAGCTCCCATGTCACTGATCGGACAGTTTGGTTTTAAAACAGGCAGAGAGGTTAATAAGTTTACTAATATAGAATATAAGTTGGGACAAACGGGAGCACCGATTGTTTTGGATCATACGGTAACCTTCCTGGAGGCGGAACTGATGAATACGATGGATGTGGGAACACACACCATCATGGTTGGCAAAGTTATCGACGCTGACGTCATGAGCCAAGCAGAACCCATGACATACGCTTACTATCACTGGGTTAAAGGCGGAAAATCTCCGAAGAACGCTCCTACTTACCAGGCAGGACTTGAAGGGGAAACAACACAGGCAACAGGTGAAAAATACAAATGCCAGATTTGCGGTTACATCTATGACCCGGTAAAAGGTGATCCGGAACATGGTGTTGATCCCGGCACAGCTTTTAATGACCTGCATGACTCGTGGGTATGTCCGATCTGCAGTGCAGCCAAGGATAAGTTTGACTTGGTTTAAGATAAAGGCATGAACACGGTTGATAATTCAATATTTAACAAAAACCGTAGAATGGATTATATACCGACAGATCCCTCATAACCACCTGCAGATCTGGAACAAGGACCGGCTTTCAGGCTGTGTCGCAACATGGAAATCTATCTTCTTTCCAAAGAACTTGACTCTTTGTCATTCCGATCGATCAGACTGTGTCGTAATGAAAAAATCCATGATTTTTCCATGAACCGTAGGATGGGTAACGTAGTTACCCATCGGGTGGGATG
>JANQLH010000068.1 GCA_028280735.1 SAR324 cluster bacterium | reverse complement strand
AATCCCAGGTAATCGAATTTATTACCTGGGACTATGCCCAGGTCCGGAAAAACTCACTTTATTTTGGAATTGAAGACGAGGAATTTCAGGAAAACCATATTGAAACCAATAGTTTTGACTATTGGAAAGCAGCTGCCGATGCCGGTGCTGTTTGCCTGCTAGTCGCAAAAAACCGCATTGAGGCTCCACCACCAGGCATAAGCCTGATTGAAACAGACCAGTTGAACCGGTCAATGGCTTTGATCGCCCGAGCCTTTTATGGCGATCCTATCAAAGATATGAAGCTGGTCGGAATTACCGGTACCAACGGAAAAACCACCACTTCTCAATTGACCGATTCCATCCTGATGGAAGCAGGAAACAGGACTGGTGTTATCGGTACCATCGGAAATTTCTATCCTTCCGGCAAAGAAGACGCCACCCACCTTTCCAACCCCATGGCCAGCGAGCTGTTTGCCATTGGAAAGCGTATGAAGGAGGATCAGGTAAACAGTTTGACCATGGAGGTTACCAGTCACGCCGGCGCTTATGATAGAAACCATGCCCTTGATTTTGATGTGCTGGTGTTCACCAACCTTACCCAGGATCACCTGGATACTCACAAAACAATGGATGAGTATAAACGGTGCAAATTAAGGCATTTTCAGCAGCTGGGAACCAAAGAGAAAACCGCTTATGGTATCATCAATGTCGATGACAGCAGTGGAAAGGAATTTGCGGAAGCCGTTGACACGCACCTCAAAAGCACCGGTAAGGTCGAAACCCTAACCTACGGAATCCGCAACAAAGATGCCGATCTGGTTGCCTATCCCAAGCAAATGACCGGCGGTTTTAGCGAGTTTGATATTTTTTTAAAGGGAAACCATCTCTGCGAAATCCATCTGCCTATCCCCGGATTATTCAACATTTACAATAGTCTTGCAGCGTTTGGTGCTGCCTTTGCCCTGGGAATCAGTATCGATCAAATCGTGGAAGGGCTAAAAAAAGCCATGAAAGTCGATGGCCGTTTTGAACGGGTGGAATGCGGAACCGATTATGAAGTTTACGTGGACTATGCCCATACCTCGGACTCCCTGGAAAAAATTCTGCAGGAAATAAGAGGGATCACTCGCAACAAAGTCTATGCGGTATTTGGTTGCGGAGGAGACAGGGATCGAACCAAACGCCCGTTGATGGGAGCTGTCGGAGCAAACATTGCAGATGTCTGTATAATCACTTCAGACAATCCACGCTCCGAAGATCCACAATCTATCATTAACGACATTTTGGAAGGCATTCCCAAAAACAGCAATGCCAAAATAATCATCGAACCGGACAGAAGAGAAGCAATCTACGCTGCCCTGGAAATGGCGACAAAGGATGATTCTGTGCTGATCGCCGGCAAAGGGCATGAAGATTACCAGATTATCGGGAAAACCAAGCATCATTTTTTGGACCGCGGTGTAGTCAAGGAATACTTTCAAACCGAACAAATCAAATGCACCAGGGCCTGGATTGAAATTAATCGACAGACGATTCGGAAGAATTTCGAGCTGATCTTCAAAGACAAGCCCCGGGATCTGCAAGTGATGGCGGTTGTTAAAGATGACGCGGCAGGACACGGGATCATTGAAATGGCCGAGGAGGCATTGAACGCCGGCTGCTGCCAGTTGGCCGTCGCTTGTCTTTCTGAAGCAATCGAGCTGAGAAGACACTTTGCTGATGTTCCGATTCTGATTTTCGGTGAGAGACTAGATGATGAAATCCCTCGTTGTATTCGTCAGAATCTTTCAGTACAGATTCAATCCCTGGAAAAGGCAAAACTGATCGGCGAGTTGTCTATCAAACAAAGGGTTGAGTCCGTGGTTCATTTCAAGGTAGACACGGGAATGGGGCGTTATGGTGTACGCTGGGATAAGGCAGTGGAGGTGTTTAGGGAAATCAAGCGAATCGAAGGCATTCGCGTGGAAGGAATAATGACCCATTTTGCTCAATCTGACGAAGCTCTCAAAGATCATGCAAACCTGCAATGGAAACGATTCAGTGACGTCGTGGAATCATTGGAACGCGAAGGTATTTTACCCCCACTGGTCCATGCCTGTAATACCGGCGGATATCTTGACTTACCGCATGCTCACGGCAACTTGGTCCGTATAGGTATTTTGCCATGCGGAGTTTATCCTTCCAAGGTTTGTCGTAGAATAGAGATTGAAGGGCGGGAATTAAAACCAGCCATGCGCGTCCTTGCCCGAATAGCTTTTATTAAAACCTTGCAGCCGGGAGATACCCTGGGCTACGGCATGCATTTTACCGCTGAGAGGGTGACCACAATTGCCGTATTACCGGTGGGATATGGCGATGGTTATCCAAGGCTGAGAAACAAGGGATTTGTTCTGGTTAACGGCGAGCGAGCACCTTTGGTCGGCGGCAACGCCATGGATGCAACCATGTTAGATATTACCGGCATTGAAGGTGTAAAAGCAGGTGATGAAGTTGTTTTGCTCGGCGGGCAAAAGTCCGAAGAGATTACCGCGATGGAACTGGCTGATTTGGCAGGAACCGTGACTTACGAGATTTTAGCAGGCTGGACTCGCAGAATGGACCGGATTTATATATAAACCTGAATCTAAGGAATGGTTCGAAACAGCGTGTTGGACAACAGCAGTTCAAGCAACAGCAATCCCAGGCCGATTATAACGAAAATCGGGAAAATCTCTTTAAAAGTTGTGAAGCGTTCATCAAACTGACTTTTTTCCATTTCGTCTATCTGTTCATAGATCTTCACTAAAGACTCCCCGGAATCTGCCTTGGCAAACAATCCACCAGTAGTGCCGGCTACATTATCAAGCATGCTTGTATCCAAAGGCCTGTCCATCAGGGAAAAAAACTGACCAAACAGTGAATCCTGGCGTTTGTAATTCTGATCATTAACTATGGCAATCGTGTAAACCTTGATATCGTTATCTGCCGCAAATTGGGCGGCTTCAAGAGGAGACATGCCTCCCCGGGTTTGCTGTCCATCAGTTAGCAGAATAATGATTTTGGATTTGATTTTGTAATCATTGTTTTTTTCACCGGCTTTCTTCAACAGCTCATCAACGCTGATCAATCTTAACACTGAATAATAAAGGGCATCACCTATCATGGTGCCGTCTTCCACCCGGCTGGCAGGGCGTATTGTTTTGGCAAAGTTAACCAGGGTATTGTGGTCCAGTGTCAAAGGGGAGTTCTCTTCGACAAATCCGGCAAAACTGTTCAAACCGATCATGTCGTTTGAACGCCCTTGTAACCCGGAATCATTTCCATTGATGAATTCTGCAAACACCTTTTTAACGACACTCAGACGATCCGATTCGACTCCCCTGAAAGTCAGTGGTTCTGTCATGCTTGAAGAGCGGTCGATCACCATTTGAATGGCAACCCCCTCCCTGGCTGTTTTGATCACCTCAAGACCTTTTTGCGGTCTGGAAAAAGCGATTAAAAGTATAAAAATTGCTGCTATGCGCAAAAAAAGCGGTATCCAGCGCAATTTGATTTTCCAGCTGAAACCCGCGGCTTTGATCTGTTTTGTTCCGGAAAAGCTTATAGGTGCAATAGCCTTGTTTTTCCTTTGGATCAGGAAAACCAGAAACAAAAACAACAGGAACAAACCACTTGCACCCAACAGGATTGTATAATTAAATGTCATGTGGTTTTCCTGTTGTGTGAATGAAGGTTCGAACGTTGGCCAGGGCATCTGCACTAATTTGAGGACCGGGTTGAAAGGTCGCAAATTTAACCAGGTCTGCCAACTGCAAAAACTGATTTAGTTCGTATCTTTGTTCTTCGGAAAAGGTGCGTGTCCGAACGATTTCCTGGACAAATTCCTCGGTGGTCTGCTCCTTGGCTCGCAAGCCAAAGTGGTGCTCCAGGTAGTTTCTTAAAATCGATGTAAGTTCAGTATGGAAGACATTGAATTCTGCCTTACTGATGTAGTCCTGTTGCTCAAGAAGGCTCAACTTTTTTAAGGCATCGCTATAATAATCAATCAAGGGAGTAGCGATGTTGAGTTCCGATTGTCGGCTCTTTCTGTACCTGAATAACAGGAAGATAGCTGTGCTCAGAATCAACAGTGCTAAAAAAGTTACAACTGGAATCCAGTATTTGTAGGGAGGGTAAATCAGTCCTTTGATATCCCTTATATCGTCCAATTCTCCAACGTCTATCGGTTTTACTTCGTAATCTATTGCTTCTGTATTAACCTGGTAAACAGGCCATTCTTCCAATTTGGTAGTTTTCTCCTTATCCAGTCTGAAACTGATAGCAAAAGGCCTCAGTTTGAATTTCCCGGAGATTAAAGGTTCAAACCGGTATGTCCAGCGATTCACCAGGCGTTCATTTTCCCCGGACCAAAAAGTTTCTTCCCGGGGATTTTCAACCAAAAGCAGCGGGGAGTATACGCTTTCTGATAAATAGGGTGGAGTAACCTGCACACCTTCTTCAAATCTGGATTCTATTGTGACTGTTAAAAAGTCTGTTAAATTCAACTCACTATTTGAGAGCTGCACCAGCACTTTAATTGGAGCTCCTCCCCGGGTAAAGGTAAGTTCAACGGGCGTGTTCAGGGATTGCGGTGGTTCGGTTGCGTTTTTGCCGGTTTCGCAAGCTACATGAAAGATGGCAAACAATAGGAACCCGCCCAGTGAGAGCCAATTTCCCTTCTTCATCTCCACCTTCTCCTTTTGAAAAACATCATCAGGTCATTCTCAAAAGGTCTGTCTGTGCGTACCTGCAAACAATCGATGCCGCTTTTTTGAAACCAGGCTTTTCTCTCCGCTTTCGTCTTTTCAATAATTTGTTGATAACGCTGATTCCAGGACTTGTTGTTGGTATCAACCAGGCACAGCTCTTCTGTTTCCGGGTCATAAAGATGAACCAGGCCAAAACCTGCCAGATCTTCTTCCCGAGGATCGGATATCTCAACGGCAACGACGTCGTGCTTCTTATTTGTCAGGTTAAGGTTTTGATAGTAGTTATGATCCTGAAAATCGGATACCAGAAAAACCACAGCCCTTTTCTTAATCACCTTGTTGAAATATTCCACGGCAGAGTTAATATCGGTTTTACGGCCTTTCGGCTTAAAGTATAAAAGTTCGCGAATTACTCGTAAAACGTGAGTTTTCCCTTTTTGAGGCGGAACAAACAGTTCAACCTGATCTGAGAATAGAATCAGGCCGATTCGATCGTTCTTTTTGATAGCGTTGAGCGCAAGAATGGCGCAGAGTTCAGCTGCAGTTTCTTTTTTTTGTTGGTGCTTGGAACCAAAAAGTCCGGAAGCGGAAATATCGACCAGGAAAATCACCGTTAGTTCGCGTTCTTCGATGTAGCTTTTCACGAAAGGATGCCCAAACCTGGCCGTGACATTCCAGTCGATCATGCGTTCTTCATCCCCTTCCTGGTATTCACGAACCATATCAAATTCCATTCCCCTTCCTTTAAACGCACTTTGGTATTCTCCCGCCATCACATCATCAACCATGCGGCGAGAGCGAATATGAATCTGTCGAACCTTTTTTAAAAGTTCTTTTTCAGGGACAAGAGAAGCAGGTTGGTCAGTCTTTTTCTTGAAGAAAAACATGTATATAAGGTAAGGTTTTCAGGAATCCAAAAATGTTGCAGAAGATGTGGACCTCAAGATTAGAGAATAGTATCCCTACCGATTAAGATATGTCAATACAGCATCTGCCGCAGTTTATGGATTGTTTGTACGACATAACCAAAAGGTGGTTGTCAAAAAACCGCGTATGGGTCGGTTGCAGCCCTCTATTCATGAAACGTTTTTTTCACCGGGTCGATTTCAACTGGAGATACAATGTAAAAAAACGATGAGTGAAACTGCTTCCATATCAGTCTGAAATCCGTTGAATTGCTCGTTTCGTGGTTAAGGTATGCCCGAAATTACAAAAAGGACTTACAAAAATATGGACCGTCATTATATACTAAATACAATAGAACCTATTTTGATCTTGTCAGCTGTCGGAACAAACAGACTGTGTCACAATAAGAATTTTGGTGATTATGGGCAGATTTTGATTCTGCGTCATTCCGATCGATGCTGCAAGCTTC
>JANQLH010000065.1 GCA_028280735.1 SAR324 cluster bacterium | reverse complement strand
GAGGTCCATCATCGTATTAAAAATAATATGGTTGTGGTGAAAAGCCTTCTTTCTCCTCAGGCGAGTAATGTTGAGGAGGTTACAGCCCGGGCGGCACTGGAAACTGCCGAGAAAAGACTGACCAGTATGATGCTGCTTTACGATAAAATCTATCGAAGCAAGCAAAAAGAAAAAATCTGTCTAAAAGATTATCTGACTTCCCTGATTGATGAAATTATAATGACTTACTCAAAATCGGTGGAAGTCATTAAAAACATAGAGGCTGTTGTTGTATCGGTACAGACAGCCTCTCCTCTTGGCATAATTGTGAATGAACTGATTGCCAACGCAATGAAATACGGCTTTGATGATGGGGATGACAATCAATTGGAGATCTCGGTAGCAAGGAACGGCAGCTCGGTGACACTGATAATTCGAGACAACGGAAAAGGTTTTGATGACTCGATTTCAACGAAAGGTTTCGGTCTGGAGTTGGTTCGCAACCTGAGCAGTCAGATAGATGGGGAATTTAGCATTGATCAGGATAATGGAGCCAAGTGTATCCTCAAGTTTGACATTGAAGAGTGAATAACCGGCTGTTCATTGCATAACTGGGGTTATGACGGGTAAACCAATGTTTCCAGACAGTTTTTGATTAGATTCAGCGATCGCGTGTCTTGCAGTTCAAGTATGTTTTTTCCTTCAAGATCAAACTGCCTTATCTTTTTATCCTCCGGAATCCAGGTCAGTAAATCCAGATTGGTTTTTGCCTCCAGTGTTGTTATTTCATCACGATTAACCCTGTTTAAAATTAATCCCTTGTGATTGTATTTAACGGATTGTTGAGCGACTTTTGAGATGGTATCGGCAACGTTGATACCTTTTTGAGACCCATCAGACACCAGAATCAAATGGGTAACGGCTTCCATCACCCTCCGGTTGACCTGCTCGATTCCGGCTTCACCGTCAATGATAACAAAATCGAAGTTTTGTGACAGCCGGGTGATTAAATCCTTCAATAGTGAATTAATACTGCAATAGCAACCTTCCTTTTCCGGTCGCCCGATAGCCAGAAAAGCCAGGTTTTTTCTTTCCTGGACAGCCTGCAACAACTCATAATCCAATTGCTCCTGAACGGCAGCAGTGACAATGGTCTCATGTTTTAATTGCTCTATGATCTCCGTCCTGATACTGTCGACCGTTTTATAGACGGAGAATCCCAGGGAAGTGGCCAATCCAACGGCCGGATCAGCATCAATTGCCAATACGGTTCCATTACTATGCCGCAATAGATTGTTTACCATTAAAGCGGCTATGGAGGTTTTTCCAACCCCTCCTTTTCCGCAAAGAGAGATCACAGCTGTCTTATTTACGTTCATGGATGAATTCCCTTTTTTGTTTCCGCATAGCTTTTAGTTCCTCAAGCTCACCGCAAATATCCTGGAAATCGCAATCGTCGCAATCCAGAGACTCTTCCTGAATCATCTTGTTCATGGCCTTAATTATTCTAAAAATCCGATTCGCTACAGGGTATAAACCGTTGAATACCTTCGAATCGCTAACCAGTATGACCTCAGCTGCAGCAATCGGCTTCTGTTCAAGGTAAAGTTCGATCAAGCCGTTGCCCAATGTTTTCAGGTTAAAGCCCCGATCAACAGCTTTTCGACTTATTCTGCTCCACTCCCTCATAAATTGCGGTGCCCCCCTTCTCATATACCCTTGCAGGTTGAGCCCGTATTTGATGTCTTCTAAATATCTGAAAATCTGGTAGTCGTTTTCAAATTCACTGACATCGACTTGAAGCAGTATGATCTGTCCGAATGGGAGACTGGTTTCAATGTTGTTGTCTAAATTCGGGCCTATCAATGAAATTTGATTGTTGTTGATCGCCCCTGGCTGATCCGTCCATATTAAAAAGGAGATCGAATCAGTTTTCGGATTACCAAGCTCGAAAGCCGTGTCCTGTTTAAACACGAAATTCTGATCGCCTCCTTTTGGCCATTGTGAACCTGCATCCGCCCGATAGGTTCTTGTGTTCTTGGCAATAGAATCAGAACGCAGAAACTTTGCCAGTTCTGCAAAGGAAGATTGAAAGAGTGACATGCCGGTATATTGTTTTCATGATTAGTAAACAGGTTTGGCTTCCAGTCTGCTTTCAGCTAAAAGTGCCGCACCAAGGGCACCATTGATTTGAGGATCGATCCCGGCTAAAGATTTTACTTCCAGCTTGAGTCCCTCGGACATGGCTTTAAAAACACCTCTATTTTTGGCCACTCCCCCGGTCATGACAACATCTTTATCGTAACCAATGCTTTTAACCAACGAAGCTACCCGGTTTGCCATGGCAATGTGTAACGCTTTCACGATATCGCAGACATTTTTGCCGTCATTCACCAGGGAAACAACTTCTGTTTCGGCGAAAATCACACATTGGTTGGAAATAGACAGTTTTTCTGTTGATCGATCACCGGCCGTTCCCATTTCGTCCAACTTCAATTCAAGGGCTTCTGCCATCACCTCCAGGAAACGGCCTGTCCCGGATGCGCACTTGTCATTGTAAATGTAACGTAAGACCCGGCCTTCTTCATCGAGTCGAACGACTTTGGCGTCCTGCCCGCCTATGTCAATCACAGTGCGGGTCGATGGAAGGTTCCACCAGGCGCCTTTGGCGTGACAAATAATTTCCGATTCAACCTCATCCACGAAGTCGATCTGTTCTCTCCCATAACCCGTTCCTACGGCATAGGATATTTCTTCCGATTTTAGCATCACTTTTTCCAACGCTAAGCTCATGACTTTGCGGGCGGATTCAGATGGTTTGCTGTACCCTTTAATAACCGCTTCGGAGAGAATTTTTCCTTTTTCGATAATCACAGCTTTCGCTGTCAGTGATCCGACATCACATCCTGCAACCGGCATAAGTTCCTTTTTGGTTCAAGTGAAGTTAACAAGCAGCAAACGATTCTAAGATAATGCCTCCCGAGCATAAAGAGCAGCGCCAAGTGCTCCGGCCAATTGCGGGTCGCTTTTTCGGATTTTTTTTATTCGCAATCCCATCAGTTTTTCAAGCAGGCTTACAACCCCGCTGTTTTTGGCTACACCGCCGGTCATACAAATATCTTTTTCCGGCTGGATACTATTGGCAAGAGTAGCAATACGCTTGGCCATTGCCAGGTTTACTCCGGCGGCAATATCCTCGATCGGGGTTCCGGAGTGTATCTGTTTAATTACATCTGCCTGGGCCCATACTGTGCAGGTGGAAGCCAGGGTAACGGGCGAAGACGATTTTCCCGTTTGCGGGCCCAGTTCACCGATATCGATTCCCAGGGCTTTAGCCATTACCTCCAGAAACCGTCCTGTTCCAGAAGCACATTTATCATTGGTGACAAACTTTGTGGCAGCGCCGTTCTGGTCAACCTTGATTACTTTGCAATCCTGACCGCCAATATCAATGATCGTACCAACGGTAGGAATCGACCATTTGGCTCCCTTACCGTGGCAAGCAATTTCCGATTTGATATCATCGGCAAACGCGAGTTGTTCCCTTCCATACCCGGTCCCTACACAAAATCCCAAATCCTTTTCAGTTAGTCCTGCATTCTCCAAGACCTTTTCCATAGCAATCCTGGCGGAAACAAAGGGATTTGATTTGGAACGAATCAGGCTGCTGGAGAGAATTCTATTATCCCTCAATACCACAACTTTTGTTGTTAATGATCCCACGTCGCAACCAGCTACTATAGTCATAGCAATCTCCTGATGGAAAAAAACTCATCGAGTCTGTTTTTGGTGCTCTCCCACGATTCCACACGATCATCAAACGCGTCTCCATACATGATATGAACAGGGAATCCGGCCTTTTCCACTTCCTTGGCAAAAGGTTTTACCATGCCCCAGGTGTTCCTGCAGCCGGGTGTGCCGTTGTATATAATACAATCGGCTTTATAAAGCTTCGCCAGTGAAAGCGATTCTTCCAGCCACATGTTCGGTTTATCAAACGGACCACGAATTGAGCGTACCATGGGAAGGGTGGCATTCATTTCGGCAAGACTCGTCAACATCGTGTCTAGGGTACTGACATCAATTCCGTGGCTGGATTTTTCGAACTTTTTTGCGTAAACCGTATTGTCTCGAAAATTTCTTGATAAAATACCTCCGAGATGGGCGATTCCGTTTTGATTCAGCCACGAAAAGAAATTCAAATCCAGGGTGTAGTGATCGATATAACACATAAAGGCCCTGGCGTTCTCTTTTTCAGCATACAGGCCGGTAGTACCACTATTCGCCTTCAACTGCACCTGCTCCAGCATCAACCTTAGGAGTTCCGTGTATTCAGGAAGACCCGAATAGAGGAATCGTCCGATGTATATAAAAAGATTGTAAATAGTCGGCACCGGACTCGGCACCAGGCAATAACAATCATCCAGCTCCGCCAATAGTTCATCTTGTTTGTCGACCTCCTCTAGAACAGTTCTAAGTCTTTCTTCATCCAGTTTTTCCCCCGTTTGCTTCTGCAGAAAATCAATCAGGTCTTTGAAATCGTCCAGGTGGTATTGACGGGTTTTGTCATCGCCGATGGTATGTGGATAATTCAATTGAAAAAAAGGTTTATCCAAATAAGTTGAAGCAAAAGCAAACGCATTGGCGTTGGTATCGCAAACTCCGGGTGTATCGCAAACCAGAAAATCGATTTCTTCTCCCAATCCGGCCAGGTATGCACCCAAGGCACCTCTTTGGGATGAACAGGAGGTTTCGGTAAAACCCAACTCACAACCGTAATCAAGATAATCGAACGCCCCTCTTTTCCATAATAATCCAGCCAGCCCGGTCATTACCTCAAGGGTAACAGGTACGATTCCCATGGTGTGAAAAAGGGCCGGGGAAAGACAAAAAGTGATGGCACAGGTTTTTTTGCCTTGTCGATGTGCAGAGAGGATTTTCTGAAAGTATTGATCCAGCAGATTTATGAAACAAGTACCGACCTTACCCTCTCGCAACAACACTTCTAATGTTCCCTTAAAATAGGGGACATATTTAATCATCTGCTCGATTTCCTTTGCAGAACAATTGCCGATGTCCGATGCAACGTTGAGCAGCCTACCCAGCATCCAATCGTAATTATATTCCTTTATTTCCGGTCTCATAGGAAGCCTATGTCTACTAAAGGTTTTTGTTTAAGTACTCGATAAACGCATCGATACGCATTCTAATACGGCCGGTCTCCGTCAGTGGACCGTATTCCCTTTCCAACTTGAGCGTAGGTATTCCCTCTTTTTCCAGATCTCTCTCCATCAGACCGTTCTCGGAACCGTGCAGATCACAAAAGCGAATATTTTGCAAAACAACCCCATCAACCTTGTGCCTTTTTATTTTTCCGAGAAGCGAATTGAATCGGTTTTTGTAATCACCAAACATTCGGGGACACGTGGTAGCTTTCAAATAAGAGTCGGCAAGTGTATCTAACGGATCATCGCTCAAGGAGATGTCTGCTTCCTGATAACGGCTGCCAAAACAAAGGTTATCGGCAACAACGACAGCGTCTTTGTTGGATTCGATCAGTTGAATCAGATCCAAATCATCACTGATACTGCCGGCCACCATAAGCCTCTTTTTACCCGAGTGTTGATTCTTACGGCTTTCCTGTAATTCCTGCAAAAGCGCTTCCAGCAGTTCATTAAATTGATGTCGTGGCATAACCGCACCAGCGACGGTAATGGCAAATGCCTCATAACCGGAAAGAGGGACCGAATCCCTGGTACGCAATGCTTCAAGCTCCCTGAGTAACTGTCGCCCTTTGTTGTATACCTGAATCGATTGTTGCAGATCATTTAATCCGATTTTCAGGCCAAAATGGCCTTCCAGCGCTGCTTTGAAAGCTTCCAGTTCATCTTTAAACCAGTCAATCCTGTGCGAACTGGTTTTATGGGGGACATCCAGGTAGTAGAAAAAATCCGGCAAAATGCCAGGGTGATCTTCGTTTGCTTTTTCCCAGCATTCGTAGAGCCTTCTCATGGAATCACATCCGGGAGTGATGACAACACCATCAAACCTTTTATATTTACCTTTTCCTGCCAGTTGCAAGATACATTTTGGAAAAGAACAGATATAAGGCCCAAAATAGCTGTCTCCAATCTCCATACCGTCAGTATTAATACCTCTCAGTCTTACAGGAAGTATTCCTGCGGCATCCAGCAGTTCAGCAGGGACATAGGAACAGCTGTAACCGAGTATCGGCTTTCCGTTTTGCTTCCAATCCGCAATCCATGGATGTTCAATTTCCGTTGCCGCTTTTAAAAAAGTCTCCATCATACCGGCTCCTCCTCTTCCAGTAGCAGGGAACGTATCACTTTCCTGGCTTCACTTGCCTTTTCTTCGAACTCATCATCCCGAGGTGACAAAACGTTGCCGATTCCAATGACAAGATCGGGTATTACAGCCCTGCCAACGGGAATTGAAGCCTGACCGATCATGCCGGCTGCAGCTTCGGCGATTTCCTGTAAAACTAACGGATCAAATTGCTTGATAACCCTGCTCAAAACAAGACCGATTTGATCATCAGCAGATTTTGAAAATCTTTCCAGCAACCCGGCTATCATCTCAAGGCTGTCTGATAATTCCTGCAGATCTATCTCTTCACTAACGGTTTTCACTAGATCGACGATTTCCTGATCAGACAGGTCATCCATCATAGAAAGGCTTTTGTTGAACTTACGCAGGTAACTGTTTTTCCCTGCAAGCTTGAGGCATGCTTGTGATTGTAAATTCCTGCTGTCGGAATAGAGGGATTCCAATCGGTCGAGTTCGATGGCTTCTTTTTCTCTAAGCAAGGCCAATTTGCTTTTTACCAACAATGACCTGTCAAGATTCGCTCTCAGCTCACCCAGCAATTTATTGATCTCCCGTGTCAGTTTCGGATTTCCCGGTTCTCCGATCAGATGACTTCCGGTATCGATCTTTCTGATTAATTCCAGGATTTGGTTGATGGCCTCAGAGAACCTTGCCGGTTCGATATCCTTGATCAACGTGATGATGATATCCGTTATCAGATCAGGAGGTGCCTTGTTAAAACCTTTCAGAATTAGGGTGAGGGATTTAAGTCCCGTATCCGTGATCAAAGGCAGCAAGGATAAAACTATCACCATCTTGGCAGGATATTTCCACAACAACTCATTGACTGCTCCCAGGTTAACAAGAAAAGAATTCCCGGAAGATTCAAGCGACTCTTTGATTTCCGCAAAATCCGACTTGATAATCCAGTCGTTCAAAACACTCTCCACCAGCCTTTTTGTTTCAATATCCTTCTTCAGCTCCTTGTCAATTCCAGATGCAAAGTGGTTTTTAAACAGCAACTTTTGAACTCGATTGTTTAAAACACCGGCCAATTTCTTCTTGAAGAACCTGTTGTTGGCCCACGAGTCAAGCACTTCGGTGATGAGATCAGCCGACAACGCTCTGACTTCATCGGTTTTAAGCAGCTTGATTATCAAAAGGTTCATACTGTTTCGCTCTGTTCTCTCTTTTGCCTGCATAGTGAAACCTTTATCTGTTTTCACGTTCTCGGGTCGGTTTTGCCTGCTTTATCAGCAATCAACGGTTTTTATTCCGATGTTGGCAATGGTATCGATAACCGACCGCTGTATCATGCGGTTCAGGATTAATTCGGTATGAATTAAGAAGTCGGGCATCTTAAGCAAGCTCCAAATTGAGCATTGGTTTAGTCAATTTGATAAATGCTTCGCCAGTCTTTTACCAAGGGCCACCAGGGTTAACGTTGGCGGCAGCCCCCAAGCTTCCGGGATTACAGAGCAGTCGCAAACATACAGATTGTCGATCTCTGTCTGTAAGTTGTTATCGACCACCTGTCCGATTTTTGCCGTACCACCGGGATGTGCTGCCAGGTAGGCGCTATGATAGATGTTTTTGGCACCCGCGTTTTCAAGAATTTTTTTGGCCCTTTCGAATCCTTTTTGCAACTTATTCCTGTCGGTTGCTTCGATCTTTTTTTTCACACCGCCCCTGGCAGAAAGCTGACCTCCCAGGTCATCCTTGGCCTTGATCATGATTGTGAGGGATTTTGCATGTGAAAGCATTTTGTGGGGTTTAAATGCCTGGGCATTGAACATACGGAACAAGGTTCCCGGAACTGTCATGTCGGTCATCAGATATCCTTCATCTTCCATGTGTAGGCCCGTTGCCATGGGAATCTCCTTCCCGCCATCCTTTATCTTACTGACAGTCCCCATCACAGCAATCAGCGGATCAAAAAAGTAATTATCACCGCTTCCCTTGATTCCGCTGTTATTCAGTATGACGGGTGTGCCGATTCCTCCGGCGGAAACCACAACAAGAGGAGCCTCAAATCTTGTTCCGATTCCATTTTTGATCGATTCAACCCCAATGGCCCTACCGTTATGTATCATCACCTTTTTTACCTTGGTTTTGGTCACTAGAGTCGCGCCCTCATCCAACGCTTGATCCACATAATGCCTGGCACTCCATTTAGCTCCAACGGGACAACCATAAGCACATTTCCAGCACTTGGCTTCACATCGGTCCTGGTAAATGAATTTCGGAAGCTTTTGCCAGTCATATCCCAACTCTTGAGCACTGTTCATAATTCGTGACGCCATAGCTCCGATTAACGAATCATCAAGTGGTTTGACAGGCAGCTCCTCTTTAATCTCCTGCACTTCTTCCGCCAGGTCCACCCCATATTTTTTAAACATGGCGAGGGGCGGATCAAAAGCGGTACCATAATAAAAGACGGAACTTCCGCCTGAGATGATACCCCTGAAAACAGAAGCAAAATCAGGAGTAAACAACATGCTTTTGCCAGGTATACTTGCGGCAACTGTTGCTTGAAAGAGAGTACCTTTTATTGCCCGATGTCCTCCCCACTCTGCAAGCAAAACTTTTTTGCCGGACCGGGACAGTTCCCTGGCAACAGTGGCACCGCCGGGTCCACTGCCTACCACAATCACGTCAAATTTTCCGGTTTTGGTCATTTATCCTCCCTGGTTCGCAGACTATAGGTTTATGCAATGGTTTTAAAGCTATTCCGAACATTAGTGCTTTTGAACAAGGCTTAATGCAAATCGACGTTCAGTTTGCGCGTATTCTCGGATGACAGCTTCCGACAGATCGCCGTTTCTTTTTTTCATATATTCGGTCGCCCGTTGAAAGATCTTTACGTTTTCCTGCAGATCATCCGATCGCTGGGAGAGACTGGCATACTGAATGCGTCTGTTACTAGGCCAAAGATCCTTGATGAGCGCTTCCAATAAAGGATTTCTCGCAGCTTTCATTCCCGCGGCGGCAAATTCAAAGATATGGTCGTAATAACCGGTTGTATCCTTTTTTCTGGCACAGCGCTCAATGTTTACAAGCGCTGCATCGATTTCAGCGAGGTCGGACAAGGTGTGGTTCTCAGCGGCTCTCCTGGCTACCAAAGCGTATAATTGTTCGTAGATATCATAAAAACAATTGATCTGGGTTTCCGAAATCTCTGTCACCACCACACCTCGTCTGGGGATCAGCTCTACAAGCAGATTTCTTTCCAGAACTCTGAACGCTTCCCGAACAGGTGTACGACTGACTCCCATTTCATCTGCCAGTTTTGTATCGTACAACCTTGTTCCGGGTTTGAATTCATTGCGGACTATTTTTTCAGATATGTAGTCGGTAACCTGTTCCACCAGGTTACCGTTAGCTTGAAAAGGCATCACAACATTCCCCGGGTTAAGTAATCAAATCCTTCTTAAACTCAACATCTTGCCTTTGATCAGCATTATCCCTTGAAACACCTCACCAAAGTTTAATGCACAATCTGTCAAAACTACTTCCTGCCTGAACGGCACATCACTAACCCCCTGGTCAGCCATGTGCCGAAAGCCGAAAATCAGCCTGAAGATGAACCTGCTGTCTACCACCGACTATCAGCGTTCAGTTGAAGGCACAACGCTTACAAGCAAAAACCGGCTGAGAACTGATCGGCGAATACTGAAAGTAAGAACCCTGGAAGTACCAGGCTGCCCTTAAAACCATTATTGATATGGGTTGCATCGATCTTCGCCCGGTCATTCATTCGACAATCAGTGTGGTCTGAGTTTAATCACTTGATTTAAAATAACAATTTTTGTAGCTGCTCATGAATCCTACAAAGTATATTTTGTATACAAAATACAATATTTAAAATAACGAAAAAGTCAACAAATATTTAAAAAAATTGACTTTATCTAGATTTTATCATAAGAATTTATAACGATTGTTCAATATAAAATAGTGATCTTTGGTCGATTACCGTCCCTTTTCAGAGTTAGTGATCGGATTTTTAGTTTTGGAGCTGTGAACGCAGCGCGTACGATTTTCAAACAGGGAAATGCAGACATGAAGCAGGCTTGAGGCTAAACAAAAATTATTAAACACTGATAACCGGGAGGAGTTATGATTAGTGACAGAATTCTTTTTACCACGCCAACCTATCCCTACCCGACACTGCCCGGGAATGAGTCGCTGACCGATGCCACGGGTCAGCGTTTCACCAAGGGGGATGACATCTTCACCCTGGTTTCACATACCCATTGTTATGCTAATCATATTCTTGCCCAAAACATCTCACTTCCTTCTACGCTGTTGGAGTATCCTCGCTGGGAGGAATTTACCCGTGAAGTGGACCAAGGATATGCCTACCTGGGCATCAGTTCCTACCCGGTTCATTTGGAAACGGTTTTAAAGATGTGTCTTTACATTCGTGAGCATTCTCCGCAAACGAAAATTCTTTTGGGCTCCTATGGCGGGCAGGCGTTCCAAGCTAAATATGATGAAGATACCAGGAAGCGCTATGCAGATTATGTGGTACACGGAGAAGGAGTCAGGTTTCTCAGGAAGCTTCTCGGTGAGGATGAAAACCGGCCTATTAAGCAACGCTTAATGCCCAAGGCAGGAGCCGCGCCATGGTTTGTCAATCGATTTCCCATTGGCAACATCGGTTTTCTGGTATCGGGTTTGGGTTGTCCGGGAGCATGTGATTTTTGCTCATCAACGGCCCTGTTTGACTTTAAGCGCATTGAACTGCTTTCACCGGGAGATCTGGTGGAACATATTTCCCTCTATCACAAGTATTTTCCCGAGGTTCGACAGGTCTTTGTGATAGAAGAGGACCATTTCAGACATCCTGAATACCTGTTCAAAACCAAAGAATACTGGGAGGCAAACCCGGATGTTGTGGAATCACTTGACTGGTTGGCCTTTGGTTCCATAGATCACATTGGTGCGTTTGCGGACAAATATGGCTGGAAAACCCTGGCGGAGATTGGCATAGGAGCTATATTCATTGGGGTGGAATCAAAGTTTGCCGGTAAATTCGGATATAACAAACGCGAATCGTATGATGCCAAGGAGGTGTTTAACCAGCTGCATGCCATGGGAATCAGAACCCTGGGTGCCTGGGTCTGCGGCTGGGACTTTCATGATCATACCAACATCCATGAAGACCTCAATTATTTTATTGCCTGTTACCCCACTTATCAGCAACTGACTCGGTTATCACCTTTTCCGGGCACCATTCTTTATGAAAAGCTGGTCGAGGCTGACCGGGTTAAGGAAGTGCCGTGGGAAGACGTGCATTTTTGGAGTGGAGCTCAAACCAATACCAATCTTGAATCCCACGAAACTCTGAACCTGGTCGAATATGGTTATGATTTGCTTTACAAGACCTGGGGATCATCGATGTTAAGAAAACTGGATGTCATGCTCAACGGCTATAAGTTCTGTTGCGAGTCGGATAATACCATCCTGAAGCAACACAAATCTCTTTTTTTCAAACGGCATTGCTCACTGCTGTGGAGCCTTTTAAAACCCATGGATCGCTTTGCTCCAAACGGCACCGTAAGAAGGAGGGTACGAAAAATTGATGAAAAGTATCGTAACGTTATCGGTCAGCCCACAAAATTAATGGAGATGATAACGGATCGGTGCGAAAAGATGGCCATTACCTTTAAAAAACAGGATCAGATCGATCAGTTCAACCGTTATCCAAAGGAAGAGCCTTTCAAACGATATAAGTATGACAAGGCGGGTGAGGATGAGGAGAATGCAGTTCCCTATAGGACGGAATTCGCAGGCAAAACGGCCTTTGGTACCAGATTGACCATGAAGGGGATAGACCTTAAGTTTGGCCTGATGGGATCTTTAATGAAGCTTTCCTATTCACCGAATTCCAAGCGTAGTGACCCGGAGATCGACCCCTTTTTAATCGATACGATCCGTCAAAAGAATTTCATTGGCTTTTAGGTAACCATGGCTGCCCGTCGTTCCCCGTTAACCATGATACCGGCGGATTATTATCGTGAAGGAAGCGAGAGAATTTTTACGATTCCCGATGGAACAGATTCCGGTAAGGCCATGTTTTATCAAGACATCGCACTTGGGGACAAGGTTCCGGAAAAAACAGTGGTCTTCGTGCACGGTAATCCTGAAAATTCCTATACTTATAGACATATCGTCGCAGAATTGTGTACCAGGGCAAACCTGAACACCCGGATAGTCGCCATGGATCATATTGGGTTTGGCTTATCCGACCAGGCGGGTTACGAGATGACATGCGTGGATCACGCGCAGAATCTGCAGTTTTTGGTCACCCACCTGGATTTAAACAACGTTATTCTCGTTGTACATGACTGGGGCGGCCCCATTGGACTTGGTGCTTTTACAGAAGAACCAAGGAGGCTATCGGGACTGGTTATCCTTAACAGTACTGTTTTTCCTATCCCTAAAAACGGACTTGATTATAACAATTACCCGATTAGCTGGTTAGCTTGGTCTAAAACACCCTATCTTATTCCCGACAAATACTGGGGGGCGTTCGCTGCCTTGGCCGTCAATCAGCAACCGGCTTCCGGCTGGCAGATTCTAACCAGACTGGTTCCCAAACTGCTTACCATCGAAAAAGCAGCCAAATCGAATCGTCCTCGTTCCGCCATTACTGTTTATCGAGATCAATTTCAATCCGGGATGAATGTCAAAAGCTCCAAGAGGCTGGTTAAGGAATCAGCCTGTTGGGGTGAGGGTTATTCATTTCATACCCCGGGAATAGGTCTTCGCAGTACCAAATCGCTTTACGAATCCATTAGAAAAACCTTGCACCAATACTGGGGGAATGGGGAGATAAAAGTTAGGGCATTGGCCGGCAAATGGGACCCTCTCGGTCAGCCGGCAGTTCTTGATCAATGGATTCGCCACCTTCCGCAGCTTCAAGGTTATGTCACACTATTTGAAGACGCAGGTCATTTTGTTGAAGAGTCAAAACCTGTCGAAATTACCGAAGCGATACTTGGCTTGATTTTAGGTCTGGATTGATTGCTATTCAAATGCTATTTTCCTTTGACATTTACAACGGGAAAGGGAGAACCCGGAAATTGAAAGTGCTGTTTGAGCAGTATATCAATTCACATTACCAATTATTTCCTTCAAACATTAAAAAAGATGCCTAAAATCGTTGATAGAGATGAATATCGCAGGGAATTGCTGGATAAATGCCTGAGTCTGTTTAGCAAGATAGGTTATGGAAACGTCACCATACGTGAAATTGCCAGGGAGCTCGAAGTATCAACAGGAACGCTTTATCACTATTTTCCGACAAAAAAATCCATTCTGGAAAGTCTGCTCGAACATGTTTCGGTACAAGGAATATCCAAGTACAAAAGTATTATTAACGGCAGTAAGGATGTTAAAGTAAAAATTGAACTGCTCAGCAATTACCTGTTGGAAAACGAAGAATATTTTAAGAATGTCATTTTACTTGCTGTGGATCTTTTTAGAAACAGCCCTGCGTGGAAAGTGGATGGTGCATTTACAAAGATTTCTCTCCAATACCGCTCTTTAATTAGTGAAGAATTGCAGCTGTCTGAAGAGATTTCCAAATCTTTTTTCATTTTTCTGGTGGGGTTGGTCTTTCATCGAATTTTAACACCGGATCACATCTCCTATAAGACCCAGGTCTCCATGATGCGTGATTTAATGTTGAATGTTGCCGTAATATAAACGGTGCCTGAAGGAATAGAACGAAATGCTTTCTTTAGATCAACAATCTTATTTACCCGTGGAAATAACTGTCCGGGTAACGCTGCAGGGAAAACGATGTTGGTTGGTGATGGATAGGAGAGATCTTGAGCATTGAGTCCGGATGGAAAAAGAGAAAAGCCGGACCAATTATCAGATCCAAGTAAACCTGCATCAGCCTGCATCAGGATTGCTGTGTGCCATACCCCTGCGCCCCTGGAAGTGTTTTACCGCGTCGGCTCCACCTGCCGCCATCGCTCCTTTTACCAGCAGCTTGCTGGGAACCAGGCCTCTAATAATCATCCCCAGATAGAGTGCCCTGGGACGGACAACCAGGTGTTTTCCTTTTTTTAAACCTGCTTCCACTATGCCTTTGGCAATCACATCGTGTTCTTTTACAGGAGGAAAAACCAGGTGGCCAAGCCGGTTCAGATGAAAACCTTCAAACATACCGGATAAAATGTTTCCGGGATGAACGGAAGTCAGATGAACACCGGATTTTCCTGTTGAAGCGACCTCCAGTCTCAAAACATCCGTCATGCCCCAGGTGGCCCATTTTGACACGGAATAGGCAGCCAGCCCGGGAACACTGGCAAATGCAATGCCCGAAGAAACGTTAACTATGTGCCCGCTGTTGCGCTTCAGCATTTCCGGTAAAACTTCATGAATACTATAAAAAAGTGCGTTGACATTCACTTCCATATGTCTGGTGGCGTTTTCCAAAGGCTGTTCCCAAAACAGTCCGGGCCTTACAAATCCAGCGTTGTTTATTAGAATATCTATTTGTCCCATGTCTTTTCTGGCCCGGGTCACCAGTTTCTTTACCATGGCCCGGTCCGAAACATCGCAAGTATGGATATGGATTTTGCTGTCATTGTTTCCAAGCCTGTTTTTAGCTTGAGTCAACGCAGTTTCGTTCATATCCCAGATTGTAATGTCACACCCTTCCTTTACCAGTCGTTTGCAGGTAGCAAGGCCAATTCCCATGGCACCGCCTGTGATAACAACTTTCTTTCCCTTGAGTTTATTTACCATATCCCCCCTTCAATAGCAGGTCTGTACTGCCTGATTGTATGTGAGTCTCAAGATACGGAAACCTTGTTCACTCATCGCTTATCTACATTATTTGTTAAGAACTATCAAGAGGATGAAAGAAAGCTTGATTTGCAGAGAACCATTTTATCAAAAAGTCATGGAGTGATTTCCATATTATCATATTGAAGAAGATAGTCGGGGCAGGCAATCTGGAGGGGCTTTATGCACCGCGATCATCACGGTGCTTGCTTGGAATCTTACCGATACGAATCCCGGTAAATATTTATAACGTCTTCTTTTGACAGCTTTTTAGGATCTCTTTCAAACAGGCCGCCCATGGTGTCAAAAGCGTTGTCTGTAAATTTGGGTATTTCATCTTCACTGATGCCGTAATCGGACATCTTCAGATTACCTACCCCGCATTTGTCCTGAAGCTCTCCCAATGCTTCAATAAAAAGCATTCCTGCTTCTTTATCCGGAATACCTTCAACTCTTTTCCCCATGACCCTGGCCATCTCCTTGTAGCGCTTTGGAACCACGTCCGCGAAAAAGCTGAAATAAGCCTTGGAGAGTATAATCAAACCGGCACCGTGAGGTAATTCAGGGTAGAATGCGCTTAACGCATGTTCCAGGGAATGCTCCGAAATACAAGTGGATGTTGATTCAACAAATCCGGAAAGCGTATTGGCCAGGGCTACATTGGATCGAGCTTCAAGATTTGATCCGTCGGACACGGCTGTTGGAAGATTACTTGCCAGGAGTTCTATGCTTTTCAGTGCATAGCTGTCACTGACCGGTGTAGCGATATCAGCTATATATCCTTCAGCGGCGTGGAAAAATGCGTCAAAACCCTGGAAGGCGGTTAACTCACGGGGTACACTAAGCATTAACTCCGGATCGACAATCGAGAGCACGGGAAAGGTTTCGGGAATCAGTCCAAATCCGATTTTTTCATTTCGCTCTTCATGGCTGATCACGGTCCAGGGATCGGCTTCCGTTCCGGTTCCTGCAGTTGTTGTAATTGCGACAATCGGCAGAACACCGTTTGTTACCGCTTGGCCTTTTCCCGTTCCACCAAAGATGTAATCCCAATAATCACCGGGGTTTTTTGCCATCACGGCAATGCTTTTCGCCGAGTCGATACTGCTGCCGCCACCAAGACCCAGGACAAAGTCACAACCTTCCGATCCGGCTAATGCTGCACCTTCCATTACGTGTTTTCGAATGGGATTGGGGAGTATTTTGTCAAACACGACCGAATCTACCCCATTTTCCTTCAGCAATCCGACAACTCTATCAAGATATCCGTTTTTCTTCATGGAAGTACCGCCGGAAATCACAATCAACGCTTTCTTTCCGGGTAGTTTTTCTTTTTTCAATTTGTTTAGCTTGCCTGGGCCAAAGAGTACTTTTGTGGGAATATGATAATCAAATTTCATTGTCTCTCCTTTATGAACCTGTTTGTGATGTTCCATTCGTAAATGCTTTTCGTTCCAAAGGGCTCCGTTCTGCCGATTGCAAACAAGAGTCAATAAACTAATCTACTTTGGCCGCTTTCCTTTCGTCCACTCTTTTTAATCTCGCTTGGAAACATTCCACGAGGGGGTAAATCAAACGGTATGGGATAGGCCGTTTCTTTTTGCCGCATTCGATCCCACTATTCGGGTTCATGGAATGGAATTATCCTGCTAAGCTTTGTTCCAGGTTTGTATCAGCGATGAACATCGTCGCGAACGACTGGTATTGAATGATTTATAATCATGGTTGGATATGAGCATGAGCAACCATGTTTGCAATTGATGCAAAACGTGTAAACAAGGAGGAAACGTGGAACAGGCAGTTCTTTATACCATTGAAAAAGGAGTTGGACTAATCGTCTTAAACCGGCCGAAGCGTCACAATGCAAT
>JANQLH010000040.1 GCA_028280735.1 SAR324 cluster bacterium | reverse complement strand
CATCAATCGCCTTTTGCAGCGAACCGGTTATAATTTCCGCAATAGCATTGGTTTTGGCCTGACAAGCTTCCTGAAACTGATCCTTTTCTTCCTTCCCGGGCTGATCTTTATAATAAACGCAATTGTTTGTTTCAAAAATCATGATCAGTTTCAGGTATTCACTATGCTCCAGGGAAAACTTAAAGAATACTTCACTTAACATCCGCAGCTTGTTGGTTTGCTTATCTGCGGTCTTCAAAGTATGCCGGAACCAGTCGTGAAGGATTTCAAGCCCTCTCAAAACAACTGCCAGGAAGATCTCCTCCTTATCCCTGAAATAGAGATAAAGCGTTCGTTTGTTATAACCGGCAGCTTCGGCTATCTGAAAGATAGTGGTTTTCTCGTAACCGTTTTCAAAAAAAACATCCTGGGCGATATCGATAATTCTGTTTTTTCTCTGGGTTCTTTCCCAGACCTTTCGCTCTTCTGAAGTCATTATTTCTCCTGGTGCTAACGCTTTCAGAAATATCAACTGAATCAAGGATGTGTCAACCAGGATTGTCTCTGCCTTTCATTAATCGACGCGTAATCAGAGCTGACCGAGTAATTCTATTGAGCTTGATCTTTTCTGTACTGCTCCCAACGCGCATCGATTTCAGCCTGCAATTCATCAATGACTTCCCGGGGTACTGAACGAAAGCGAGATTGGACGGTGAAATACTCCGAGACCGGCGTCAGCTTTTTCTTTTTCAAAAGTTTCGCCGAGGGACCGCTTAAGGCCTTGACGCCATTTTCAATCTCAAAACATTCGTACAAACCGCTTGAGATTGCCAGTTTGCCTATCTTGATTGAAAGGTGTTCCGGAATTCCCCATCCTGCCGGACAAGGACAGTGGATATGAATATATTTCAATCCTTTAATCTGGATGGCTTTTTTAATCTTGTCATGAAAATCCAGCGGATAGGAAGCAGTACAGGAAGCCACATAACTGGGGTTATGAGCAGCCACTATTTCCGGGATGTTTTTGCTCCGTTGCTGTTTTCCCAACAACGGAGTTGTTGTGGTTATCGTTCCCATGGGTGTGGTACCGGATCTCTGAATACCGGTATTCATATAGGCCTCATTGTCATAACAGATATAAAGAAAATCATCACCGCGTTCAATGGCCGCAGATAAGGCCTGGATGCCGATATCGGAAGTCCCCCCGTCACCGGCCCAGGCTACTACATTGATATGCTCCTTATTCAAGACCTTCATGGCAGCCCGAACACCGGTAGCTGCAGCGGCAGTCGAGGCGAAAACAACGTTTAAAGAAGGTATTTGTGTCGAGGCAATGGGATATAACCCCTGCGTTACAGTAAGGCAGCTGGGCGGTACTACGGTGATGGTTTCTCTTCCCAGAGCTTTTAAGCCAATACGATACAATAAACTCAATCCACAACCGGAACAAGCCCGGTTACCCGGGTGAACGAATTCCTCATCAGTAAGATTCAGCGCTGTCGATTTTATTTCTGTCATGTTCTCTACCTGTTAAGTCCAAGCCATTGAGGAGAATTATCCAGTTCTTCATGCGATAGTGTGGATTGTTTGATGGCTTCTGCCAGATCTTCATTGGTAATTATCCGCCCTCCCAGCCCAATAATATAATTGTGTACAAAGGGTCTGTTTTTGCTGGCATAGAGGGCTGCCTTCAAATCGCTGTATACACCTCCCTGGTAACCATAACTGATTGATTTTTCAAAAACGATCACTCCTTTGCAGTGTTCCAGAACATCCCTGGTTTCTTTTTGGGGAAAAGGCCTGTAAAGATGCAGGCTTAAAACACCGATTCTCACTCCGTCATCTCTAAATCCGTCTGCAATATCCTTCAAACGATTGGAAAGGGAACCCATCACAACCACTATGTAATCCGCATCATCGCATTTGTACAAAGCAAACAAGGGACTGTCACCCCGCCCGACCAGGTACTCATATTCTTTGTCTATATTGATGAAGGTTTCAATGGTCTGTCTCATTTCATGATGATGGCTCGCTCGGATGTCCATATAACCGTTTCTAAACACACCCTCTGCGTCTTCTCTACCGGCAGGCATGGTTACGGTATTTATGTTCTCGGGTTTTGCGGGATCGAGGGTATGCTTGAAATAGTAATCCGGGAGATATTCATCAATCAATTTCTGGTCCGGAACTTCAAAAGGCATATAAGTATGAGAAAGGTAATAGCCATCAAAGCAAACCATGGCAGGAATGCTGCAGATTTCAGCCAGGCGGTATGCTTTTATTACCGTATCGATGATTTCCTGATGATTGTTCACGTAAATCTGAATCCACCCCGCATCGCGCTGCGACATGGAATCCTGGTGATCATTCCAGATTGTCCAGGGTGCACCCAGACCCCGATTCACAACACACATCACCAACGGTAGTCGAGCACCGGCTGCCCAGTGAACCTGTTCGCTCATGTACAGCAATCCATTGGCAGAGGTAGCGGTAAAAGCCCTGGCACCTGCGGAAGCAGCCCCGATACACACACTCAAAGCACTATGTTCACTCTCAACAGCAATATATTCGGCTTGCATCTGGTCTGATTCCACCAATTCGGAGAGTTTTTCCGTTAACGGTGTTTGCGGTGTGATCGGATAGGCCGCAATAACTTGTGCCCTGGCCAATTTTACACCTGTGGCGGCCGCAACATTTCCGGATTCAATCAACTTCATCTTATTTCTCCCCTTTCTCAGCCAGTTCACGTTCTTCAACCATTTTAATAGCCTTGGTTGGGCATTCTTCAGCACAAATTCCGCACCCTTTGCAGTACTCCAGGTCAATTTTTGGTTCAATTTCTTTGGTCACCACAGCATCGGGGCAGTACAACCAGCACAAATGACAAACCATTTTTTCTTTTTTTGCCGGAGTGCACTTCCCCAGGTCGATCATCGGGCGTTCCACGCGCCATGACCCCGTTCTTCCGGCATCACCCTTTCCATGGGTGCTTTTGGAGGTAACAACCTTGTATTTCATTTCACTCATTTAACCCTCCGCCATGATGGTTTGTTCATAGGTCAAGCGGGCAGACAATGCATTCTCTTTAGGCTTTCTACCGGCAAATTCCTTTTCAATGTATTCCAGCAATAGTTCCAAATCCAACAACTTTGAAGCTTTTGCCAAAGCGCCGATAATTCCGGTGTTGACAACACCTTTTTTCAGGCCGGCCTCGTTGGCAATTCTGTTGACATCCACCAGGGCGAGTCTAAAATTGTCAATACGATAAGCTTCGGCCTTTTTAGGCGAGTTTAGCACCAGCAGCCCACCTGGCTTCAGACCTGCTGTAACATCCTCTTCATCCATCAGGAGATGATCCAGAACCACGACAATGTCGGGTGTAGCAATGGGGGTAAGATCGTTGATATCGGTTTTGGATATCTTGAGAGAGGTACTGATAGGGGCACCCCTTCTCTCTGTACCAAAACTGGGGGCCATGATTATCCCTTCATAGCCTGACTGAAAAGCCGCATTGGCAACGATTTTTGCAGCCGTTATTGCCCCTTGGCCACCTCGACCGTGCCACCTAATTTCAATGGTCTTGCTCATTTTTTTTATAAACAGGAATGATTCGTTCTAAGACGGGAGTAAATCCGCAGAACTTTAGGACAGGATTTAACGTTTTCGTATTGTTCCATCAAAAAAATAGATTTGTAAACAACAAATCCAGCTTCAAGAAACAATGAAAAACGTTGCAGGGGACAATTCCGTTTTTGATTTTAAATAGTGTCTGAAAGGAAGATCGCTAAATACTTATCCGGCTTGAGGATTATCGTGCTGTCAGCGTTCAGCTTAAGGCATTACTAAAGATACGCAAAAATTGGCTGAAAGCGGATCATAACGATCGGTTTGGTGCCGAATGCCGCCCTTGGGAATATAACGAAAAAAGAAAGCTATGTTCAAACGAGTGGGGTTTTAAGGTAAGCGTTAACAGTTTCAGTTCGATGGGCAACCAGTTACCCATCGAACCATTTTAATCCACGTTGCTCCAAATGGTGAGGGTTACCGTTAAATCTGGCGGTACTGTTTGAAACCTTCGCAACAATCCACGGTGTTTTTCAGCAGCATAGCAATGGTTGTGGGACCTACTCCTCCCAACCGTGGAGTAATCCAACCTGCCACCTCCTCTACAGACACATCTACATCAGGAACCAGTCGTCTTCCTTCCCAGGTAATACCGCCACTGACCACCACAACACCAGGTTTGACAATTTCTTTCGTTATAATGCTGGGGATTCCCGCTGCCGCAACCACGATATCCGCCCGTTTGGTGAATGTGGCAATATCTTTAATTCCTGTATGAACTACTGTTACAGCGGCATTGGCACCTTCCTGTTTGGATGAAAACAGCAACGAAAGAGGTCTCCCCAGGGTGGAACCCCTGCCGACAATGACAATTTCCCGGCCTTTGACGGGGATCTCGTAATGCAAGAGCATAGCTTTGATACCGGCGGGAGTGGCCGGGACAGGCCCCGGCTCCTGTAAAACCAGTTTTCCGAGGTTTGCCGGATGCAATCCGTCAGCATCTTTATCCGGATCCATTGCCATCAGGGCTTCTGCAAAATCAAATCCTTTGGGAACGGGGTATTGGATCAGATAGGCGTGCACATCGGGGCTTTTATTAAAATCCTCAACAGCCTGCAACAGATCTTGTTGATCAGCATTGGCGGGAATATGTTTGTCAAAGGAAACAAATCCGTGTTCTTTGCATGCTTCATGTTTCTTTCTGACATAACCGGCACTGGCTGGATCATCTCCAACCAGAATAGTTCCTAACCCGGGAACAATCCCTCGTTTGTACAACTCCTCGACTTTCTTTTTGACGGTAATCATTACCGAATCAGCCACCGGTTTACCTTCCAAATACTTTACTGTCATTACTTCTCCCCTAAAAATATCAGGCTTGATGGTTCTCAAGATTGATGAACCTGGTCACAAAACAGATTGGTTTAAAAAAATCATTCCTTTTTGATTAAATGATTGCTCCACAATCTTCGCAACGATATTGAGACGCGTCCTGTTCAACAGCTTCAACCTTTTCAAAATCGCTGTGCTTCCTGCCGGATTCTTCGTAACACTCAGGACAATAACTGTCATTCAGTTCTTCCGGTGTTATTGTCAAGTGGCAATGGATACAACGCAACTTGTCTGAAGATACTTTGATTAAAACAAGGTTTTTATGCAGGCATTCAGACATGGTTCAATACGATTGATTTTAAATGTTGGCGTTTAAGAAAATTTCCGGTTCGTCTTTACTTCTGTTTGCAATAAAACATCACCATACAGAAAAAATAGCCTGCTGGCTATGATCGATCTGAATGTGACCAGGTATGCTTTTTACACACGTTATAGGGCTTGGTTTTGCCTTGCTTACACAACAAAGACAGATTTTTATCCAGATTTTGAATGGGTTATCGCTTATCAGTCCTTGGCGAACACTACGTTTTCTATTGTTATCATCAGAAGGCCGCCAACATCAAAACAGTTATTCGCAAAAAGCTCACTGCTTGAATAAGGCGTTAGTCTCAAGTTTTCACCCGAGTATGAATCATTTTTCTGCAAACGGATAACCGATGTAAAAACCGGATAAAAGCCTGTATTTGTCAGGCGGGAAAGGCTGAACAAAACCCTAAAATGTATCTGGTAACCAAAGGTTGATAAGGGTATCAATTTAGTGCGTAAGTAAGAACAAATTCTCTATAACAGAAAACATGTGAAATAAAAAAACAGACTTAATTCTTGAGTATTTAGTGTCCTAAAAGTATTCTGAGCGGTGAAGGGCACTTTTTCTTTAACCCAATTGCTTGAAAACCTTTATTTTTTTTGACCATGGCTGAAATCAATGCAGATAAAAAACCGAAAAAATACCAGGAGCTGGATAACCTGAAATCCAAACTGTCTTATATTGAAGGATGGCTATCAATCATCATCAACACGATATTGTTCGGCCTGAAATACTGGGTTGGGATGATATCCGGCTCGGTAGCCGTAATGGCAGACGCCTGGCACACGCTTTCAGACTCCCTGACATCCGTTCTCGTTCTGGTTGGAGCGAAAATCTCCCAAAAAGCCGCCGATGAAGAACATCCGTTTGGTCACGGCAGGGCGGAACTGATTGCCTCCATTATCATCGGTGTGTTTTTGGCCATCGTCGGATTTAATTTTTTAGTCGAAGCAATAGAAAAGTTAAGAACCAGGGGGAGTGCAAACTATAACTGGATTGTGGTGCTGGTTTTTGTTGTTTCCACCCTTGCGAAAGAAGGGATAGCCCAGTTTTCCATCAGGGCCGGAAAAAAGACCGATTCGAAAGCCCTTATTGCAGACGGATGGCATCATCGTAGTGATGCTATAGCTTCTGCCGTAATATTGGCAGGTATTTTTCTGGGGAAATACTTTTGGTGGGTCGATGGCGTACTCGGTATTCTGATCGCCTTTTTGATTTTATATACTACTTTCGAAATCATGAAACAGTCGATCAATCCCTTGATCGGAGAAAAACCTGACGAGCAATTGATAGAAAAGCTTGATACCATCGTTAAAAATACCCTTGATCACAAATTCGATTTGCATCACATCCATATTCATCGCTATGGTTCATCTACCGAGTTAACCTTTCATATTCAATATCTCACCCCTATTTCATTCAAAGACGCCCACGAAGGTGCAACCAAGGTTGAAACCAGGCTAAAACAGGACATGAATATCGACGCCACCATTCATATCGAACCGGCGGATTGATTCTGATCTGTCATGATCAATAAACTCGCCCTACCTCAAAGTCGTTTAATAACGGGAATCAGGACCGTTTATCATCCTGAGTAACTTGTGATCAGGATCGAAGGATGGGTAACTTGTTACCCATCAACTCTTTATATATGGCTTTTGATCACATTCCACCCGATGGGTAACAACGTTACCCATCCTACGGTTCTCGACCCCATAAGCGCTAAGTTGGTTTCCGATATAACAACAATGAATTGCGCTTAACGCTGAAAGCGTTCATTAAATTAGCCTATGGTCAGCGAGCTTGCGAGCGCCACCATAGGTCAGATAACTCATAATGAACTCCTTCAGAGTTCTTATCCATTTTTTAAACTTACCTAGGGTGACGTTCGCAAGCTCACTTACCCTAGACTGTTATAATCTTCCCTTACAGGGAAGTGTGTAATTTTGCATTATCAACTTAGCGCTTATGGGGGAAACAGACTGTGTCGTAAGAGAAAAATCCAAGATTTTTCCAAATTTAGTCGACTTTTTGTCACACTTGTCACTCCGGGCTTGACCCGGAGTCTAATCATGATTTCAGTATGTTACATGATGGATTCCGGGCCAAACCCGGAATGACAAAGGTTCAAGTTCTTTGCAAAGTGGATATAATTCCATATTGTGACACGTTCTGTGAGTCCGGCATGACACGATACCACGAACGTCAAAGCATTTTGCTATTCGTTTCATTATAATTCATGGCCCCCGGTTCCCTCAATATCAAAAATGACAACACCCCAAGCAATCCAGACTATCTATTCGAAAGTTCGACAGGCTGAGAGAATCTCTCCAGCCGAGGCACTTGTTTTGTTAAACGATGCCCCGTGGCTGGAGGTCACTCAACTTGCCTGGGAGAGACGTGTTGAAAAAATCGGTTCGGCTACTGCCAGCTATACAGTATTTCGAATTATTAACTATACCAATGTCTGTTCGATTCTTTGTTCATTTTGTAGTTTTAAATGCACCAAAGACGATGAGAGGGCTTACGTTCTGTCACAAAATCAGGTTTTTGAATTAATTGAACAGGCACAGGAAAAAGGTTCGGACCAGGTGTTTTTTCAGGGTGGCGTCAATCCATCCTTACCTCTTGAATACTACCTTGAGATATTGTCAGGAATCAAAAGCAGGTATGGATTTCATATTCGCGGATTTTCGCCGGTGGAGTTAAAACACATGGCTATCTTGTACAAGCTCGCAATTCCGGATTTAATCGTAAAACTCAAAAATGCCGGTTTGGATTCGGTGCCGGGTGCAGGAGCTGAAATATTGGTGGAACGGGTGAGAAAAATCCTCGCTCCCCAAAAGTGTACAACAGATGAATGGGTCGACATAATAAAATTATGTCACCACCAGGGTTTATCTGGTTCGGCAAATATAGTTTTTGGTTCGGTAGAAAGCAATGAAGAGATAATCGAGCATCTTGACGTAGTGCGAACCATTCAAGATGAAACGGGAGGTTTTAACAGTTTCATCCCCTGGACTTTCCAATCACAAACCAAGGACTTCTACCGCAGACCCGTGAAACATCATGAGTACCTGAAAGTTTTAGCCCTCTGTCGCTTGTATTTGGATAATATTGATAACCTGGAAGTATCAGTGATGGTACTGGGAAAAGAGATCGGTCAACTGGCGCTGCGAATGGGTGCTAATGATATCAGCTCACCTGTGCTGGAAGAAAAGGTATTGAGATCTTTTGGCGTGAGAAGCGAGGAAGAATCCAAAGCATTGATTTCTGATGCGGGGTTTAAACCGATCCGCAGGAACTTCGACTTTCGGGTGATCCAATAAAAAAAGCCCTGTTCCGCTAATGGAAAAGAGCTTTTTTATCAAATAGAGACTTACGGCTAATCGAGAATAATGTTCATTTCGATTGGTTTACCGCCAGTCTGATGTAATGCAGCAATTAGTCTTTCCAATGAATACATTCGGCCGGGCAAGCATCCATTTCTTCCTGGATCTCATCTTCGCTGGCGCCTTCATGATTTACAATGATAGCCAGGTCTTCATCGTCCATAGCGAATACTTCTGGTAGATCGTCTGAACATTGAGCGCAGCTTGTGCATTCATCTCTGTCTATATATATTTCTTTAGCCATAATACCTCTGAATTGACAAAAAAAAGTTGTTATTTAAAGCTCTTAGTCTACAAAAAAACCAGATCATATGGTCTGTTGGCAACCATAATAAATAAAAATAATTGTCTAATTTAAGTCCGCAATCCTCAAAAGATAGATATTAGTCAACATTTAAACACACATTTTAGCCTTCAACAAAGTTGTGACAACTTACCAGGACCTACCGTTCGGAGTATAAGTTGCAGCGTATAATAGAGCTGATAGCTGAATGCTGATAGCACTGAACCTTGAAACGTTAAGCTGCTTTTCAAGCTTTTATTGGTATGGTTTAAACTGGTTTTCGTTCAGACACTGGTTAGCGATCTTCGCCGGCTGGTCTTTTTAAAAATCCTTGAGATGATCCAACAGAAACTCCCCGGTGTTCATTGCCATCTTTCTGAATGACTCCCGCCATTGAAGATGTCCTGAGCTACCCACCTGGTTTGTGATTCCGATGACACAGTTCCAGGGCAGCGTCCGTTCCCGGCAGACCCGGGCAATTCCATATAGTTCCATGGTTTCGAGTTCTACATTCAGGTTCTTTTGAATGGTCTCCGCAAGTGAATCTGACTGGGTTAACGTCAGCAAGGTGGCTATTTTGGCGGGATACAAGTTATGATTACACTGCAGGGTTCCCGGAATTGCCGTCCTGGGTAGCGGTTCTGCATAGAGACTAAAACCGTGTTCTGCGGCTCCGTCTGCCAACACGGTATCAAGGCAGCTGCAAATATCACCCGGGCTGATTTCAGAAATATTGGGATACACTCCTGCAGAGCCTGTGAAAAGGAGTCTGTTAATTTGCGGGAATCGATCCAGCAGCCTGTTGAGGGTAATGGCACTTTCCAAAAAGCCAACTCCAACAGGAGCCAGGATCAGGTCCGGATTAGCAGCAAACCAGGTCTTATTATCCTTGTCCTGTTTTGCACCCAGCTTATCGATCAGCCAACGGAGCTCTGTTTCAATTGCCGAGATCAGACACAGCATCTTAATACTTATTCCTTTTCAGCTTTTTTTCCACATTGAATCGATCAATGGCCAGTTGAACCAGACGGTGAATCAGTTCGGGATAGGGGATTCCGCTTGCTTCCCATAATTTCGGATACATGCTGATATTTGTAAACCCGGGAAGGGTGTTGACTTCATTCAGGTAGATGTCACCGTTTTTCTTCACAAAAAAATCGATTCGGGTTAATCCTTCCAACTCAAGCAATCGATAAATTTTTTCAGCAGCCGGCTGGAGATTATCCAGAACCCCGTCAGCCAGTTTTGCAGGTATTTTAAGCTCTGTTGTATCGCTTTCAATGTACTTGGCATCGTAAGAATAAAAATCCTCACTGGGGATGATTTCACCAGCTATGGATACCTCCACATTCTCATTACCAAGCACGGACAACTCGATCTCCTGCCCTTCAATAAATTCTTCAACAATGATCTTTTTATCAAACTGGAGCGCATAATCCACCGCTTTCTCATATTCATCCCGGTTGCGGCATTTTGAAATCCCAATGGAAGAGCCCAGGTTTGCAGGTTTCACAAATAATATCGAACCCAGCTCATCTGCCAAATCCTCATACTGGGGTCGGTTCTCCTGCCAGTAATAAATCACTTTATGCCGCGCACAACGAATGCCGTCATGAATCAATAAACGCTTCATGATATCTTTATCCATACCAACGGCTGATCCCAATACACCGGAGCCGACATAGGGTACGTGCTGCATCTGCAACAATCCCTGCAGACAGCCGTCCTCCCCATAAGTTCCATGAATTATCGGGAAAATCGCATCGATCTGTTCGCCATTCAGTTTGCCCCTTTCCAATCGGACTTCATTTAATCCTTCAGCCAAACGGATATTGGAAGGATCATTTTCATCGGCAAAAAGCGGATCTCCACTCAGCCATTGTCCGTTTTTACTGATACCCACGGGTATCACCCTGTATCGGTCTTTTGGGATGTATTCAATGATCGATTTTGCGGATTGCAATGATACTTCGTGTTCTCCGCTTTCTCCTCCGCACAAAACAACAATAGTTTGCATAATCAGCCTTGTGGTTGTGGGTTATGGTTGTTTTAGTTTTTTTGAGTAAAGTAATGCATCACATTCAGGGGAATGATAATAGCGATTTCGACATCCTGTCGGTTGAAATCCATAGTTTTCATAAAATTGTATAGCATTCGTATTATCTTCACGAACCTCCAGGAACAATCGCCGGCTTCCCCTGGCCATTAGTTCCAAAGATACCTGGTCTAACATGCGCTTGGCATAACCTTGGCGGCGATTTTCCCTTCTGACGGCAATTCTCAACAACTCCGCCTCATCCTCAATTGCTTCCGTCACACAAAAGCCGGTTAGCAATGCTTCCTGGAACTCCAACCTAGCAAACAAAACCCGGTTTTTAAACAGCTTTTCCCATGTTTTCTCATCCCAGGCTGAATTCCCGAAACAATCCAGTTCCAGTTCATGAACCAATGGGAAAACAGGAACCATGTTTTGCCAATCCCGGATGATCACTTTTTCACACCAAATTGTTTTTCGTAATTAATTTCGGCTTCGGATAACCTGATATAGATGGGCTCCAGCGGTTTAAGCGAAGGTTCCCGAACGTCATGCTCCAAAAAATGTTCGATCACAGAAATTCCCGAAACACTGCGATGAAAGTCCCGGTTCCAGTTAACTTTTTTTTCAGCCAGATCAAATCCCTTTTTGAACAAAGTAGTCAGCCCTGTTCCCAGGATCATGTCACCGGCTATTAAATCTTCGTAGAATGGCTCAGGTTTAATTAGATGCAGTGAATCCTGCAGGACGGGCTTTCCTGTCTCTGTTTTGTATGTAGCCGCATAAAACTCCCCTTTGTAGGCGTTCTGAATAACTTTAACCTGCCCCCGGTAAAACGGCAGACTGCCCGCAATAAGCTGCAAGGTATCAACCCCGTACACCGGAAGGTTTAGTCCAAGTCCGATCGATTCTGCCACCGCCAGGCTGATCCTTAAAGAAGTAAAAGAACCCGGTCCCAGGGTAACGCAGATTCCGTCCAGATCCGTTTGCTCGATTTTAAGTGTGGTCAGCAGTTGATCGATCGTGGCCAGTAAGACTTCAGATCCGGGAGACCCGTCATTTAAATAGATCAACCCCTTCGGGACACGGTTTTCCAACACGCCGACCGACACTGCAAATCCGGCCCCATCAATACCTAAAATACATTGATCTCCCACTTTCATTTGATTCCCCGGTTGTATTTTTTAAAACAATTGTTTCGCTGTTTTTCTTTCTCAAATCGGGCAAGTAACACCACTGTTTTCGAAACATTATGCCATACCAGCCTACGTTTTTTCCGCCTTTTAGACAAATCCCTTTTTTCCACAGGATTGCCTTAAGGTCACTATCGGCAGAGATATCGATTTTGTTTTGCGAACAATCACTGTTGCTGTTTACTTATTGATATTCTTACAAATTGGCTCAAGCTCCGTAAGAACGTCACAGAGTAGCCAGCGGGTTTTAACCGCTGGTAGGCTAATCACCCCACTTTCCGGAGTTCCAGAGGAACGACACAAGATCCCGATTTGCTGGGTTTTTGTGTCGTTCCTACAGGACTCTGGCTGATGGGCGTAATTCTCTTCCAATGGTTTTCACCACTGACTGCGAATGATTTATCATCAGATATTTTTATGTATTTTCATTACAAAAACTCAAAATAAAAAACCTGAACCCAAATAGGGGACGTAGTTGAAATGTTGACATTTTCAAACCAAAAATTTCAAAAAGGCATCTTATTAAATTCTCCTTTTCTTGTTCGAACAACATTTCATATTCTCATCCTACAAATACAATTGCTGAGAAAGGGGGTATACATGTCAAATGTCAACATTTCAACTACGTCCCCCACTACAAGCTGAAATACCTGTTTATTGATGGAACCTGTTTCAAGATGCGCGTTGCCGGACCGGTTTCATCAGTTCCGGTTCTGGTGGTAGTCGGTGTTACCGATACAGGGCACAAAATGGTTTTGGGAATGCAGTCAGGAGATAAAGAATCTGCTTCAAGCTGGCGGCAGTATTTTAAAGATTTGAAACGAAGAGGTTTAAATAGTTCAACTATCGAGTTGGGCATTATGGATGGCTTGCCTGGTCTTGAAA
>JANQLH010000472.1 GCA_028280735.1 SAR324 cluster bacterium | reverse complement strand
ATCGTAATATCAGGACTGTTTTTGACTACTTGAAAATGACAAGTAACTCTCAGCCAAGGCTTGCTAGGACAGAGTAAACGGTAGAACAAATTTGCCCTGGCCTTATAAAGTGTTTGCTTGACTTTCATAAAGCGGGGGAATACGCTGTCTGATACCAACGATACAAGCATGTTGTAAAAAGGGAATCCGGTGAAAGTCCGGAACTGCCCCGCAGCGGTAATCAGGAACGACCGTCACTATCAAGCACTGTTCTGAAATCGGTCAGGAAAATTGACATTGGAATGGGAAGCGGTGACCAGTAGGATTTGTAAAATCTTCAACTAGCCTGTAAGTCCGAAGACCTGTCGTTGGAGGTGTGAAACACACTTTTGTGACTGCAACTTTCGAGGGCGAAGATGCGGACGACGGGCAGATACCAATACTCCTCTTTCTCCATCAGAATTTTAGCAGTCTTACTCGAAGGCATTCTTTTTCAGCCTTTTCTACTACAACTCTCAAGTACGAGTAAGATATGGAACAATCAATGCGCGATAGTGCCATTCAAAACCAAAATTCCGAATCACCCTTTCCCTTTAACAGCATTATCAAACGCAATGGTCAGGCTGCTGCTTTTGACGCAAATAAAATAACCGCAGCTATTCAAAAAGCCGGAGAAGCAACGGGAGAATTCTCCGGAGCTATGGCCAGAAGATTGATGATTCGTGTGGTTAATCTCAGTCAAACCCTTTTTGATAATGTAACTCCAAGCGTGGAAGAGATTCAGGATGTCGTGGAGGAGGTGTTGCTGGCTTCTCCCTACAAACGCACGGCAAAAGCCTATATATTGTATCGTGATCAACATGCCAAATTAAGGGATTTTGCTTCCAAGGCTGATATTGACCTGGTTGACAGCTATCTGAAGGTGTTGGATTGGAAAGTTCATGAAAACAGTAATATGGCTTATTCTTTACAAGGATTGAATAATTATCTTTCCAGTGAAATCAGCAAAAGTTATTGGTTAAATAAAATCTACTCGCCCGAAATCCGGGACGCTCATTCTTCAGGTGATTTGCATATTCATGATCTCGGGCAGTTATCGGTTTATTGTGTTGGATGGGACCTTCAGGATCTTTTGCGAGAAGGATTTACGGGTGTATCCGGGAAAGCGGCCAGCTCTCCGGCATCACATTTCAGTTCCGCCCTGGGGCAGGTGGTGAATTTCTTTTATACCCTGCAGGGAGAGGCTGCAGGAGCGCAGGCGTTTTCAAATTTTGATACCTTACTGGCACCGTTTATTCGTTATGACGGTTTGGAATACAAGAAAGTCAAACAGGCGTTGCAGGAATTTGTATTTAACGTGAATGTACCCACCCGGGTAGGATTTCAATCTCCTTTTACCAATTTGACGTTTGATCTTATACCTCCGGCAACAATCGCCGGTGAACAGGTTGTCATTGGCGGAAAGGAACAAAAAGAGGTTTACGGTGACTTTCAGGAAGAGATGAATATGTTTAACCAGGCATTTCTGGAAGTTCTGGTGGAAGGTGATGCTGATGGCCGTGTGTTTACCTTTCCTATTCCGACTTATAACATTACTCCCGAATTCGACTGGGATGATCCGATTCTGGAGACGTTATGGCAAGTGACGGCCAGGTACGGTATTCCCTATTTTGCCAACTACGTTAATTCGGAGTTATCACCGGAAGATGCCCGCTCCATGTGTTGTCGCCTCAGGTTGGATACCAAGCAACTGGAAAGCAAAGGGGGAGGATTATTTGGTTCCGCCCCCTTAACAGGTTCCATAGGCGTGGTAACCATCAACATGTCCAGAATCGGCTACCTGGCAAACACCGAAGCGGAATTTGTCGAAAAGCTGGATCAACTCATGCAGCTTGCGAAAACCAGCCTGGAAACGAAACGGAAAGTGATAGAGCGTTTTACCGAGCAGAATCTTTACCCCTATTCCAAGTTTTACCTGAGAAATATTCGCAAACGCTTCGACAATTATTGGCACAATCATTTTTCCACCATCGGTATCATAGGCATGAACGAAGCCTGCCTCAACCTTCTGCAAGCCGATATCGGAACCAAAGAGGGGTTGTCATTCTCACTCAGGATAATGGACCATATGCGTCAGCGTCTGACGGAGTTTCAGGAAGAGACCGGTCATTTTTACAATCTGGAAGCGACACCGGCTGAAAGTACCAGTTACCGCCTGGCCAAACTGGATAAGGAAACATACCCGGCTATACAAACTGCCAATAACCCTGGCATTACTGACAAACAGAAACCTTTTTACACCAATTCCACACAGTTGCCGGTTTACTATAGCGATGACCTGTTTCAGATCCTGGATTTACAAGATCCCTTACAAAGCAAATATACGGGTGGAACCGTGCAACACATCTACCTGGGAGAGGCAGCACCGGATACTCAGGCCGTGAAACACTTTGTTCGAAAGATCTGCCAAGACTATCATCTGCCTTATTTCACGATTTCTCCTACATTTTCCATTTGTCCGGAGCACGGATACCTGAACGGAGAAATTGAACGCTGTCCTACCTGCGGTAAAACGACGGAAGTATTCTCACGAATAGTTGGTTATTTACGACCCGTCAGCCAGTGGAACGAGGGAAAACGAGAGGAGTACTTACAACGCAGCACTTTTAAGGTGACCGGGTGACATGAAATTGGGTGGATGGCAAAAGGTCAGTTTCTGTGATTTTCCGGGCAAAGTGGCTGCAGTAGTCTTTACCCAGGGGTGTAACTTCAACTGCCCGTTTTGTCATAATCGCCAACTGATCCCGATGACTGCTGATGATAATAAAGTCAATGAAAAAGAGTTGTGGCAGTTTCTGGAAACTCGGAGGGATCAGTTGCAAGGGCTGGTAATAACCGGGGGAGAACCCACCCTGCAACCGGGGCTGGATGAGTTTATGAAAAGAGCGAAAAGCCTTGGGTATGCCATTAAACTCGATAGCAACGGAAGCCGTCCCACTATTATCCAATCGTTGTTGGAACAGGAACTGGTCGATTTTATCGCCATGGATATTAAAGCCCCATGGCGAAAATATGAGCAGCTTGCAGGTCGCCAAATAAAAACCGGGTTGATCCGGGAAAGCATTAAGGTAATCTCGGGCAATCCAATCTGCTGCCAATTTCGCACCACCTGGTATCAGGAGTTACTCACCAAAGATGATTTGGAATCGATCAAATCGATCCTGCCAAACCAGGCGTCTTATGTGATTCAAGCTTATAAAAATATACTATCGTGAGTTACTTACCCCTAAGCCGAAATCTACTCCTGTTTTCTTGAATGCCTCAATTCTTCATGACCGACCAAAGCAATCGGCAGCGTTTCGTAAACGTTGGTTTCATCAAGCACTAGGGGGATATCCCTGCGGATGTCCATGAAACACGCTACAACTTCCGGACAAAACTGTTCGCCTCCATGTTTTTTAATCTCATAGAAACCAAACTCATAATCCATCCCTTTGCGATAAGGTCTATCCGACGTGATGGCGTCAAATGAATCGGCTACGGCAACGATTCTTGATTCCAGGGGTATTTTGTCACCCTTCAAACCGGAAGGATATCCTAATCCGTCAAACCGTTCATGGTGGTGAAGGACGATACCGGTGATCGATCTGAAAAGCGGAAGTTTTTCCAGGATATCATAACCAATTTTGGAGTGAGCCTGCATCTGTTTCCATTCTGCCTCATTCAACTGACCGGTTTTGTTTAATACTTTGTCCGGGACACCGATTTTACCGATGTCATGCAAATGTGCTGCAACATGTATATTTTCTGTAATATTAGCATCCAAATTCATCTGCTTTGCCATCATTTCCGACATCTCGGCAACCCTTAGTGAATGGGCGTAGGTGTACGGATCACGCGCATTCAGGGTCGCAATGACCATGTCAATCAAGTCATGTATGTCGATAGCTTTGGTTTTTTCAATCATCTTATAGATATCTGTATATTTGTCGCTCGAACCAACTAAAGTGGATTTATACTGTCTTGCTATTCTTTTTTAAAGCGAGTGTTTAAGGGTGGGATCAGTATCTGGGTAGTTGATTTTGTTATCGATAAAAATTTGTTTGATTTTCGTATACACAAACAAAAATATTTGTGTATGATAAAACCATAACACTATTCAAACAAAGGGTCCAGAGAAAGGGCTGTTATTTTCTGAAAAAGCAGCCAGTTGTTTGGTTTCCCACTCGATTTACTAACCTTTTCACTCTTGATGGAATTAGCGGATCATTTAATCACCCTTATCGGAGGAAAACATGAAAATTTTATTTGCTGATGACAATTATTTAAGCCGTGAAATTGCAAAAAGCCTTGAGAAGGAAAACGAAAACTATTCCATTGCCTCAAATGGTAAGGAAGCGTTGTCCATGATCGACCGGGGAATCAAGGAAAGCGAGCATTTTGACCT
>JANQLH010000466.1 GCA_028280735.1 SAR324 cluster bacterium | reverse complement strand
TCCTTAATTGTGTGTGCTTCCAACAGGGGATTTATGGGATTGGCAACACCTGCTGCTTCTCCGCCCCACAACACATAATGGGTATGTGGGGCGTTTGGTAGTATATATGAAACAACATCCCCGGGGCCAATTCCCAGGTCATGAAACAGGTTTGCCGTGCGATTAACCTGGCAGAAAAATTCCTTGTAAGTCACCTCCATGGGACTTTCGTACAAATCACCGTTGAGCATAAAGCTGATGGCGACCTTCTCGGGATCTATTTCAGATCCCTGTTTAAGAAGATCGTACATGTTTACAGCCTTTAGTCGCTGGTCGTATGGTACTTGTTCAATCGCTTTGATGTCAGCCATTGTGGCTATTCTCACTTCATCCATGATCTCCCTCCTTTTTGTTTTTCAGGTGGTATGGTTAGCTAGTGTCTGAACGAAAACTTGTTTAAGCAATACCAATAAAAGCTTTAAGGGCAGATTAATGCTTCGAAAATCAACATTTTCAGCGATCAGCTCTCAGCCGGTTTTTGTTTGAATGTTCAATGCTTTATGCTGAGGCTGATAGCACGTTAAACTTTAAACTGAGTTCCGGCATCCAGCACAAGGCTGGATAAGGGTTTAGTGATTTCCGTTCAGACGTTAGCTAAAGAGAGCTTCTACCGGTCGTCAACTTAGTTTAATTCCAGTAGCTTGTCAATCTTGGATTGATTTATCTCCCAGCGGTAACCGGGGTAAGGTTTTGATAGGGAGTTTTTAAGCAATCCTTTAAAAGCGGCCTGTTTTAAAAAAATCCAGACTGGTTAAGAAGACCTAATCAATAGAATTATCTATCATGCAGACAGATCTCAACATACCAGTGCTCTACCAGGACGAAAATCTGATAGCCGTAGACAAACCGGCCGGATTATTGGTGCACGCTTATAAAAAAGAGACAAATGAGCGGGATCATTTAATGGGTCGTGTGAAACAGCAGACCGGTTTATACTTATATCCCGTGCATCGCCTGGACAGGCCCGTTTCCGGTATCGTTTTGTTTGGTTTGAATTCAGATATTGTCCGGGAATTAAAAGCTGTGTGGCACCAAGCCACCACCGTTAAAGAATATGTGGCACTGGTAAAGGGTACAATCGCAACAAGCGGGGTTTTTGATTTTCCTTTATACGATGAAAGCAAAAGAAAACAAGTCGCTGAAACTCGTTATGAGCCCATTTCCATTTTTAAACATGCCACATTGATGAAGGTAAACATTACTACTGGCAGGAAACATCAGATTCGAAGACATTTTTCGCGAAGGTGCGCGAATATCATCGGGGATAAGAAATATGGTCAGGGTAAGGTAAACAGGGAATTTGCGGAGATTTACGGGCTAAACAGGATTTTTCTTCATGCAACAAGACTATCTGTTTTAGTACCTAAGAGAAACCTGGACATTGATATCTCCAGTCATCTTCCAGACTCCCTTCAAACTGTCCTGAATCAGTTACATCCCCATTAATCCGTTAGTCGTGAGCAAGTTCCTTTTTATTTTGCCAGTGCTTTCTTTTCTTCCAGAATGAAATCTTTATAGTTCGACATTCCGCGTAGAGGTGAATAATCCTGAATCCTGTTCAAACTGAGATCCAGTTTTTTTAGTCCGGGAAGGCCCTTGAGGGGGGTGATGTTACTGATTCTGTTTTGTTTAAGGTGCAATTCACTCAGCAATATCAAGTCTTGCAGCGGACTTAAATCGCTGATTTCATTGTAGTTAAGCTTGAGGGATGATAGGTTTTCCAATGGTTTCAACGCGCTAATGTCTTTGATGTTGTTGTTGTGTAACGACAGGTTGTTCAGCTTTTTCAGACCTTTCAGGGCCGAAATATCTCTTATTCGGTTGTTGTGCAGGGAGAGCGTGGAGAGGTTTTTCAAGTTTTCAAGTGGTGTAATGTCACGGATTTGATTGTGGTTTAATCCAAGTGATCTAAGCTTTGTGAGATTTTGCACTGCCTCGATCTCTTTGATGCGATTGTTGTAAAGAAAGAGCCAGGTTAGATTGGTCAGACTTTCCAGGGGGCTGATATCTTCAAGCTGTCGGCCCTGGATAATAAGCATGATCAGTTTGTTAAGTCGTTTATAGAGCTCGATACAGTTATCGGGGGAATAAAACGTGTCTACTTTATTGGCGAGAATTTCCAGGGTTTTTTTCTGCTTTTTTGTCGGGCTTTTACATAATAATGGATAGGCTCTGCTGACGTAGTACCCGGGAACCTCAACATACGGTTTCTTGGGTTCAACCGGCACCAGCTTGGCAACTTCAAGATTTTCAGCTTCCTCGAATTGACTTTCCTGCTCCCGCTGTACCGTTTCTGGTTTTTGATTTGCTTTTTTTCTGGCTGTTAATGTTTGCTCCGGGGTTTCAGGTTGCGGCTTAATCAAAGGTTTTTGACGGGTAGTTTTTTTTGCAATCGGACCTGTTGGAGGTGCTTTTTTCTTTGCGATAGCGGTTGGTTTCTTGGGAAGTGCAAGAGAAATACCCCTTGGAAGGCGAAAACGTTTGAAGTTCGGAAAGTGGGCAATTTCGCCGGCCGTGATCAGCGGATTCCCCAAAAGGTCAATTTTCTTAATATATTTCAACCTTCTTAACGGCGCAACAGATTCTATGTTATTGTTGTCCGCAATTAGCCAGGAAAGTTTGTATGAATGCCTGATGGGATATAAGTCTGTTACCTGGTTGTAACTAAGATAGAGTAACTTTAATGAGTGGAGCTTGCGAAGAACTGTTATATCAGCAACCCTGTTGTAGCTAAGATATAGTGTTTGCAGCTTTTTTAACGGTTCCAGAGGCGCGATGTCAGTCACCTTATTGTTGACCAGAAAGAGTTTTTTTAGATTAACCAACTCGGATAACGGATTCAGGTCATGAATGCGATTGTTATCCAGAATTAGCTTTTCAAGTTGTTGCAATCCGCGGATGGGAGTCAGATCTTCCAGGTGGTTGCTTTCCAGATTCAATTCATAAAGTGCGTTTAGCTTCTGATAGATTCGGTCACAATTTGAATGGGTAAAAGGTTCACCAACAGCCTTTGCCAAAGCAGTCAGTGTCGTATGCTGGGATGGGGAAGGATTTTGGCAAGATGCAGGTGCAACTGTTTGAGCATTTATGTTCAGAGGCGATATTTTTAAACCCGTCAAAATAAGGAGGATGAGTACCAGCCTTTTGGTTGATATCGTCCTGAACAACGTCTGGTTTTTCATAAGCAAATGAGGATATAAACCGCGGATTTTCCTTTTGGTGGATCTGAAAGTTACCGGTGTGAGCTGATATGTTCTGCTTTAATCCTTCATAGCCCTATTTTAAGTAATATACAAGGGCGATTCGGACTCAGGCAACAAAGCGGCTAAACAAGCATGGAAGGCAAAAACGCTTAACTAATGCCGGAACTGAAACCAATTAATTTCCTGCAAGAAAAGGCTTAAGAGGTAGATGTTGCTTCGGAAGTTTGCGGCGTTCAGCGTTCAGCTAGTTATTTATCTGATAGTTAGTTTTTTTGGGCTGAAAGCATGTCAAACCTCAAGGTGAATCTGAATGATAATCTCAAAGCGAAATAAGGATATATCAGACTAGGAGGAGTGGGGAAGGCAAGATAGCCAAACCGGCTATCTTACAAAGAAAAGTCTATAGTGGTCGTCCATGATAGGCATAGTTAATCAAATTGGTGATACCCGTGGCCGGGTCATCCAATATCTTTGAATCAAAACAATGAACTCTCGGGTGGTGTTTGATCTTTTCATGGCATTTTTGAGGTGCCACCAGGTAGAGGCTATGTATCTTTTGCAGCAGCTTATAAGTATTTTCAACAAACAAATCAACATCAGCCACATTACTACGGATGATAAAACCAACTCTATCATTGTCGCTCAGTTCTCCGGAATTGATCCGAAGGTTTTTGCTTTTGAAGGTATCGGTAATGATAGTTTTGGTGTGTTCATTGATTTCTTTGCCAAATCTTAAATACACATTGACATCCATAAATTTCAAGCTCCCGTAACCAAAAAACAGACCACGTCAGTCCGATATCTGTTATGCATTAATTAAAATGGAATAAGACAGGTTTATTCCCTGTTGATCAATTGTCTAAACGATTTGCCTTAAGGCAATTGAAGTTCACGTGTCATCCTGAAGTTGTATGGCCGTTAAGACACCAAAAGCTATGAACAAGCTCTCAGAAAAAAACGACTTGGCACATCTGATACCACCGTATTCCTCAACATAGATCAATACAAAAATGAGAAATGATTTTTTGCATTGATGTAAATCAATCAACAATCTAACATAAAAAGCTCTGAGATCTCAGCAGCTTAGGTCAGATAGTAAGTATCTCTCTTTTAATTTCAGATAGATGGATCATGGGAGTATCGGAGTAAGGATGATAACTACTGTATTGGTAACTGCACATAAAAGGTTGCACCCTTGCTTTTTCCGTCGCTTTTAGCCCAAATGTTGCCATTCATTTCCGTCATGTAAATAGCGCTGCAATGCAGGCTGAAACAGTGGCGGTTTTGAGCATTTCTGTAGTCATGCATGAAAATGCGTTTCAGGTTTTCTTCAGGGATGCCAATACCGGTATCACTGATTGTTAATATCACATTATCGGCTTCTTTTGTCGTGGAAATGGTGATTTTTTTAAATTGATCATTCAGATCGGACATAGCTTCAGTAGCGTTATCCAGAATGCTGATCAGGACATGAACCAGTTTGGCTTTTTGAATCGGAATTTTTGGTAGTTCACAAAATTTTTTTTCAATGCTGATACCGTAACGTTCGATAGATCCCATGTGGATGGTCAACACATCTTCAACGATTGACGCGAGCGAGTGCTTTTCCGTTAAGGAATCAGCATCGGCGAAACTCTGCTGGGCTGCTATTACTCCGGCAATTAGTTCAAGCTTCTCTTTTACCCTGTTGGTGTTGTCCGCGAGTTGATCATGTTCCTTTTCTATCATTTCTCCCACTTGAAAATAGTATTTCAGCAGGAGCTTACCTTTGGGATCACTTGCTACAAAGTCGTCAAGAGAATCCATCTTCTCCCTGAGGATTGAGTTTGCCTGACTAAGTCCGTCATGAGAGGAGTTTCTGAGTATTTTTCCCAAGACGTGAATGGAGGTGTTAACACTATTTAACAGGTTTCCGACATTGTGAAGTATCCCTGAAGCTATATCTGCCATACCTGCCTTGTGCGCTTTCTCAATTGCCAGATTTTGTGCATCCTCCAGTTCGCTCTCTGCGATGAGCCTTTGGGTGATATCCGTTGCAATGATCATGACCTGCGAAGCCGGATTTTCTTCTCGTAATCGGGCAAATCTTATCTCAAACCAGTGGTTATCGGCCCCCGAAAAACGCATATCCAGTTCAATATTGTCCGCAACACCGCTGGAGAAAACCTTATTTATTGAGTCTTTTAAGGCTTCCCGATGCTCAGCGGATGTGAGTTCAAGGATGCTGGTACCAACCAATTCCCGCTTTTCAAAACCTACGACAGATCGATTGCAGTATTGGATTTTATAATAGTCATCTACATTAAGGATGTAATCAGGAGAGTTTTCCAGAATGGAACGGATTTGGTATTCGTTTTCCTGTAGTTTCTGGTTTGATAGTTCCAATTGCCGGGTTTTTTCCAATAGTTCTTTCTTTGAGTCCTCCAGCTGCTTGGTGCGTTCTTTGACGAGTCTGTTGAGCTCTTCCCTTGATCGTTTCAAAACTTCTTCCGCTTCCTTGTTTCTGGTTACATCCTTAATTGACCCTTCAATCAAGTTCGATTCCGGATAGTATTTGACAGAAAACTCCGCCCAGAATTCTTTGCCTGTGATTTTTTTGAAGCGAACCTGATAATTGTGTAGCGTACCTTTTTGGTAAAGTTTCCTCAACAGTTCCTGCCGGTCACTTATATTAACGTACATATCGGCCGTGTGGAACATATCAAGCTGCTTTAATTTGGATTGTAAGCCGAAAATGCGAATCGCTTCCATGTTGGCGTTTAAAATCTTACCATCTGTTGCCCTGGAGGAAAACATCCCTACCACCGAACGATCATATAACTCCTGGTACCGGCGTTCGGAGGACTCCAGGCTGGCTTCGCTTTTTCTTAATGCAGCCTCCGCCTGTTTCCTGTTATGGATATTTCGAATCAACACCAAAAATGCCGGTTTACCGTTGTATGTGATTGAATTGAAATTGTATTCAACAAAACATTCAATCCCATTTTTATGGATTAATTTGGTCTCATGGTTGGATGACTGGGTGACTTTCTCTTCAACTTCAAAAAAACGCTCGATAACTTCCTGGTAAGATGATCCGTCAATATAATGTTTAAATTCCGTTCCAACCAGGTCAGACACTTCGTAACCTACCATTGTAGCTAAATATGGATTGGCAAATTGGATTTTGCCATCCTGTAAAACAAGAATTCCATCTTGAGCCAAATCCACCAGCTCCCTGTATTTTTCCTCCGATTCCCTGAGTACATCCTCCATCTCTTTTCTTTCTGTGATATCCCTGCCTTCGGGAATAATCAGCACTACTTTTCCGGCATCATCCAATATCGGTTTCAGGGAAAAATCGATAATACGTACCCGATTTTTATGGTCTACATGAGTTGTTTCAAAGCGGATAAACTCTCCGTTTGCAGCCCTGTCTATTACCGCCTTCAGTTCTTCAATACTTGCTTCACTATTCCACCACGGACCGTCCCAAAAGTATTTACCTTCAATATCAACCGGTTCGAGATTGGCGAATCGCAATGCTGTGTTATTGATTTTAATTATTTTACCACCAGGAGAGAGCAACCCGATGAGTTGATAAGATTGATTAAATACTGCCTTAAACAGGTGTTCACTGGTTTGTAATTCACTGTTGGCTTTTTCTGCACTGTCCTTTAGGGCGTTAATGCTGTTTGCCAGGGCCAGGGATAACATGGTGACCATCCAGACAATTCCGAAACGAAAGGCAAATTCATTGAATCCAATCGCCGGAAGGATACCTATTCTGACCAGTAAAAATAAAGAGAACCCAAAGATTAAAAATCCCCAGGCGGCAAAGTAGAAGCGAACCGGCAGTAGTTGAGCTTTTCTCAATAAAACAAAACTGATCGTAATTGTGATAAATGTTACCAGCGCGATAAAAACCAGAACGGTCGCTATAGTTCCATAACTTAAAAAGGGAACGAAAAGCAGGATAAAACAGGTAATAAGTTGAAGTGATGTGAAGACACTTGATAGATAAGGGCTGTATGCCTTTAACCTAAGAAAGGACTTGGCAAAGCCGAGTAGCAGAATGCCTGAGACTGACAGCAGTACCAGGCCAACTTTTTGATTGACTGCCAGGTCACCGGGGAAAAAATACAGTTGAGCAATCCCCTCATAAACCACGTTCCATGAAAGAAACGCTACGGAGAAAGCAACATAGTAGAAATAGCTGGTCTCCCTCAGCGAAAAATACAGGAACAAATTATAAAGCAACATTATCAGCATAGAACCATAAAACAAACCCAATAAAAAATACTCTGTCCTGCTTTTTTTCAGGAACTCAACTTGATGCCAAAGGTGTAGGTCCACGACCAGCGTGGATTGATTTTGGATTCTCAGGTAAAAGGTCTGGTCTATGTGGTAGGGTAAACTCAGGTTGAAAACAAAGCGATGGTGGAATACATCTCTTGTTTTTTTTGGGGTGGATACGCCGGTTTTAATACTCCAAAAGCCATCATCTTGGGCTTTTGGCATGTAGAGCTCAATCACATTAATGTAGGCAGGACGCGTTTCAAGTACCCAGGCTTCATTTAACAGGCTCTGGTTGCGGATTGTTATCCGTACCCAATAAGTAGAGGAAGTATAACCAAAAGTCGGGACCTCCCGGTGACTTTTTTTAAATTTGGAAGCGTATTCCGCAGAGGAGACTTGATCAATGGTCAGTGTTCCACCGGGGTCTTCCAGCAGTTCAAGGTATGGATTTAAATGCAGTCGCAAGGCATAATCCGATGTCACGGCTGGTTCAGCTGCGCTGGTTTTTTGTGAAATCAGCAAAGCAGCAATAATATAAATGATTATCGTTTGCGATAGCTGTTTCATTATTTCCATTATGAGAATGATCAGGATAATTGAGGGAAAAACCGCTTAAATTTTGCATGGTAGGTGAGGTTTGATTACGGAGTTCCCTCACTTACTGCGAATAAGCCAT
>JANQLH010000422.1 GCA_028280735.1 SAR324 cluster bacterium | reverse complement strand
GTGAGTGCCAATTAAATCAATAATATACAAAGGAGGAATCCAATGTATTTCACAGGTAATTTAAAAGTAGATCCCTCAGAAGCAACTAAGATTGAAGCGGTTGAACCAAGCGGGGTTTTTAAAAAACTGCTGAGCAAACTTGGCGGTGGATTCAACAAAAAAGTTGAAATCGAAACTTTCACAGCGGTTTCAATAATACAGCAGCTTTATAGAGTTCTGAAAGCACTGAAAATAAATAACGTGTTAAAACTAAGCCATGACGATGAAGTGATTTATGAAGACACCAGCGACAATCAGAACGATTTAGACCTCGTTGTCATGCAGTATGAACTGGAAACCAACGAGATTTATTCCAAAGATTTTAAATTGTTAACCATGACTTTGGAACATGAACTCGACGATATGAAATACCTCGTTAAAGTCACTGTCAACAAACATCATGACGTGGGTGTCTATCCCATTGAAATAAACGTGAAAGGCCTAAACTTGATTGACAAATTTCGTTCATGCGACCAACAAGAAATTAAGGATCTACTTAAAAAAAGGGGAGAAAAGTTTGTTAATTTCTTGAATCAAATTGACTTTCAATTTAGAAGGTTGATAGCTGTTGATGATATTAAGGTCGAGCATGATGTTAATCTTGTTATTGATCAGCAGGACATTGAGACCTTGAAATCGGAAAAGGAGAGATCCAGTTCAACAAACTTCACTTTGGAAAGTCTGTTAAGAGATGTAGGGATGGAGGTTATACCGTCGAAACTGACAGGGAGTAAATCCCTTGAGAAGTTTTTTAACAAAGCTTGGGATTCTAACCATTTTGAGTTTGAACAAACTACCATCAAAAAAACAAGCACATCCTATTCAAGTGAAAAAATTGTAGTTACCAGCCAGCCTGATAAGGAAATCAAAGAACATAAATCAATTAAAGAACTGACCATTCCATTAAATATTGAAATTTTTAAGCGGTAACAATTAATTATTATGAGATTGTTTGTTTTATTTTGATAGCTCTCTTTCCAGCTTCATTACTATCGGTTTGGTCTACACATAATTCAACTTGATTTTTGGTAATTCATAACCGGTTTATGAATTACCCGTATAATAATTGTTGAAAGTCGATTAAACCTCGTGGGGTGGTGGAGAGGTATCCATTGGACGAGGAAAACAATCCAACACTCCAGGATGGTTGAAACCGGTTACCGGTAAAAAAACTAAAAAAGACTTCAGAATCAAGTATGACGTCGTTTCTGGTGTTCAAGCGCTATATTTCTATCACTCCCCACAAATTCGGGTATTTTATCTCCTCCCCGGCCGCGTACGAAACCAATGAAAAGTTTCTGCCAAATTTTTTGACTGGTTTTGACATACCGAAACCCATTCTGTATGGTGCTGAAAGCAAATGATACCGGGGCCGGCGATCTTTTTTACAACCGCAGGAAATCTATTTCAATTAAATCCTTATAACAACCATTTCCCAAGCTGTAGATTCATCTGATTGGCTCAGGACCAAAAAACCATTTGAAGCCTGGAGAACAAGAATTGACTTGGAAAGTATAGGGGTTACATTTGAAGCGGAACCTGCACCGGGAAGGCACACTTCAATCATGGTTGGATCAGAATTACTATGACAACCCGGACCCGTTACCTGTCGGTGATTTGACTCGTAGGAACCAGTCCGGGATTGAATATATCAAACACCTGAGGATAAAAATCCGGTATCCGTTTTGCTAATGAGCTTTCTGTCGCCGGATAGCCGATCGTTGAAAATCCTTTGAATGCCGTAAATTAACCATGTATTGGGTGGACTAATACGGCTATGCCAATCCCTATAATGTGTGCTTTAATATAACGCGGTAAACAACACGCTGTTATTGATTGCAAACCGCGATTTTAGGTGTCATGTAACCGGGAGCATAGTAAAATTAACAAAAATACTGAAAATGAGTGTATTTTCCACCGGTTTTCTGATTTTCTCTATTGCCTTTTGAAATCTGCACTGATTTAGTTGACATACCGATGATATTTCAATATCACAGTATAACAAAAAATTTGATAATTCTATGAGGACACAAATATAAGGAGGAGTTTAGTCATGAAGAAACGTTTATTTGCTTTAACAACGGCGCTACTGTTCGGTGCGAGTAGTATCGCTGCAGCCAAGACTTTGAATTGGGCTCGGTCCGGTGACAGTCTGACATTGGATCCCCATGCCCAAAATGAAGGTCCGACACATACCATGAGCCATCAGATATATGAACCTTTGGTTTTACGTGATTCCGAAGGAATCATTGAAGCCGGTTTAGCAACTGAATGGGCACCCAGCACGAAAAACCCCAATATATGGGTATTTCAATTGCGAAAAGGGGTAAAATTCCACAATGGTGCAGAGTTTGACAGTGAAGATGTGGTTTTTTCTCTCAATCGGGCGATGTCAGTTAATAGTGACATGAAGGAACTACTTGCCTCTGTTAAGGTAGTTCGAGCGACTGGAAAACACACGGTTGAAATTGAAACCAAGGGTCCCAACCCGATTATGGTAAATAACCTCACCAACATGTTTATCATGGATAAAGATTGGGCTGTAGCTAACAAAGCTGTTGATGTTCAAGACTTTGAGAGTGGTGAGGAAACCTTCAGTTCCAGAAACACTAATGGAACGGGCCCCTATAAGCTCGTTAGCCGCGAAGCTGATTCGAAAACCGTGCTGGAGATTTTTGACGGTTATTGGGGAAAAGACCAATTTCCACTGGAAGTGACTAAAATTGTCTATACACCAATTCAAAATGCAGCAACTCGTGTAGCAGCCCTGCTGTCCGGAGAGGTTCATTTTATGCAGGATTTACCGGTTCAGGATTTGCAGAGAGTCGCGAGAAAAGCCGGGTTAAAGGTTGAAAAAGCTCCTCAAAACCGTGTGATTTTCTTTGGATTGAACCAGGGAGATGCCGATCTAAAAAGCGACAATGTCTCAGGAAAAAACCCTTTTGCTGAAAAGCGTGTTCGCCAAGCAATGAATATGGCGATTAATCGAGGAGCGATTCAAAAAGTTGTCATGCGTGATCAATCCATTCCTGCCGGTGTCGCCCTGCCTCCTTTCGTGAACGGTTGGACAAAGGAACTGGACCGTGTTCCGGAAAACAACATCAAAAAAGCTCAACAACTAATGGCTGAAGCCGGTTATCCCAAGGGATTTACCGTAACGCTGAACTGTCCAAATGATCGGTACATAAATGACGAAGCGATCTGCCAGGCGATAGTCGGTATGATGGCCAAAATTGGCATTAAGGTGAATCTTGATGCAAAACCAAAAGCTCAGTTTTTCCCCATGATCAATACCTTAGCTACCGATTTTTACATGCTGGGATGGGGTGTACCGACGTTTGATTCCGAGTATATCTTCAACTTTTTGGTTCACACGAAAGGACCAAAATATGGTTCCTGGAATGGAACTCGATTTTCCAATCAGGAAGTTGACGCCATGATTAAAAGTCTTGCCTCGGAAACCAATCTGAAAAAACGAAATGCTACAATAGCCGAAATCTGGAAAGTTGTTCAGGAAGAGGTTCTATACCTGCCTGTCCATCATCAAGTGCTGAACTGGGGTATGACGGAGGATATTCAAACTATCGTTCAACCTGAAGATCAGCCAAAAATGAAATATTTCACGTACAAATAAGCCTCAAAAAAAGGGGTAGTTTTTCTGCCCCTTTTGAAATTCCCTGTTGGTCAAAGTGTAAAATCCTGACTATCTTGTGATGAACTTTTGCTCCTCCTTCAACTAAATTATTATGTTAGCCTTTACAATCAGGCGCGGTTTTCAGGCAATTGTCGTTTTAGCAATTGTAGGACTGGTTGCATTCTCCATGTTTCGTTTCGTTGGAGATCCTATTGACAATATGCTGGGTCAAGAACGAACCGATGCTGATATTGTTCGACTGCGCGCCCAACTTGGCCTGGACCAACCTTTTCCCATACAATATTTAAAATTCATTCAGGGTGCCGCCCAAGGAAACTTTGGTGTCAGTTATCGCCAGGGTCGTCCCGTTGCCGATATTATTGCTGAACGAGCCCCGGCAACCCTGGAATTGGCTACAGTCTCCGTTTTATTTGCAATAATTGGCGGAATCGTCTTTGGAATCTTTACCGCCATAAAACGGGATGGATTTATTGCCAATGCGATCATGACCTCTTCACTGATAGGTGTATCCCTACCAACGTTTCTCATTGGAATTCTGCTGATTTACCTGTTTTCGGTGGAGTTGAATTGGTTACCGAGTTTCGGTCGAGGAGAAGTCGTTGATTTTGGTTGGTGGACGAGTGGTTTTTTTACGGTTTCCGGATTAAAGGCAATCATTCTACCCGCCATCACATTAGGATTGTTTCAAATGACCCTCATTATGCGGTTGGTTCGTTCCGAAATGCTTGAAGTGTTGCGCCAGGACTATATTCGATTCGCTTTTGCCAGAGGTTTGTCTGATCGGGCAATTCATTTCAAACATGCCTTAAAGAACACCTTGGTTCCCGTAATCACCGTCACCGGTTTACAGATCGGTTCAATCATCGCCTTTGCCATCATAACAGAAACAGTATTTCAATGGCCCGGGGTGGGGTTGCTTTTCATTAATGCCATTCAGTTTGTGGATATCCCCGTTATGGCTTCATATCTTTTATTGGTTTCGGTTATGTTTGTCGCAATCAACCTAATTGTCGATTTGTTGTACTACGCAATAGATCCGAGGCTTCGTTCCGATGGCGCGGTAAAGGCAGGTTCCCAATGAGTGGATTAAAACGTTTTTGGCAATCCGATTTGATGTGGTCGTTTCGCCACTCTCCGGTTGCGGTAGTTTCATTATTTGTCACCGCTTTTCTGATATTCGCAGCGGTTTTCGCCCCGCTACTGGCACCTCATAATCCCTTCGACCCGGGTACCTTAAACTTGATGAACGGATTTTCCAAACCCATGGAACCCAACCAGTTCACCAACGAGGTGTTTTTCATGGGCACGGACGACCAGGGACGAGATATGTTTTCGACCATTATGTACGGAATGCGTGTGTCCCTGTTTGTCGGATTCATGGCTGTATTATTTGCCATGACACTTGGTGTGGTACTGGGCTTACTTGCAGGATATCTGGGAGGTTGGGTAGATACGATTATTATGCGTATTGCCGATATTCAACTGACTTTTCCTTCGATTTTGGTTGCCATGCTGATTTTTGGAATTGCCAAGGGTTTTACACCAATCGAGATGAGAGACCAAATGGCGATCTGGGTGCTGATTCTTGCAATCGGACTTTCCGATTGGGTGAAGTTCGCCCGTGTAGTGCGGGGAGCTACCCTGGTTGAAAAAGCCAAGGAATACATTCAGGCAGCAAAATTGATTGACAGGAAGCCCATCGCCATCATGTTGAGTCACATTTTGCCCAACGTGCTGAACCCGGTTCTGGTTATGGCAACCATCAGTCTTGCACTTGCCATCATTTCGGAAGCGACCCTTTCCTTTCTTGGCGTCGGAGCACCTCCCACTCAACCGTCATTAGGAACCCTAATCCGAATCGGCCAGGACTATCTTTTTTCCGGAGAATGGTGGATTTTGTTTTTTCCGGCGCTAACTCTTCTTTCGCTTGCATTGTCTGTTAACCTCTTGGGAGATTGGTTACGGGATGCCCTAAATCCGAGGTTACGTTAATGAGCGATATCATATTAGCTGTCAATGACCTGGTAGTCGATATTCCTACCAGGAAAAACGTCTTGAGACCTGTCGATAATGTCAGCCTGGACATTAAAAAGGGTGAAATTTTAGGTGTCGTTGGTGAAAGCGGTGCCGG
>JANQLH010000402.1 GCA_028280735.1 SAR324 cluster bacterium | reverse complement strand
TAGTCATGTTGCTTATCTCGCAAAAAAAACCGATTATGTGTTTCTTCCCGATTTTCTTGAAGAAAAGGAAAAAAATACGAGCGGTCGCAGGCAGTACTGCTATTACACCCAGTTTGCACCGGCTTTGATTTCCCAAATAAAAAAGATTAATGCCCGGACCGAGATCCTTCATCCTACTCTTCGATCCATAAGAGGTAGTTTTTATACAAAAGTTCAGTTGTATAAAATGCTCCGGGGAATATGCAAAGGTAATATCACATTTTTCAAAGTGTCATCAGCCTACGACAAAGCAGTTGCTTTCCATGAATCCAATAAAAACAAACTGAAAGATCTGTTTTTGCAAAATCAACACTCGGCAGATGATATCGGTGTTGTGCTTTTGGGTAGACCTTACACCGTATTATCGGCAGACATGAACTCCAAGATTCCGGAGATATTTTCAAAACTGGGGATTAAATCATATTTTCAGGATATGCTGGACTACGAGGTCGATGACTTACAGACGATTGCTCCGCTTCTTGAACACATCCACTGGAAGTTTGCCGCCAGGATTTTTGAAGCGGCAGAAGTGGCAGCTAAGTCTGAAGGGCTATACCCGGTATTGATCACCTCTTTTAAATGCACACCCGATGCTTTTGTGATTGAGACTTTCAAGCAGATTATGGATGCCAGAAAAAAACCGTACCTGATTCTGCAATTGGACGAACATGATTCCAGTGTGGGATACGAAACGCGAATTGAAGCGGGAATCCGGGCATTCAGGAATCATTATGGCACCGATAAAAAGGAGCAAAAATCCTCATACAGGTATGTGAATCCAACTTTCCTGACGGGTACCGGCAGTCTGAAAAACAAAGCATTGATTCTTCCCAATTTCGACTATTTGCCTTGTAAGTTACTGGAAGCATCCCTGAGAAAAGCGGGTATTGAAGCATATCTGATGGAGGAGTCCGAGGATTCGATTCGAAAAAGCATGAGACTTAACCAGGGACAGTGTTTACCAATTAGTATGATGACGCAGGCCGCTGTTGACTGTATCGAAGCCAACAGTCTTGATCCTGCCGACACGGTAATTTGGACGCTTGCATCGAACATCTCCTGCAACCTTGGTGTTATACCTCACTCATTAAAGAATATGCTGCAGACTTATGGCATGGGTATGGAGCAGGTTAACATCTATTCCGGCGAAATAACATTCATCGATATGTCCCTGCGAATTACCTATAATGCTTATTTTGCATTCATGTTTGGTGGGTTGCTGAAGAAAATGGCCTGCAAAACAAGACCCTATGAATTGATTCCGGGTAAAACGGATGAAGCTGTCACAAAAGCGATGGAGATTTTTTATGATACCTTCCTCCGGGATACCTCAAAAGAAAAGGCTGTGAGAAGGGTCGTCGAACTGTTTAAAGAAATTGAAACTAAACAATCCAAGCGACCTCAAGTGGCGATTTTCGGAGATCTTTATGCTCGTGATAATGATGTCGTCAATCAGGACTTAATCGGTACGATCGAGAAAAACGGCGGCGAAGCTGTTACCACACCCTACAGCGAATATATGAGGATGATTGCCGATCCGTTTATTCAAAAATGGATTCGGGAAGGACATTATTCAAATGCTGCGGCAGCGAAATTAATGGTGAAGACCTTTCCCATGCTGGAAAAGAAATACCTCGCTATTTTTAATGAGATCCTGCAGGAAAAAGAACATCGATTTGTGGATGATATCGAAGCAGTTATTGAACAGTTTGGGGTTAAGTTGATGCACACCGGCGAGTCTTTGGAGACATTGTTGAAGGTATTTACTTTTTTGAATAACTATCCGGAAATCACCCTTTTTGTGCAAACCAGTCCGTCTTTATGTTGCCCTTCGCTTGTGACAGAGGCCATGGCAGAAAACATCGAGGCTGCCACCGGGATTCCCGTTGTTAACATTGAGTACGATGGAACGAGCAGCTCTAAAAACGATACGATCATTCCTTATCTTAAATACCCGCGAAAACGCGAAAGCGCGATCATGGCCAAGGCACAATAGTTAGTTGGATTTTGTTTTTAGCAGGTTGGCGATCTTTTTTTCCATTCGTTCAAAATGTGAGCCTTTCCAATAAACTTTATCGCAGCTCCGGCAAACAAAAAACTCATTAAAGTATTGCTTGGTTTTAGGCTCCAGACGATCCACCACTTTCTCTTTTTCTATCTCTTCTATCAAGCCATTGCAGTTCATGCAGCGATGAAACGGTTTGATCTTTGAATATAGATCAAAACGTTTTATGACTTCACTGATCTGGTTGTCGCTGTTTTTAGACCTTACCCAGTATCCGTGGGTCACTCTACTGTTTTTTAGCAGCTCCTTATCGCGTGTGAGGATAATGCGTTTTTCCTTCTGAGCCAAATCGATGATTTCAGGATCATCCAGGTTGTTTTCATAGAGCGCGTCAAATCCAAGCATTCTTAGATATTTAGCTGTTTTTCCCAGGTGTACATCCAGAATAAACTTGTTTTCCCTTAACGGCTTAACGCGTACCTTCGTGGCAGAGCTGATATCCATGCTTTCAAACATGGGATAGACCGAGACGTTGTCACCGGATTTTAGGTTGTAATCGAACGATTCCGATTTTCCATTAATCAGAATCATATCAACCTCACCGTGGGGGATACCCAAAGCCTCAATCACATCCTTGATTGCAGGTGATCCAAAAAATAGATAGGCAAACGGTTTTTTCTGTTTGTCGGGTGGCAGGAAATCATTCAATTCCTCATAGAAGCGCAAAAAGGCTTTTTTTCTAATTTCGTCGAATTGCTTAACCATTTTGTTGTTGAGATATCCTTTTGGCTGGTTTTTATCGGTGTAATGCTATTAACTTCGGGTCTCATGGGTGAAGCCACGTACCAATCCGGCTAACGAGTACCTGTCAGATTATTCACTATAAAGACTTAGATAAGCTATCACTCAAACTCGTTCGTTTCAAGATTTTATTTCAGATGAGTGCTTGAGTTTTAATTTTTCCAAACAGCCATTGGTCTGGACATATGGCACTGAAAACAGGGGTGACGGAGTTTTCTGGGCATTATTGAAAAAACTTGTCACTTTTTTATTTTATGTTTAAGGTATGGCATCGTTCTATGGTTTGAACACAGATTTTTACATTTCCGAATAATATCTGATAGAATGATCGTACTTTGAAAAAAACTGATGATAAAGCGATAGGTACAATTTGATTATTATGAGCCGTTATTTTGTTTCATTGGGTTGCGTTCTGTTAATCCAATCATTTTTTATTGTTAAGCCTGCCATATCTGTTGATACTTTCTCCAACCTTATGTTTAAGGAATTATTTACCGATAACTTCCTTTTTGTTCTTTGCACGAACCTGGCAGTTATAGCCGTTAGTTTTTTGTATTTTCAAAGCAAGCTAAAAAGCGAAAAATCCCCGGGAAAATTTGCAGAAAAAGAAACTACCGCTTTAGAAAGCCAGTCCCCTTTTCATCACTTTCCGGATGAAGTTTTCTTTCCTCAACACGAGCTGTTTACCAAACTGAAAGCTAAAGAGGAGCAATATCGAACCCTGGTGGAAACGATTCCCCATGGAATTCTGGAAGTTGATTTAGCTGGAGTAATAACATTTGCCAATCCCGGCATAAACCGGATTTTAGCATGCCCTGACCATCAGTTTATTGGAAAGGACCTTTTTGATCATTTTATTCCGCTAGATAAAATAAATGAGTATAAGAATGCCTTTGAATCCTGGAGAGTTCAGTCTCTGGAAACGGTATCCTGCGATCTTGTTGCCCTTGCAGCCAATCAAAAGCGAGTTAATCTGCAATTGGACGTCAACACCAAGTTAAATCCACAGGGCAAAATAACGGGTTACATCCTGGTTGTTACCGATGTTACCGACCAGGTTCAAAAACAACTCAGGTTGGAGGAAAGTGAAAGCACAGCTCGGGCGCTACTGATGGCCCCAACGGATTCCATTTTGCTGCTGGATAAAAAGGGCACAATTTTGGATGTAAACAACGTAACAGCAAAAATCCTGGGCAAGAGCAAGGAAGAATTACTTGGACAGTCTTATTTTCGACTGGTTTCCCTGGAAATAGCCAACCAAAGAAAAGAGAAAATTAACGAGGTGATTGCAACCCGGCAATCCGTTAGATTTGAAGGCAGATTTGGCGGAACCTGGAATGACAGTATAGCGTATCCTGTACTTGGTAAAGATGGCTCCGTAAGCAAAATAGCCTTTTTGTCGCATGACATTACAAAAAGGAAATTTAGAGAAACAGAGCTGATGGAGGCTAAAGCTGCCGCAGAACAAGCCAATCAGGCAAAAAGCGAATTTCTGGCTAACATGTCACACGAACTGCGAACACCCATGCATGGGATTCTGAGTTATTCCAAGTTTGGAATTAAAAAAATCGAATATATCGACAAACAGAAAACACTAAAATATTTTACCCACATCAACACCAGTGCAAAGAGGTTGATGGGCTTGTTAAACGACTTGCTTGACCTGGCAAAGCTGGAATCCGGTCAAAAGGACTATCACTTTCATCAAACCAGTCTTTCCAATATGGTGGAGATTGCCATTCGCGACCTGGTTTTTCTAACCCAGGAAAAACAGATGATCATCGATTTTAATCGACCGGATTTTGACGATTCGATCATTGCCGACAAGGATAAAATCATCCAGGTGGTTCGCAATATACTGGTGAACTCGGTTCAATACTCTCCCAGAAGAAGCCTGATTAAAATTGACATATTTGATCGACAGGAAGGGCTGGTGCTTTCAGTTTCCGACCAAGGAATCGGAATCCCGGAAAATGAGTTGGAGATGGTGTTTGACAAGTTTACCCAGAGTAGTCTTTCAAAAACCGGTGCAGGAGGCACCGGACTAGGTCTTTCAATCTCCAAGGAGATTATAAAAGATCATAAAGGAAGAATTTGGGCGGAAAAAAACGAACATGGCGGGGCAACAATTAAGTTCATCCTTCCTTTTGACCCCAAGTTTGAAGATGATGTCCAATATCATCACTAAGGATTGAAGCTGCTATCCCAAGCCCAAGCTTTCTACCACTCCCCTGTATTTGGCATTGATACCCAGGGTTCCTTTGCTTCCAGGGCATCACCTTTTTGTAAGATCTCAATGGATATCTGATCAGGTGACTTGATAAACGCCATTTTTCCGTCCCTGGGCGGTCTTAAGATAGTTATTCCGCGGTTTTGCAGTGTTTCGCAATAATCATAAATATTGTCCACACTAAAGGCCAGATGCCCAAAAAAACGACCTGTCGTGTACGGTTCGGTTTGATCCCAATTATGAGTCAATTCTATGGCTGGTTCATCGGGACCTGTAGCAAGAAAAACCAGTGTAAATCGTCCCTGCTCTGAATCCATTCTCTTAATTTCAGTTAATCCCAGCTTGTTTACAAAAAAGTCCAGGGCTTGTTCCAAATCCAGCACTCGAATCATGGTATGGAGGAATTTCATTAGCTTTACCTTACAGTTTTAGGTTATGGAGTTACCATACAGCGATGAAAGAAAAACCTTATCAGAATCGGATTTGGTTCACAATCCGTTATTCCTGGCTCGGTACGAGATATTCCGCATAATCCTTTAACACTCCGCTTTGCAAATCTATAGCAATTTCTTCTGTTATTTCAAGCACCTTAGCAAGGAACTTAGGCGGATAAACAGGAACATTGATCTCATTCTTGGGAAATTTTTCTCTTATTTCCGGAAATTTCATATTGAATAATCGGACAGCACCAACAGTCGTTGCCACGTTCTGGATATTCAGAATCACTTCGTCCTGGGGAATTTCCTTCTCGGTTGCGATCGCTTCCAGCAAGTCCTGCAAGTCTTCATCGTTATTGATCGTTATATTCTGTCGCATGGCATAAGCAAGCATGATGTCATAAAATATGGATTTCGTGACTTCAAGGCTTTCCTGTGATGTGTACCAGTCCGCGGGGACTAAGTTTGCGAGCTCCATGTATTCTGCTTCTTCCATCGTTTTTCCGTATAAATGACTAATGGGTATGATTGTTTTTTTAATCAATTGTGCTCATCTACCTCTAGTGTTAAATCCTCAATAAAAACCGTCAAACCTTAATTGGATATTCTAGTTTTCTTCGTCAAATGAATTGGAGGAACGCGATCTTGATGAGCCGGTCCCGAAATACCCTGGTAATTCTATTACAGCTAAGAAGGAGATTTTTGAGTCTCAGGCTCTGGTGACTGTCATTCAAAGATTGCTGTACTTTTCGACTTATTTGTCGTTTTTATAGTTCCATAAATAATCCTAAAGCATCGGCTGTCTGCCGGTAATCTTTGGAGTGACTGTAAGCTTCTGATTTTGATTTGCTTCTCTCGGCTGTACTATATCATTCATTCCGAAACAAAAGCGCGGTATATAAATTGAATTTATTATGCCAGATGATTATGCCCATTGAATTCTTCAAGCTATTGGTATCCAGAGCCTGAACGGAAAGTCACTAAAGCTTTATCCAGCCCTATGCCAGATGCCAGAATTCAACTCGAAGATTACCGTGCTGTCAGCCGTCAGCTTTCAGCGTTCAGCCGAAGACATAACAATTGTAAGTAAAAACCGACTGAGAGCTGATCGCTGAAAGCACTTGACTTCGCAGTACCAAACTGCTTTTAAACTATTATTGGTATGGGTTAAATTGGTTTTCGTTCAGGCACTATCTATTCGGTAAAACAAATGCTTATTCAAAAAACCGGAAAATTGAAACCACTAATTATTATCCTGGTTATTTTAGGATTGCTTTGGGGTTGCAAAGATGCAGAGTTAAGTGACAATGCATCCCTGTTGGAGCAGTGCAGGATTCATCTGGATGAAGGTGAGTGGTCGGATGCCGTTGAGGTTTGTACCGAAGCAGGCGGTGATGATGGATATCACTATGCGGCCCAGGCTTATATGGGTCAGGGGGGGCTTTCCTTGTTTGAACTGGTTAAATTCATGAGCAATTCAAGCGATAGTTCAGGAGCTGCCAGTGCAATTTTTAGTTTTGTTCCGGACAATAGCGATGATAAAACCAGCTTCCGGAAAGCACTGGATTTTCTGATGGGAACAAAAATTGGTGAGAAGTCTCAGACAGTATATCTGGAAGCTCTATTGCTTTCGTCCATCTTGGTTTTCACCGAATTAAAAGATCTGTTCAAAATTACAGAAAGTGGCGGAACATTTTCTACCTGCGATGTGGATGTAACTGATGATGCAGACCCTGCCAAATGTGAATTTACAGTTGATGTCTCTGCTGATGCTACACCAACGCTTTCGTTTTCAGGTCTTGGAAGTACATTTTATGAGAACCTTTGCTGCAATCTTGATTCAGCCAGCTGCACCCAAGTGGATTCAACCCAGGATGCAAGCACTGATGTGGCATTGAATGTGATCTATGATGTGACAATGGATTCCTGCACAATTGGATCCAACAGCGTGCTGCAATACAATAAAAACGCTTATGATAATTTCATTGTGACTGAAGCATTCAAAAGCGGGGGCACCAGCGTGTTGACACCTCTGGATTTTTACAGCTCATTTGATTCCGGCGATCGTTATGATGCATCAGGTGATACAATTCCACTCTGCAGGCCGGCCAGATTTGGCGATATTACAGCTGATAACGGAGAGATCTACGATTGCGAAATAATCGGGGCGGTGTTTGATCCGAGTTCAGATCTGTTTTAAAACTAATATTGATTAAATATGCTGTTTCAATGCATCGACATTCGAATCTGTAAGGTAATCTTCTTGGTCGTACTGGGTTTATTCGGAACCACCGGTTCCGGTATGGCGAAAGATTTCTATCGAATTGGTGAGGATTTTCGTTCGCTGGCCATGGGAGGAACCGGTGTGACCAGCGCCAACAACAGCTATACTCTTTTCTATAATCCTGCCGCCCTGGCAAATATTTTTACCGGATGGATCGATTTTCCCATGGTCCAGGTTGCGTATTCCGACGATGCGGAGGAGCTTTATCAAACGATGGCAACCGGCCTAAAACTGGACGATAAAGAAGAACAATTGGACTTCATGGAAGATAACATTGGAAAAAATCCCTATATTCGGGTTCATGCCGGAATCAACGGCGTTGCCAATATGGATACCAGGGGATTTTCTCTGGCAGGTAACTACCTCTATGAACTCCTGATCGATGTTGAGGTTAGAAACAAAAGTGCTCCGGAAATCGTTGCCTATGAAAGACTGGATATCATTCAACAAGCCGGTTTTTCTTATCCCATCGGCCTCGGCAAGCTTGTGTTAGGTTTGGGGTATAGGCAGGTCGAACGGCAGGAGTTGGCGTTTACTTACGATTTTATCGATGCCACCAATGAGGAAAGTTTCCCCGATCTACAAGAGGATGGTCCCAAGGCAACGGCTTCTGCTTTTGACATAGGTTTTTTATACCGAACATCGACCGCAGCACATTTAATATGGGGTGGTGTCTGGAGGAACGAAATAAAGTTCAAAACAGAAGGCATCACGGATATTCCTCAACAACTGGATTTGGGAATTTCCATGCGCCAGGACGGTATTTCCTTTCGCTGGATTCTGGCTATGGATGTGAGGGATGTTACCCGGCAATTAGGTTCTGATGACCCGGAGGCAGGGGATAAAAGCTGGAATCGACGGATACATCTCGGAACTGAACTCGGTATTTTGCCTATCAATAAAACCGGTAGTTTCTTTTCGCTACGCGCAGGATACACCTCCGGATATTTTACCTATGGTGCTGAAATGGCTTTATCTCATATCCTGATCATTGGTTACACCAGGTATATTGAAGAAACAGGAGAGTATGCAGGGCAGAAGCCCAGTCCAAGGACCGCTGGGTATATTTCGATAGGGTTTTGATCTTTGTGGTTATATGGGGAAATTGGGTGTTTCGTTTGAGTTGATGGGTAACGAGTTACCCATCCAAAACAATCAGGAGAAATATTGTTGTAAGCGTTTTACTGCCTCATCAATATTCTCTTTGGAGTTTGCATAGCTGAAACGGATGAATCCCTCTCCTGCAGGACCAAAATCGATTCCCGGTGTTAACGCCACACCCGTCTTATCAAGAATGTCCATGGCCACATCCAGGGATTTTTTGGATTGATCCGGATATTTCAAGAAAACATAAAAGGCTCCCACGGGATTGTATCCCGGGTTCAACCCAATTTCATCCAACCTTCTTAAAAGAAATTTCCGACGGCTGTCAAATTCTTCCGCCATTTTGCGACAATCCGACTCTCCCTCTCTAATGGCTACAGTGCCGGCGTCTTGAACAAAGTGGGCTGCCGAAATCATCATGTTTTGGTGCACTTTGGCAGCGACAGTCGCCCATTCTTCTTTCAAGATCATGTAGCCCAATCGCCAGCCGGTCATTGCGTAATATTTGGAAAGACCGTTCAGGGCAATGGCGTTGTCCGTAAAACTAAAAACCGAATAGGGTTCACCTTCATAGATCAAATCGCCGTAAATTTCGTCTGAAATAATCGGAATACCCAGCTTTGCCAGTTCTTCCATGCATTCCTGGGAAAGCACCGTACCTGTGGGATTCATCGGAGAATTTACCAGGATAGCGCGGGTTTTCGGTGTAATGGCTCGCTTGACTTCATCGATATCCAGCTGGAAACCATTCTCCAGTCGCAAGCTCACCCGAACAGGCTTTGCGCCACCTATCATTGCCAGGTTGTCGTAACAGGCGTAACAAAGGTCTGTCATAATGATCTCATCGCCCGGGGGAACCAACAATCTCATGGCGAGATAGAGCAGCACGGAGCTGCCGGATGAAGTCAAAACCTGTGACGGTTTGATATCCACCCCATACATAGCTTTGTACTTATTCACCACTGCAGCTCGGAACTCCTCTATACCTTGGGTGTGGGTATAACGGGTTCTGGAATCACGAATAGACTGAACTCCTTTGTCAGCAATTACCTTGGGGGTAGGAAAATCCGGTTCTCCAAATTCCAGATGAATAATATCCCTGCCTTGCTTTTCCAGCTCTTCAGCTCTTGCAAAGACCTCCATGGCCAGAAAAGAGCTGATATGTCCCAAATGTGATGTAATCGGATTCATGGATTTATTTGATGGCTTTAATGGTTTCAAGGTTTTCATCGATCTTTTCGATCTTGACATCGATTTCTGCCAGTTCATCGCGGTTTTTTCGAATCACTGCATCCGGAGCCTTGGATAGAAAAGATTCATTATTCAATTTCTTTTGAATCTGTTCCTGTTTTACCAGTAATTTGGCTTTTTCCTTTTGCAAACGCTTTGTTTCCTGTTCCACGTCGATGGTCTCGGTGAGATCAACAAACACTTCAAATCCTTTACCGACACCGCCGGCCAGTCCTTCGGACTTTTCGATGGCGTCTCGGATAGCAATGTTTTTTATACTGCCCAACGCAAAGATGATTTCCTTGTAACTATCGATATCTTTTGCCAGATCTTGGTTTTTGGTAACGGCGATGATGTCGATCTTTACATTTGGTTTGATGTTGTTTTCGCCTCGAATGTTACGAACAAGACTCACCAACTCAATTAACATCTCGGCTTGTGGATCACCCTGAAGATCGCTTTGTTCTACTCTTGGGAATTCAGCCAGCATGATCGTTCCGTCGGTGGTTGGTAGTCCCTGCCAAAGCTCTTCCGTAACAAAAGGCATAATGGGATGCAATAGCCGCAGACTTGATTCCAATACGTGATAGAGAACCGATAAGGACGCCTGACAGGCTTCTTCTCCAAGCTTTCCAAACAAAGTCGGTTTAATAATCTCCACATACCAATCACACAGCTCATGCCAGACAAAGGCGTAAACGGCTTTGGCAGCCTCATTGAAGCGATAGGATTCCAGGTAACGGTGCATATCATACGCCGCTGCTTTGAAACGATTTAGTATCCAGCTATCGAATATTCCGGGGTTTACTTCCTCCAACTTCTTGGGAGTTCCCAATCGTTCAATATGAGAGTGGGTAAACCGAGTCGCATTCCAAATTTTGTTAATGAAATTTCTGTTTCCTTCAATGGTCTTTTCGGGGAGCTTAATGTCCCTGCCCATGACGATAAGGCTGGTGAGAGTGAATCTCAACGCATCAGCACCGTATTTATCTATAATTACCAGGGGATCTATGACATTTCCCTTAGTCTTGGACATCTTTTCACCATTTTCGTCCCTGACCAGACCATGGAGAAAGACTTCCGGAAACGGGACTTCTCCTGTAATTTTAATACCCATCATCACCATTCTGGCCACCCAGAAAAAGAGGATGTCATAGGCAGTAATCAGTGTGGAGTTAGGATAAAAAAGTTTCAAATCTTCGGTATCATCAGGCCATCCCATGGTAGAGAAGGGAAACAGCCCGGAACTGTACCAGGTATCCAACACATCGGTTTCCTGGCGAATATTTGTGGAGCCGCATTTGGTGCATTTGGAGACCAGATCTTCATCGCTAACCATAATTTCACCACAATCATCGCAATACCAGGCCGGAATGCGATGTCCCCACCATAGCTGTCGAGACAAACACCAATCCTGGATATTACTCATCCATTCATCAAAGATTTTACCCTGGTTTTCGGGCACGAAGCGAATCTCTCCATTTTTCATGGCTTCCAGAGAAGCGTCGGCCATATCTTTCATTTTACAGAACCACTGGGTGGAAACTCTGGGTTCAAGCACAGTTTTGCAACGCTGGCATTGACCTAGTGAAAGACCATGATTTTCCACTTTACGGAAAGCACCGGCTTCTTTTAACAATTCTACAATGTTCTTTCGTGCACCAAATCGATCCTGTCCTTCCAAAGGCTTGAATACATCATTAATCTTGGCATCTTTGGTAAAGATGTTAACAAAAGGAAGATCATGCCGTTTTCCCATCTGGAAGTCGTTGGGGTCATGCGCAGGAGTAACTTTCACGGCCCCGGTTCCAAATTCGGGGTCTACAAACTCATCAGCAATGACAGGGATTAACCTACCTACCAAAGGAAGTTTGATGGTCTTGCCAATGGCCGCCTTGTAGCGTTCATCATCAGGATTTACTGCAACAGCTGTATCACCTAACATTGTTTCAGGACGAGTAGTCGCTACCATGAGTTCACCACTGCCGTCTTCAAAAGGATACCCGAGGTAGGTTAAGCTACCGTCTTTTTCTACGTGATCTACTTCCAGGTCGGATAAAGCGGTTTTATCATTGGGGCACCAGTTAACAATATAATCCCCCCTGTAAATCAATCCTTCGTTATACAGATCAACAAAGCTTTTACGAACCGCCCTGGAAAGTCCTTCATCCAGGGTAAATCGTTCTCGTTCCCAATCGCAGGAAGCGCCCAAGCGTCGCAATTGTTTAAAGATCATGTTTCCGGAATGTTCTTTCCATTTCCAGATCTCTTCGACAAATTTTTCCTGTCCCAATTCCTCACGCTCGATGCCTTTTTTTCTAAGCTCCCGTTCAACAACCATCTGGGTGGCAATACCGGCATGGTCGGTTCCGGGCAGCCAGAGGGTTTTAAAGCCCTGCATCCTTTTCCAGCGAATCAATACATCCTGCAAAGTATTCACCAGGGCGTGGCCGATGTGCAGATAACCCGTGACGTTTGGTGGCGGGATTACAATGGTATAGGTTTCTTCTGCGTCGTTAATATCCGGTGAGAAAAATCGATTGGTTTCCCAGTATTCATACCACTTGGTTTCGATATTTTGAGGATTGTAGTTGTCCATGGCTCACTTCTTTTGATGATATATTCTTATGGTCGGCCAGAAAACTGCGATTGGAGGGAGTTCCCGGATAAGACCTTGGCGTTTTTTAAAGTCGTAAGCTCTAATTAAATCAGGGAAGGAGCAAAGCAGTCAACAGTTTGGGTGTGGGAATAGAGATATTGCTCAAGGAAGGTAATGAAGCGATTGATTTATGTTCTAGGGAGGGGAGGGTGGATCAAGCGCAGCGGATCCACCAATTTTGATGCTGTTGAAGGGATACTTTTTAGAAGCTATAACCAATCTGAAATCGAACGATAGGAATGGTATTGTATTTTTCTCCAAATCCTTCTTCTTCGGCGACTTCATCAACATGTGCATCTACCTGATCCTGTGTAGCACCGGAATCTGTTTCACCCTTTAATTCGGGTTCACCGCCGGTAACTGCCCCCAAAAAACCTCCAAGTGTCAGACCAAATCCGGCTGTCCAATTATAACCCAAACCATATGCGGTTCCGGTGTTTGGCCAGGTTGCAGTTACAGTATAATTTCCGGGAGGACCTCCTCCAATATCTGTGCTGTCATAACCACTGACCGCTACTTCCCAATCACGTGAAACCAATGCACCTGAGATATAAAGTCCCGCATTTTCAAAGAAATAAAACCTGATAAATAGTTCAGAAGTGGCGAAATCGGCTTCATAGGTTTCATTATTTTCTTCGGTTTCTCCATCACCTTCAAAGCTAGCGGCATAGTGGCCGACACCAAAGGTCAAATGATCACCCAGGTTATATGCCACTGACGCCCCTGATCCCAAAAGAACATTCCCTTGTAATAGAATCTCGATGGATCTGTCATCACGAGTTCCGGCAAACCCAATCATTGGTAATATCAAGGCAGCGATTAAGATGCATAAAGTTTTCAAATTGTTCATATGACCCCCAAATTCAATTAATTTCAGAAGTTTGGACTATTTTCGTCAAGTTCCTCTCCGTGACGATACCCCTAAAGCCAAACGTTGTAACGAACAATGTTCACACATTCTGCAAGTATTGTTCAACTATCATAGATTCATTCCATCGAATCCAAGAGTATCAGATTAAAAGCCGAACAACCAACTAAGATTATTAGGAATTCCCGGGTTCTGATTCGATTGGTTTTTTTATGACAGTTTCAGATTGATAGGTATATTGCACAGAACTATCCTACAATTTTGACGTGCTTTGGCTTATGATTAAATCACATTGGTTGATGGGCATGCTTCCAGGCTGTTTTATAAAAGAATAATTTATGGTTTTTCTATTTTAATAGACGAAACGTCACACTTGTCACCCCGATCGATGCTGCAAGCTTCGCATCTCACGACCCGGAAGCTATCGTGTAACATGCTGAATTCATGTGTAGAATGTAGGATGGGTAACTTGTTACCCATCAACTCTTTATGTATATGGCTTTTGATCACATCCCACCCGATGGGTAACTCGTTACCCATCATCGTAGAACTAAGGTGTTTTCCGATATAACAACAATGAATTGCGCTTAACGCTGACAGCGTTCATTAAATTAGCCTATGGTCAGCGAGCTTGCGAGCGCCACCATAG
>JANQLH010000397.1 GCA_028280735.1 SAR324 cluster bacterium | reverse complement strand
GGTCTGATGAAGTTAGGGGGTACGTTTTCAATGCGCTATCCTTCTGATTTTAGATGTGAAATTCAACCCGCGAAAACATATTTCGTAAACTCACGCTAGCTACAAAACAGAAACTTTTGCGTTATTTTTGAATCGGGTGGGATCAGCATATAAAGTATTTGTGAATGGAGAATTAAAAGCCTCTGTTGGGAAAATAGGTAATTCGATACTTACATCAGAGCCAGAAAGAAGAGTTCAATTTGTGCCATTTGAGGTGGTGACCAATGGTTCTCCTATTGAAGTTTCTATCCAGGTTTCGAATTTTCATCATCGCAAAGGTGGGTTAAAAGACAGGATTCTGTTTGGTTATGCTGATGAATTATTAGTGAAGGTGTTTATCATCTCTTCTCTGGATTTGTTCAGTGCAGCGTTGATTTTTACTGCCTTTATTTATCATCTAACAATCTATGCACATCGAAGGGATGAACCGGAAAATCTAAAGATAGCCTTGTATAGTCTTTTGGGTGGAGGTTTTATTCTTGGTACAGGCCAAAATATAATAACTTTTATTTTGCCAATGCATTATACAGTATTTTTGAAACTGGTTCACCTTACAGTTGTGCTTCCGGTTGCAATATATACTGATATGGTTTGTAAACTGTTTCCTGCAAAAGGATCATGGTTGATTCATAAGATTATTGTCACTATTTGCGTATGTTACGGATTTACGATTGTGCTTACTCCTCCCATTACATTTTTACCTTTTCTTTCATACTTCCATTTAATCATGTGCTTAACCGCAATTTTCTGGTACTATATCCTGTTGAATGCGGTTTCAAGAAACATTGATGGATCTAAAATTTTATTAATTGGATTAACCGGATACTCTCTATTTTCGATAATCGAACTACTTTATTTACATGAGATTGCAGTTTTCCCCCGATTGTTACCTTTTGGTATGTTGCTTTTGATGTTATCAAATGTGTTTTTTGTCTCTGAAAGATATAAAAACAGTTTTTATTTGATTGAAGATCTGAAGTTTAAAAATAAGGAGCATTCAAGGCATGCTAAACATATGAACATAGAGAAACACAAGCTTGAAAAGACTGTCCACCAAACCAATACTAAACTGAACAAGATGTTTGAGACCATAAGAGATCCGGAATTTATTGAATCGATTGATATAATCAGACAGCATTTGAGCTTGATTGAGTATATAAAAGCGGGTGGTCAGGTTTGTACAGTTTATGATTTTAAGGGAAATACAGTTTGTAGTGTGAATATTACCTTGAAGTCAATTCAGCAGGTATTTGAAGGAGAACTCGTTCGATGCCAGAAAAGCTATCTTGTGAACCCCAAAAGGGTTATAAGGACTCTTAAATCCGGCAGAAAAATTGAAGCTGAATTGCTTTCCGGGCAGAAGATTCCCGTTGGATCAAAATATCTGGGAAACATCGTTTGATGGACATTTCAGTAAATCGCTAGTGTCCGGTCAACAATGCAAAGTCGCATTGAGCTGAAATCAAGGGATATGTGCTTTGTTACGCTGAATTGCGAGATTCACAGCAAGAACCTAACTTCAGCGGATTTGAAGCCACGGTCTTACGTTGACATGACACCGGTTTGATCAACTCATTAAAAGGGAATCGGACAACGAACTCAGAGCATTTCTTTCATGCCCCGTAGCGAAAACCTTTTCTGTCTGCTCGATTTGAGTTAACTTTTCAAGAGTTATTCTCTGGCCATAAAGAATTCGGGAAGTCAGGCATGTTGTTGAATGCAGATTATGATTTAAGAGTCCCAAGTGTTTGGCCAGCGCTGTAATTCCTGCTTTATTCAAGTCAGCCGCTACTAAGGATGAAAAGCTTCATTTTCATCCAGGAGCCTTAAACTCCGGGCGATGCTTCCCAAAATCGGATTTATTCACCTTAAAAGCCAGGTGTTCAATTCAATTTTTTAGGCTACCTGCCTCAGTGTAGCCATTTCGCTTTTTGCGAAACAATTGTTATTTTTTAGTTTACTTTTTTCGACTACTTCGTGAGTTAATGGTCTCAGCCATTGATTGGGGGAACAAACCATATATTACAACTAATTGATAACTTTTTTAGAAAAAACAAAAGTCGTTGCAGTATTAATTACCAAAGAGACTGGTTCTTTAGCTTTGCACCAAGTTACTGTTTTAATGAACTTTAATGAGTTTAGTTTAATCAAATGATAAGGAGGAGGCGATGATACGAGTAGCTGGTTTGTGTATCCTGATGGTCTTAATTAGCGGAATTGTTTGTGCTAATGATCGTCAATCTGCTGTTCAGTTAGGTCCGCGACCATATTTCCTGGTTGAAGACATGGATCAGGGTGCTCTGAAAACAAGCCTGGAAAAATGCAAAAACGGACCTTTTGTGAAGAAAGACTTCTCAATAGGCCATAGAGGAGCTCCCATGCAGTTTCCGGAACACACTAAAGAATCATATGTCGCTGCTGCGAGGATGGGGGCTGGAATTTTAGAATGCGACGTCACTTTCACCAAAGACAAACAGTTGGTTTGCAGGCATTCACAATGCGATCTTCATACAACAACGGATATTTTATCCAAACCGCGATTGGCAAAAAAATGCACAATACCTTTTCAGCCCGCACAGGTAAACAAATACACCGGCAAAATCATTAAACCGGCAATGGCGAAATGTTGCACCAGTGATATCACCTTAAGGGAATTCAAAACCCTGCAGGGGAAAATGGATGCGGCAAATCCCAAGGCCACGTCTGTTGAAGAATATATGAATGCAACGGCCGGCTGGAGAACCGATTTGTATTCTTCCCGTGGAACCTTGATGACTCATGCAGAGAGCGTTGAATTGTTTAAGAGCCTGGAAGTAAAAATGACTCCGGAATTAAAATCTCCCAGTGTGAAAATGCCTTTTGGTGGCAATTACACCCAACAAAACTACGCACAGCAGCTCATAGATGATTACAAAAAGGCGGGAGTGAATCCAAAGGACGTTTACCCACAATCGTTTAACCTGAATGATGTTTTGTATTGGGTCCAAAATGAACCGGAATTTGGTAGACAGGCCGTGGCTTTAGATGGACGTTATGATATCGAAGGGTTTGATCACAGGGACCCAAAGACATGGAAGCCGAATATGAACCAGCTATACCAGCAAAATGTCCGGATAATCGCTCCTCCCATGTGGATGTTACTTGATGTTGAAAAAGGCAACATTATTCCTTCTTCATATGCAGTAGAAGCTAAAAAGGCCGGTCTTGAAATCATAACCTGGACTCTGGAACGGTCCGGACTGTTGAAAGGCGGTGGTGGTTGGTATTATCAAACAACCCAAAGTGTCATAAACAATGATGGGGATATGATGGAAGTATTGGATGTCCTGGCTCGAGAAGTAGGTATTCTTGGCATCTTTTCCGATTGGCCCGCAACGGTAACCTATTATGCCAATTGTAAAAATTTAAACTAGACCCGACGTCCATCGCATTCGTCCGGATGCTATTAACGCGCAGTGAGAAATGGAGGAGGTGAATATTACAAATAGCGTCGTCTCCCTTCACAAACCTCGCAAGGCATCAAATGGTTGTCCCGGTTGACGATTAAAGCCACGTAATCCTGAACAATAGAATGACTCAACGTTTCAGTAAATCATTTGCTGCCAAACAAACCGGAAACCTCTTGGAAAGTTGATTCCAAGGTGTTTGCCATGATTTAGCATTGAAGCGATAAGTTACTAAATACTTTTGACAAAAAAAGCTGAATAAGGCTGGTACTTGATATGTATTCTCAATAAAATAATAGTCCGGAACAATTGATAATTTAAAAAGGTCGGGCGTAAACCTTAAGTTAAGGAGAATCGATGAAACGAATTGCCACGGGTTTTGTTGTTTTGTTTTTACTAACGACTGTTTTTGCTTATGCCGATGAGCTTGTCCGGGCCGGTTTGGTGAAGGAAATATCCGGGAAGGCATCGGCAGTCAATCAAGGAGAATCACGTAATCTAAAAATCGGCAGCATTTTATACTCCGGTGACAGGATATTTACAGGGAACAAAACCCGTTTAAAATTAGAGATGAAGGATGGAGCCAGCCTTACCCTGGGTAATAACACGGATTTTTTAATTGAAGAATACCAATATAATCCATCAACGGGTGCGGGTGTCAGTTTGTATCGTTTTGCACAAGGTTTTTTCAAAGCAGTGTCAGGGAAACTGGCTCGACTGAAAACCAATCATGTCAAATACAGGACAAATCTTGCCGTGATAGGTATTAAAGGCACAGAGTTCTGGGGAGGATTCTGGGATGGCGGGAAATTCGAGGTGGCTTTATTAAAGGGTGAAGGGGTCGTGATTTCCAACCGGGGAGGTGAGGTTGAGATTACAAAAGTTGGCTGGGGAACAACACTGGTTGCGGATGATATTGCTCCAACAACGCCAAAACCATGGGGAAAGGATAAGATTTCCAGGGCCTTGGCAACAGTGGCAGACTCACCATAAAAAGACCATTAGGTTTGACTAAAGCCAGTCTGCAACGTTAAATGTCTCTCCGGAAACAAAGCTCTCCTCATTCAGAGCCTTTAGAATGATCTTGGCAACTTTCTCCGGTGAAGGTAATTGATTGCTTAGATGAAGATTGAGGAATTTTTCAAGAGAGGAAAATTCCTCAGGAGAAGATTCCCTAATCAACGCCTGCATACCAGTATCCATGACACCGGGATTCACATTGACTATTGATACCGGATACCTGGCTAAAGCTTGCTCTTTGGCCACGCAACGGGAAAAATGCTCTAATCCTGCCTTTGACGCACAGTAAAGACTCCAGCCATCGTAAACTGTGGAGGCGGCGCCTGATGTGATATTGATAACGGTTTTTCTGGCGTTTACTTCCAGGCAGGAAGTGATAAAGCCGGCAGTAAGGGAGATAGGAGCCAGGAAGTTTGTATTCAAATTTAAACTAATGGCTTCGGCTCCTGATTTCTCAACTTTTCCAATCGGTCCCAGGATCCCTGCATTATTTACCAGGGTAAGCGACTCAAACTCATGAATGTCAAGCTGCGAAAAGATTTCCTCCGTTATTCGTTTCGTCTGATTGTGATTGGAAAGATCTGCTTGAATTTGACGGCAGGTTGCCGAGTGCCGGGTTCGGGAAACAGAAAAGACAAGATTGTCCTTCTGATTCAGTTCGTTTGCCAATGCCTCTCCTAGCCCTTTTGATCCACCGGTAATAATATATAGGTGTTGTTCTCCGGCCATCAGTATTCCTTTATCTCAAACATAATGGTGAATTTACTCCCCTGGTCGAATTCATAGTGAATATATCCGTCAAGTTGGTTTTCAACCAGGGTTAGAACCAGTTGCAAACCAAGAGAGTCCGTGTTTCGCCAATCAAAATCTATCGGCATGCCCTTACCATTATCTTTCACAACCAGTTCAAGAGATACCTCATCTTTCTTTTTCAGTTCGATCCTGACCAGGCCGCTAACCTGAGCGTTAAATGCGTATTTGTATGCATTGGAAACCAACTCATTAAGAATCAATCCGATCGGATTTGCCTGTTCAATACTTAATTCCACATCATCTGCTGTGATTGCCAGTGTCACATTTGCATCCTTCATCTTGTAGGATTGGGCGAGACTCCTGCCGATGCTTTGCAGGTAAGGTTCTATTTTGATTTTAGAAAGGCTGTGTGATTCATGCAGGATCTCGTGAACAATCGACATTGAATTGATTCTGCTCTGGCTCTCCAAAAAAGCTTCTTTTAGTTTTTGGTCTTCGATTTTGCCGGCTTGAAGCTTTAACAGGCTGGAAATAACCTGCATGTTGTTTTTTACCCGGTGATGGATTTCCTGAAGCAGTGTTTCCTTTTCTTTTAAGGAAGCTTTAATCTGTTCTTCCGATAACTTCTGATCAGTAATATCCTGATTAACGCCGACACTTGCTATTGTCTCCCCTTTGTCATTCAGGATGATTCTGGAACCGGAACGAATCCAACGCAATTCTCCATCAGGCCGGACAACCCGGAACTCAATCGGCCAGGAACGTCCCTGGACGACCATTTCATTGACCTGACTAGTGGTGGATTCAACGTCATCAGGATGAATGAATTCTTCTAATACTCCCTTGAGCTTCCCTCCAAATTCTTCAGGGGAAATGCCGGAAATTTCGAACATCTGTTTAGACCAGGTGATTTTGTCGGTTTTCTTGTCCCAGTAAAAGGAACCGATATTTGCTATTTCCTGGGCCTCATTCAAGGCTGCCTCACTTGAGCGCAAGGCTTCCTCGGTTCGTTTAAGCTGGGTGATGTCCTGCAATAGAGCGAAGAGATACTTCAATTCTCCCTTATTGTCAAAAACAGGGCCTATGGAGGTCAGAGCATTGATAATATCGCCGTGCATTGTGATATATCTCTTCTCAAACTGCAAGGGACGACGCTCAGTAATACATCTATTGAACTGCTTAATGCTGACTTCCAAATCCGACGGATGGGTAATATCAGTAAAAGAGAGGGATAAAAACTCTTCCTCACTATAACTGAACAATTTACATGCCGCATAGTTAACCGCCATAACTTTCCCTTCCCTATTCACTATAGCCATTCCGACAGCGGCTTCTTCGATAGAGATTTTAAACTGGTCTTCCTTTTTCGCAGCTATGGTATCGGTATTTTTGTTCAAAGTGATATCTTTTGATAATACAAGCACCAGGAAAGGCTTTCCCAGGTCATCTGAGACCGGAATATAACTTGAACTGATCCACTTGGATTTCGCTTTTTCAATGATTTCGTCTTCATACTCTTTTCGGGAGTTGGACGCTATCGCCTTTCTAATCCGAACCGTCCTGTTTTTACCAGTCCCGGGATAAATACTGTCTATATTATTACCGATAAACTCCTGTGAGTTTCCAAATCCGTTTATGATAGATCCTTTACTGCAATCGACCAGGTAACCTTCCGGAGTATACTTCTCCAGAGACACGTCCGCTTCGTTTTCCAGGGCTTGTAACACTGCCAAACTATTTCTCTGTTGCCGCATAATCGCTTCAATTTTATCGATATTGGCAATGTCATTCATAGTTGTAATCCTTCTTAGTCTTGTGTTCCATTTCTGAATGTTAGATTATATCAAAATAAACACAAAAGTATCTACAATCGATATATCTTTAGTTGTGTTTTAGCGTTTCTTTTTTGTATTTGTCTAATTTTCCAGTTGTTTTTAGGCAAGGAAAAAGGAAGTACCAAGCTGCCAAATCACGAATTTAAGTGCTCACCCAGTTTATCATCTTTTAGGAATCCGATGTTGATCGATAGCTGCTTTTCGATTCTTCCGGGAATAATGAAAAATCGATGGTTTAATTACAATCCAAGGAATACTATGATGTAATTCGAAGGATTAAACAACGGGTTTGGGGTGATCCTAAATGAAAGATAGATCAATAGTGACTGAAGGAGAATACGATGACACAGCTAAGTGTAAACCTTAACAAAATTGCATTATTACGAAACGCCAGGGGCAGGGATTATCCTAATGTGGTTAAATTTGCGAAACGATTTATGGAACTGGGTGTGAAGGGGATTAC
>JANQLH010000396.1 GCA_028280735.1 SAR324 cluster bacterium | reverse complement strand
TTTGTAAACAGGCGACAGGAAGATGGTCTTTGTAAAAGCGCTGATGCGCAATACAAGGCAGGTTTTGTCTAAACCTATATTAAATCAATGGCTCAATATGGGAGAGGTAAAAATGGAGCTTCGAGCTGGGCACATGAAGGCATTACCTGACTTTTTTGCCAATATCAGTGATCCACGCAGACCCGAGGAAAGAAGGCACCATATTAAAACTGTTCTAGCAATCATGACAGCAGCAATACTTTGTGGAATGAAAGGTTATAAAGGAATCTCTGACTGGGCAAAAATCCTGAGAAAGCAGGCCAGACAGCGGTCTCGTTCCCCAAAACGAGACCAGTAGAATTACAACTCTTTTTTTCCCCTTATTTTATCGTGACTGCCCCCTCAAACAATGTGACATAAACATCTTCACACTCTACCTTCATTTATCGTAACAGACTGCCCATCAGTTATCGTGATTAGCCTAAAAACGTACATGTGCTGGGTGGCTCGCTACAGCATCCGAGGGGTTCAGTTGGATGTTGAACAATGGAGCCATAATTCTTGTCGAGTTATTCAAGCCGAACAGACTGTTCGTTTTCGGACAGTTTTTGAAATTGGTTGTTTTTATATTTCCTTAATTTTCAACGTATTACAATCGGTCTGGATTTTGCTGTATTGAAATGAACGTTACAAAATAAACGCTTCAGTTACGTCTTAAGTCCATTAAGTGTAGTTTCACAACTGGGATATTATTTTGGATAGAGAAATTTCAAAAGCTCAAAGGAACTGGGATAGGTTCAAGATCTTCTTTGGTTTTGTTCTTTTTTCCAGCATTGCTTTAAGCAGCATCATAGGCTTTAAGCTTTGGATGGCACCTTCACTGAAACGGAATGAAGTGATGACGGCCAAAGCTGAAATCGGCAATGTTGAAGAGGTATTTACCGGGATCGGAGTTGTTGTTCCCGAATTTGAAATATCGGTAACGAGCCCGATTGATACCAAAATCAAAAAACTGCTTAAACGATCCGGTGAGTCAGTGAAGATTGGAGAACCTGTTTTGGAATTGGACATTGAATCGACTAAAAATGAGCTGGAAAAACTTGAGGATGAGTTCAGGTTAAAAGAGCACAAAAAACAGCAGCTATTAATTGATATCAACAATGAAAAGATTGAACTTCGTTCCGAGTACGACATCAAAAAGTTGAATATCGAATTTTTGAAGTTGGAACTAACAGCAGAGAAAAAACTTAATAATAGCAACCTAAACTCCATGTTCGATCTCCGAAAGGCAAATTTACAATATGAGATTGCCAACCGGGAATTGAAGTTTTTGGAGGAAAAATCATTGAATAGTGAAGCTAAAATCAAAGGAGATCTAAAGGGGTTGCAAATTGAATTGGATATCAAAACCAAACAAATTGAGAAGCTGAAGAGAAAGTTGATGAGGGCTCAAACTCGAACAGAACATTCCGGCGTCATAACATGGGTGAAAGATGAGATCGGCATCAGGGTAGAAGAAGGCGATACATTGTATAAGATAGCTGATCTCAGCAGTTACAAAGTCAAAGGCAGCGTCTCCGATGTTTATGCCGAGAAATTGAGTCCCAATTATCCTGTTAAGGTGAGATTCAATGATCGCGATTTTAATGGAAGAATCAGCCGAATCAGCCCTGAAGTGGAAGAGGGAAAAATTACATTTTTTGTAGATCTGGAGAGCTATGACCATCATCTTTTGAAACCGAATCTTCGTGTTGAAATAATGATTATCACTTCATTATCAAAAGATACTGTGCGTTTGAGAAACGGCCCTTATTATCGTGGCCAAAATCAACAAAAAGTGTTTGTGATGAGCAATAACAAGGCAATTGCTCGAAACGTGATCATCGGAGGTGCCAATTTAGATTATATTGAGATCATAAATGGGGTTTATCCAGGCGAAGAAGTCGTTATCAACAATATGGAAAGGTATTTACATCATCAGGAAATAGAGATTTTGGAGGATTAAATGTTCGGTTTTCGACCGTTTCATATGCTTCCAATGAAGCTTAACCTTTTGAACTTGAATAGAGAGGATATATGATTCAATTGAACGATATTGAAAAAATCTATAAAACCAAAACAATAGAAACTTTGGCTTTGAATAGGGTCAATCTTCATATTGAAGAAGGTGAGTTTGTTTCGGTGATGGGACCTTCCGGGTCCGGGAAAAGTACACTATTGAACATTATGGGCTTGTTGGACAGGCCGGAAAAAGGGCAGGTAATAATCGACGGAACTCCGGTACTGAAGTACAACGATTCTCAATTGGCCCAGTTGAGAAATCAAAAATTGGGCTTTGTATTTCAGCGATTTCATCTCATCAATGATTTGAATGTATTTGATAACGTGGAGATCCCCTTGCTTTATCGAAAGACGCCTGCGTTGCAAAGAAAAAAACTTATCCTTGAAACATTGGATCGCGTAGGGCTCAGTGCCAGAGTCAAGCATTATCCCAACCAGCTTTCGGGAGGGCAATGTCAGAGAGTGGCAATTGCTCGGGCTATTGTGGGGAAGCCGCGCGTTATCCTGGCTGATGAACCAACCGGAAATCTGGATAGTGCCATGGGCAAAGAAATTATTACGATTTTAAAAGAATTAAATGAAAACTTCAGCACCACGATCGTTATGGTCACTCATGATGAAAAACTTTCAAAAGATACCAATCGTCTAATCCGCTTTTTCGATGGAAAACAGGTAAATTAAGAGAGTATTAGGTATGTTAAAAAATTATCTGAAAATAACCTGGAAGGTTTTACTGCGGAATAAGTTTTTTACGTTCATCAGTTTATTCGGTATTAGTGTTACCTTGATGATCTTGATGATCGTAACCGCCTTGATTGATCATATCACAGGCCCAAAAGTGCCGGAATTGAACATAGCACGTATGCTTTTTATCAGTGAAGTTCGCTTATCGGGTGATATTGACGGGCAGAAGTACAGTCGAACTTCCGGCCCTTCATTTGATTTTCTGGACAGGCGCATCAAACCGTTAAAAACGCCTGAAGCTATAACCGTTTTTTCCAGGTCATTCCGTAAGCAGGTGAGCTATGAGCAAAGAATGTTTAAATATTCCGTCAAGTACACGGATGATCAGTTTTGGAACGTCTACGACTTTAATTTTCTGTGGGGTCGGGGATTTAATAAAAAAGAGTTGGACAATTCCGATAGAGTAGCCGTCGTTTCCAGAAAGTTGACTGCCAATAACTTGCGGGCCGGGGAAACAACCAAACAGTATATTACCCTTGACGCTATCCGATATCGAATTATCGGTATTGTTGAGGATGTCAGTAGAATTGAGAATACGGCGTTTGCCCATATCTGGATTCCCCTTACACTGGACCCCTATAAAACAAATCGCTTGGGTTTTTTAGGAGATTATCAAGCTTCGATTTTGGCAAGGTCCTCAAATGATTTTCCGGCAATAAGGTCTGAGCTAAAGCAGATTCTTAACAATTTCCAATCCCCTGATCCGAAACGGTTCGATGCGATTACTTGTTTTTTGGAAACCAAAGAGGAAGCCGGTGCACGGATGTTTCTGGGGATAGAACCCGGTGAACAATCCGGTGGGTTGATATACTTGGTACTCGGTGGGTTAATGATTATGTTTATGATTTTGCCGGTAATCAATCTTATCAGTATCAATACCTGCAGAATTGCTGAAAGGTCCTCTGAAATAGGGATCAGGAAAGCCTTTGGTGCTTCCCGATTAACACTTACCGGTCAATTCTTGATAGAGAATATCATTCTTACCCTGGTCGGCGGAGGGATCGGCTTTATGTCGGCATATGTCGTACTTGATATTCTGACTGATAGTGGTGTGATCCCTTACGCAACATTTCATATAAACGTGTCGGTCTTAATTTGCGGTATGTTGTTGACCTTGCTGTTCGGCTTTCTTTCAGGCGTACTGCCGGCCATTAAGATGTCACGATTGGAACCCGTTAGGGCGCTTAAAGGAGGTGATCGATGATCAAACATATATTTAAAATCATGTGGAATCGCAAAAGATCCAACCTGTTGTTAATTATTGAAATTTTCTTTTCTTTTATTGTCTGTTTTGCTTTATGCGCTTTTGCAATTTATGGAATTAAAAGCTTTTGGCGGCCGCTCGGATTTTCATATAAAAACATCTATACCATAAAAATCACGTCGTTCGGCTCCGCCGGCACCGATAAGGTCAAACAGCTTGATACCATCGAGCAGATTGTTCGAGATTTGAAAAACCTCAGAGAGGTTGAGCATGTTGCTCGTGTCGGCTCTTCCATTCCCTATGGGGACAGTATGTCGTCCATTTCCTTTCAGCATAAGGAGAGGGAAGTCCTGGCACATGTCAGTCGCATTGATGAAAACTTCCATAAAGTATGGGACGTGAAGATAACGGAGGGAAAGTGGTTTGACCCATCGATATCGGTTTCCCAATATACCCCGATTGTAATTAACCGTACGCTTCAATATGCGTTGTTTGGTAACGAAAGTGCAATGCACCAAATAGTGGATAACAGATTTAAAGTAGTTGGTATCTTTGACGATTTCAGGTATAAGGGAGAGTTTTATCGGCCTTTTTCTTTTTTCTTCTTACCGATTGACGATACGGGAAAAGATTCGGTTGCCAACAATATCGTCATTAAAGCCAAGCCTTTTTTGTCGGGCGATTTTTTAGCCAAAATCCAAAGTGTGGTTTACCGTCAAGCCAAAAGTTGGGAATCCAGAGTGGAGAAATCCGAAGACATGCGCGTTTCCTATCTGGATCGCTATCGTTCGTTAATCATTGCAGTCAGTTTAGTTGTCGGTTTTTTACTTTTGAATGTAGCCTTGGGAATATCGGGGGTATTGTGGAATAGTATCAACAAAAGGTATTCGGAAATAGGATTGCGAAAAGCCGTGGGGGCCAGTGCCCGTAAAATTGCCTGGCAGATACGGGGTGAATCACTGGCATTGACAACCTTTTCGGTATTGCTTGCTTACCTGTTGGTATTCCAGTTGCCCTTTTTGAACTTTCTAAATATAGACGTGGATATCTATTTCTATTCTATCGGTATTTCCACCTGCGTTATGTACGGTTTGGTTTTAAGTTGTTCATTGTATCCGGGACGATTGGCATCCACAATAACCCCTGCATCAGCTTTGCATTTTGAATGAAAAACTATAGACTTAACATTTCGATGAGGATTTGGGTTGATCCTCTTGTACAAGGGCCATTTGTCAGCTTAGCTGATGATCATTATCCAATATTTTAGTGAACGATTGGGGATTGCGGCTAAAAAGTCGGCCCCACCTTTTGACAAGGAAAGCACCGTTGCAGGTAAAGAAAATCCTGGTCACCGATGATGATGTGGCCGTTGTCACCTCGTTGAAGTTGCTTTTTAAACAAGCCGGATACAAGGTGTTTTCGGCTTCGGAACCGGACTCGGCTAAAGAAATCCTTGAAGAAACCAATGTTGATGCCGTTATTCTGGACATGAATTTTTCAAGGTCCACGGACGGTCAGGAAGGTCTGTTGTTTTTAAAGGATATCAAACAATCCTATCCGGAAATCCCGGTGGTTCTTATTACGGCCTGGGGATCTATTCAATTGGCTGTCGAAGGTATGAAAGCGGGTGCGTCTGATTTCATCGCCAAACCCTGGAATAACAAATGCCTTGTGGATACCATTAAGCTTGCGATTAGCCTGGCGGAGAAAAGGACGCTGTCTCCGGCCAATCGCCGGCAACTGGAAAGGAATTTGAAAATTGATAATATTGTGGGACAATCTCCCGAACTGATAGAGGTATTGAACACGGTCGGTCGAATATGTGAGACGGATGCTCCCGTACTTATCTGTGGAGAGAGCGGCACCGGGAAGGAGCTCATCGCCGAAGCCATCCATAAAAACAGCCATCGGAAAAACAACCCATTTGTTAAAGTCAATCTCGGCGGAATCTCATCCAGCTTGTTTGAAAGTGAAATGTTCGGTCATGTGAAAGGTGCATTTACGGATGCCGGAACTAACCGGGTCGGACGGTTTGAACTGGCGGATCAAGGAACGATATTCTTGGACGAAATAGGAGATTTGGATCTAAACAGCCAGGTAAAACTGCTAAGAGTATTGCAAGACAGGCAGTTTGAGGTGTTGGGATCCAGTAAAACCAAATCCGTCAATGTCCGTGTTATTTCCGCCACAAATCGAAGATTGAAAGAAATGGTAGAGAACAAAGAATTTAGAGAGGATCTTTTTTATCGCATTAACTTAATATCCATCAATCTTCCTTCACTCCGAGAAAGATCCTCTGATATTCCTCTATTGATCAATTATTTTGTTAACAATTTAAAGAGAATGTACAAACGAGATAGCATTGTTGTTAACCCATCGGCTGTAGAATGGTTGCAAAGCCTCCCCTGGCCCGGTAATATTAGAGAATTGAGAAACCTTGTGGAAAGAACCATCCTCGTTACTACGAACGATCTCCTGGAAGTTTCGGATTTCAATGATCAATACGATTCTTTGCCAGGGAAAAAAGAAAGCAAAAATCTCCCGACTGTCGGTTCCATGACCTTGGAAGAAATGGAAGAGTCCATGATTCGAAAAACATTAAAATCGCATGGTTCAAATATTAGTAAAGTAGCCGTCCTGTTGGGGTTAAGTCGCTCGGCGTTGTATAGGAGAATGGAGAAGTATGGAATTAAAGGATGAAACTACAAGGTAAGCTCATTGCATTATTGGCATTTTATAACATCACATTGGTTTGGTTATCCTATCGATTACTGAACGACAGGATTCTTTCGCTCTTTGTTGCTGAAGGGTTGATCGTTGTTTCCCTGGTGGTAGCGGTACATTTTTACAAGTCGTTGGTTCGTCCGTTGAATTTGATTTCAAGTGGTATTGAGTTTATTAAGGAAAAGAATTTCAACGTAAGGTTTGTGAAGGTCGGACAACAGGAACTGGACAAGCTGATTTCCATTTACAACGGTATGGTTGATCAGTTGGCTGAAGAGAAAGCCAAACAGCAGGAACAACATTTTTTCTTGGAAAAGCTGATTGCCGAATCACCTGTCGGAACAATTATTCTTGACTACAATGATCGAGTGACGTTGATAAATACCTCCGCTCAGACTATTTCTGGTTTTAGCGATAGCGAAATTATAGGGGAGCCCCTATCCGAAATCAATAGTTCGTTATTCAAACAGTTATGCACCCTCAAAGTAGATCAGTCGGAAGTATTCCGCATGCAAAATCACAAATCCGTGCGCATTTTGAAATCGTGTTTTATGGAAAAAGGTTTCAACCGTAACTTTATCATCTTGGAGGAGTTGACCCAAGAAATCTATGAAACCGAGAAAAAAACATTTGAAATGCTCATCAGGACGATGTCGCACGAAGTAAACAATTCGATTGGTGCGATTAACTCAATTCTTGATTCGTCTTTACACTACTCCGATCAGTTACAAGAGGAAGACAGAAATGATTTTTCCAATGCCATTGAAGTGGCGATGGGAAGAAATCAGAAGTTGGTGCAGTTCATGTCTGATTTAGCGAATGTCGTACGATTACCGAAACCGGAAACGGAAAAACAAGAGTTGAATCGTATGATCAATAACGTGGCAATGCTGATGCGAGCCAAATGTTTGTCAAAAGGAATTCAACTCAAAACCGAAACTGTCCCTGATTCCTGCTGGGTCGATCTGGACCCTCAGCAGTTTGAACAGGTTCTGGTCAATATCATCACTAACTCTATTGAATCGATCGATCGCAACGGAATAATATCGTTAATCGTTGTGAACCACAGCAAAACCTCCTTGATCGTTAGGGATAATGGTAAAGGAGTGTCCGCACAAAACCAGGCTGACTTGTTCAAACCATTTTTCAGTACCAAGAAAGGCGGACACGGCATCGGCTTAATGCTGACCAAGCAAATTCTGTTTAATCATGGTTTCACGTTTTCTCTTGAAACCAAACAATCCGGGATGACAGAATTCACGATCAATTTTTAATCATACCCCAAGCCTATATTTTCCAGCCCAACACGCGTATTCCCAAAAAAATCCTGAACGTCGTTTTCTGAGAATACAATTGATTGTTATATATATCAATCAATTATGTTGATATGAATGTCCATTGTTTCCCAAATTGAGATTTTCTCTTGCGAGTTATGCCCGTTTAACAAGTTCGGCGACCCAGGAAAGGAACTCGTTTTTGAAGAAAAAGGTAGGATCGTTTAACTGTCTGTAATGGTTTTTTTTCAGAAAAATAAGGGTGCATAACATCAGCTATTAGAAGGTTTTACATTGCTGGAGCTAATTATACTTTCCAGTTTGTTTTAAAACCAAGGCGAGACTCTTGATACTGAATTTAAATAAACCAATGGTTAAGCGAGCAATACTCGGAGCACATTTCAAAAGAGACTTCTTTGGTCTTTCCTTTGCAGATAAAATTTTTTTAAAAAGATTGTTGCAAGTGAAATCAAAAACTCGATATTTCCATCCCTTCAAATCTATTTTAAAAAACCATGTTTGATCCGAACCATGGGTCCACTGTTGTATACATAGAAGGAATGCAAGCTTATGAACCAATACTACCCCCATATAGTTGTTTGGGAACTCACCAACGAATGCAACGCGAAATGTTTGCATTGTGGGTCAAAATCAGGTAAAAAGCGCCGTCATGAGCTAACAGAAGATGAAGCTTTGAAACTGTGTGATGATCTACATGAATTAGGTTGTAAAGACGTTACACTGATGGGAGGAGAATTTTTCTTAAAAGCATATTGGCACAAAGTAGCGCAAAAACTTCACAACTATGGAATGCGTGTTGCGCTTTTAACAAATGGTATCCTGTTGGACGACAAAAATATTCAAAAAATTTTAGATACCGGAATACCCTATGTTTTTTTAAGCATCGATGGCATCGGTAAAACGCATGACCGCATCAGAGGAGTTCCGGGACTATATAAAAACATAATGGCGAATATTGAAAACGCAAAAAAACAGGGTTTAAAAATAGGAGCAGTCTCGGCTTTTTCTGCGATCAATCTTTCGGAAATAACAAACCTGCACCAATTGTTAAAAAAAAATGGTGTTAAAATGTGGCAAATACAAATTGTTGAAGATATCGGTCATGCTTCTAAAAACTCGCAATTGAGTTTGTCTACTGAAAATCTTTATGATCTTGCGAAAAAGATCGCAACAATACGAAAAAATGAAAAGGAAATCAAAATAGTTTTATGCGATAATATCGGTTTTTTTTCATCTTTTGAGCCTTTGATTCGTGATACTCCTTTCAGAGGCTGCATGGCAGGACGTTATGTACTTGGCATCGAATCCAACGGAAACATCCGAGGCTGTTTATCAATTCCAAGAAATTCGAAAACAACCGAGGGAAATATCAGAGAACGTCCATTGTCTGAAATTTGGAACGATCCGTATTTATTTGATTCATATCGAAAACGAACCGTTGGAAAACTCAAAGGATTCTGCGCCGAATGTGAGTATGGGAAAATATGTTTGGCGGGATGTTCATCATTAGCCTATTCACTGACGGGAGATTTTTACGAAAATCCGTTTTGTCTCCATCGCCATGAAAAGGAGAATGATATTGTATAAAATGTTTTATATTCTAATCAAAGGTGTTCATTTTTAAAAAAGGAGGAAAAAGTGTCGGACTTCAACAGACTGATATCAAATTTGGTAGTTCAAGATGAAACAAGGAAACGCTTCCTTGAAGATCCTGATTCTGTAATGGCGGACTATAGCCTTTCATCGGAAGAAGTTTCACAGTTGAAGGCAATCGATATGAAAGAATTAACAACAGAAATGACGGAGTTGGAAAGTAGGTTGAGTAAATCTTTTGTCAGTTTTTGGAATTTGGATGTTGATAACATTGGTCCTTCTGAAATGGCTCATTCATCTCACAGTGCCTATGGTGGTTGTAGTGGTTGTGGTGGTTGGTAATTCATTAGTTCCTTTCGATCTGGCAAATTCATGTAACAATTTACAAAAAAAGCGGAACACGTATCAACGTTCCGCTTAAACTTAAATTTTTCGTGTGGGGAGCTGGGAACGGGGATTCTGGCAACAATTGTTCCTCAAACGCTGTCAAGATATTAAAAAATGTTGAATGAGTTTGCTAAGCAATGCTGCTTGGAAGCTAGTAAAATGTTTCCATTAACTAACATTGCATCCGGGGAAGAGAAGGATGACGAAAAAATCAAAAAATAGAAATCCGTAAAATAGATGTTTTCTGATTTTGACAAAGAACCGAAATACAAATCTAAGTTATTGAGCTTTATAGAAGATGATAATCTAAGGAACGAAATCCTGGCAAATGGTTATATCCTAAACTTTCACCGCAAAAAAAGACTGGGAGAGAATCTTCTCTTGACCACTGACCATGGTTCCTGGATTATTACTTCGCCCGAGGTGCATCAAGCGCTTTTGAACAAGCAACTGACAAAGGATCTTTATCGCAATTTTGAAGAACGTGGATTGATTATAACAGAGAAAAACTTAAATCAGATAGTTAAGAAGTTCCACAAACGATATCAACACATAGAAAAACCGCCTGCTCTTCACATTATTACACCGTTAATGAGATGTAACTTAAGATGTACCTATTGTCATTCTGAAGCATCGCACATTAACAGTGTAAGCTCTATGATGGATGAAAAAACCGTAAAAAAAATTTTAGAATTTATTTTTCAATCTCCATCGAAGTACCTAAAAATAGAATTTAATGGTGGTGAACCACTTTTCAATAAAGAGATTATTCAAACCGCATTCTATTATGCAAAAGAGCTGGGTAAAAAATACAACAAGCAGTATCATTTTGGCATTGTAACAAATTTAACGATGATGACTTCTGAATTTTTAAATTTCATTGCCAAGAACAGGAAGAACTTTACGATCTATGTTTCATTGGATGGCCCCGAAGAGGTTCATGATTGGAATCGTAAATTTGCCTTAAGTAACAAGGGGACCTATAAAAAAGTTACCAGCTGGATCCGTCGCTTGAAAGAAAAGAACATCCCTTTAGGCCTTTTGATGGTCGTAACAAAACATTCATTACGTTTTTGGAAAGAGATTGTTGATGAATACGTGAAATGGGGCATGACCAGTTTTTACATAAAACCATTGGAGCCTGTGGGATTCGCCAAAGAAAACTGGAACGATATCGGGTACAAAGCTGAGAAGTTTATCCGGTTTTGGGAAAAATGTGTTGATTATAGCTTTGAACTGCTGGAAAAAGGAATTGTTATTAAAGAGTCGAATTTACTGTTCGGATTACAAAATATCCTCACGGAAAAAAACACCGGTTTTCTGGATTTTACAAGTCCATGTGGTATGATAAGAGGTCAACTTGTATATGATGAATATGGAGATATATATTGTTGCAATATGGCTAAAATATTCAAAGAATTTAAAATAGGGAATGTTTTTGAAAACAACAGATATGACAATATTCTTAATTCCGATAGATCAAAAAAAATGATAATGTCATCCATGACAGAAGGGTATTATTGTGATTCATGCGCCTATAAGCCGTTTTGTTCCGTTTGTCCCATATTACATTACGCAAATGAAGGTCGATTTAATATAAAAATAAATAAAACAAGTAATTGTGCAAGGTATAAATTATTGTATGACTATATTTTTAAAAAAATTGTTTATGATAAAGAAAAAATTAAAAAATATATAAAATCATAATTGAATAAATTTAGAATCTGTCAACAAAAACATCGTCATTGTTCGTTAGCTCCTCAAAAGAATCGGAGCAGATATGACATGACCAAAGAGAATACCAAGGGCATGTATGAATGGAAAAATCAAGCTAATATTCTGTTTCATATAAGGTTTTAATTGAGAGAAAAATATGAATCGCGGTAGGTTTCATTGCACCAACATAAAAGTTACATCAAAGTGTAACAAAGATTGTGAATTTTGTTATGAACGTGAACGTAATCATTTTGGACAAGATTTACATTTTGAAACGATCTCTTCACTGCTTGATAGCCTTAAAGAGCTAAAATTTAAGGAAATAAGAATATCAGGGGGAGAACCGCTTATCAGAAATGATTTGGCGGAAATTATCAAAAAGGCGAAAAAACTATCTTTTAAAGTTGTTCTTTCAACCAATGGTGATCTATTGGACAGCATGCGGTTGAAAGAGTTGCAACAGGCATCCTTAGACGAGCTGTATATTAGTGTTGGCGATACAATTGATCCATCAAAAATAAATAGAATTGGATATTTAATAAATCTGTTCAAAAATGAAAATACAGATCTAAGAATAGGGCTTAACGTGATAATTGGTAAATCTTTATTGAGGAATATTACAGAAACATTAGGTTTATTTGCCCAAAACAATATTCGGTTATTGTATTTGATGCCGCCAAAAAAGTGTTTGAATAAAGCTTGGATGAAGAAGGAAAGATTAGACTTCATTGACTATTTTATAATCTACAAGTTAATCATTCATTTCCAAGATTGCTTTAATTTTTTACTGGATTGTAGCTTGTATTGGGTAAGGCTGTTTAAAAACCACAACAATCCAGTGAATCACGCTTGTAACATTGGGTTTGTTGTTAATAATAACGGCTCAATAGCGCCGTGTACGTATTTCAACGATGAAAAATATTGCATTGGGAACATATTTGAAACACCGATAGGTGATATTCTTGAAAGAAAAAGCGATTTTAAGGCTTTTGAGAAGTTATTTACTGATAAGCAAATGGGTAATCAGTTGTGGGAGAATCCATGTTTGAGATAGTGTTGTTTGATGAACCCCATTAAATTTGACTCACGCAGCATCCGTAATTTTTATTTGTTATGCGAAATTTAGCTTGGTGAGCATCACCCCCATGAACCTCCCAAGGTGTTTTTCCATCAAACGATTGATTTGTCCTGTCTTCATTGCGGAAATGAGAATACAGTTTCAGTTTTCGTCTAAGTATTCTACCGATTCATGTTCTTTCTAGTATATCTCTTCATATTTGATTCTTTGCTACAACCGTTCAATAAAGATGTTATGCATAGCGCAATCTATATCATACCTACCGGAGACAAACAGGAAAAAAGCGTACAAGTAGAGAAGGTGCGGTTCTGTCGACTTTTATAATGAGGAGGATCAATGCATTACCCAAGAGAGGAAATGTATACGTTTTTAAGTGAGAAAAAGGTTTTTGGCCCTCCATCATTAAATTTACAGTGGCATATAACAGATTGTTGCAACTTCAGGTGTAAGCATTGCTATCAGGAAACCTATTCAAGCGAAGAGCTTCCATTTCAAGCGTTGAACAACATTGTTGAGCAATATAAAGAATTACTCGACAAAACAGTGCAAATATCGAAACCTTTTCCGGTTCGAGGCCATATCAATGTTACCGGTGGGGAGCCGTTTGTGCGAGACGATTTTATTGAGTTGCTTGAAATCTTGTCAGCAAACAGGGATTATTTTTCGTTTGGTATCCTAAGCAACGGAAGTTACATAGACGAGAAAATGGCAGAAAAACTACGCGATCTGGGGGTTAGAAATGTGCAGGTCAGTATAGAAGGATTGAAAAAGACAAATGATAAGATTCGTGCCCCAGGATCATTTGATGATGCGGTTTCCGCTTTGAAAAACCTGGTGAGAGTCGGTGGTATCGTAACAGGTATATCTTTTACCGCAAGTCAAAAGAATTATCGTGAATTTAGCAAAGTTGCCCGCCTTGGATGCTACCTGGGAGTTGCCATGGTATGGTCTGATCGTCTTGTTCCCTATGGAAGTGGTATAAATATGGATTGTTTAAGTCCCGAAGAGACGCGCGAATATGTTAATAGTTTGTACAAAGCGAAAAAAGAGGCCAAACAAGGAAACTTCAGGACCAGAATAGGCACACACCGAGCTTTGCAATTTTTGGGTACGGATGAACAGGATGCAAATGAACAACCTTATCACTGCGGAGCCGCAGAAAAAGTATTCATTATCATGCCAAATGGCGATCTTTGTCCATGCCGCCGCATGCCGATCATCGTCGGCAATGTTATGAGAAATCCCTTAAAAGAACTCTTTTATACAAACGATCTTTTTTTAAAACTAAGAGATAGAGAGAACATAAGCAAGGGTTGCGAAGACTGTCTATATAAATTGCAATGCCGCGGAGGTCTGAAATGTCTCTCGTATGCTGTAACCGGTGATCCGTTTAAGGCGGATCCGGGTTGTTGGTTAGCGTCAAACGAAGTTTCAAATAGGGCATGACTCGATGGGGGTTATCCTCAAAGAGTCTTCAACTCATCATCTGTTTTTTGCAAAAAGAAATTCCTCGAATAAACGCTTTCGCTATTTATAGGATGTCCAGGCAATTGGCCTTTTCTGTTTGAATAAGGCTATACAATGTGGCATTGGCTTTGGTCCCCGCGATCGTGCCGTAAAAAATCCAGTTTTTTCTTCTAATACCAAAGGGCCAGATGGCATATTCAACCAAATTACTACCATGGGAAAAAGGCCGTATTTCACAAACAGAGTTAGTTGTTCCCAGGGGCTAAAGGGATAACGGTGTTTGCCAACGTAATTGTCGCCTCAATTGCTTCTTGTAACATATGGATCGCTCGCCGCTGGTTTAAAACGTCAAGGCGTCGCCTGCTTATCCTGTCAGTAGGAGCTAACGCTTCCGGCTGTCCACAATCCCTTAGGTGCGGGTCTATATGCGGTTCACCATTTAACCTTTCAAACCGATCAAGGCTCAACCAGTGTGGAGATTTCTCATTTAAGCGGATCTTTAATCCCATTCCCTCAAACTATTCTCCTAACAACCTACAAACGTATTTATTCTCAATTTAAGTCTGGATGTCAATTTTTGAGATGCTGATTAATCATATTATAAATCAGTTGATTATAATATGGTAAACTTCCTTCTTTCTCAAATTGAGATTTTCGTTGATGGGTTTTTCTAAATGAGCAAATTCGGTTGTCCACGAAGAGAACTCATTTCAAAAAAAAAGCTAACGTGTCTTCATGGTAACCATCTGTATTATATGGCTTTATTTCTAATAAACAAGACCGGGAACCCGAGGGGAGGTTTTATAAGCCGAAACCTTTTAAGAAAACGAAATGGCCTGTCTTGTGCAGAATGTAGTCTCGTTTTGCCGATAGACTCAAGGGGGGAATCAGACTTTTTCCATACACCTTAGTGCTGGTAAAACACCTTTTTGTCTACAACCTCAACTAAATAGAGGCAGCTCTATCAAGAGCGTTTTTGTATGACAAGTTGCTCGTTCTCGTAATGAGTTTTTTTTTATGCGGCCTGATAGATGCCGATATTTTCAAATCAATTTTACGGAGTTTTGTTATGTCTAAAATGAATGAAATTATTTCGAAAGTAGTAACGGATGAAGAGTTTAGAAGCGAATTTTTGGCTGATCCGGTTAAAGCGACTGAATCAATGAACCTTACCAAAGAGGAGATTGCAGAATTGAAGTCGATTGACCTTTCAGAAATTACCGCGATCAATCAAGAGTTGGAAGACAGGATTTCCAAATCCTTCGTTGGTGCTCCAATTGAGGCCGAAGCGGAAGCTGGTCATTCCAGTGAGCATTCAAGCCATAGTTCCGACTGCGGTTGGTAAGGACAGCGATTAATGGGACGATAAGCCCCTGATTGTGACTGCCTCGCCGCGTGAAGGGAAGAATACACTCATTCCATTCACGCGGCTCTCTTGTCAGTAGTGGGGAAAGCCTTTCGCAGGAGCTATGCGGAGGCGTTTCATTCTATCCAAAAAATCCTCTCAGTCAATTCTTGGCTCTTTTAGACAAAATATTCAGATAGCGATCAATGTCTGTTTTGGTATAAAAGAACTTCAGCAGCATACCAAATTCTACTTTATTGTTGAGTTCCAACTCCAAGATACTCCCATTGATTTTCACTTTTTCCAAATGCTGTAGGCAATAGAGTTCATAACGGAACTTTTCTGTAAAATCGCATTCGAAAATACGTTTGAATTCCGTTAAGTTGATCTTTCTGTGTCGATATAATTCTTCTCTGGCATAAACTCTCATAACCGCATCCGGTCCCAGTTCATCACCTTTAAAGGTGGTATCTTGCAAAGAGTTCGCGGAATAACTTTTGATATCCATGTTGTATTTAAGCATGTAATTAGGTGAGTTGATATATGACCTGCTACCTGCACCCAACCCTAAGCATGAATTTTTTTCTTGAATAAACGGTTGAGTTCGGTATCGATTCACAAACTTTTTTCGATTTTTACGTACAAAGTGCTGACATTCAATTAAATGATTTCCGGTATTAAAGTAGCCGTAATCTTCCGAAATTTGATATGCTTCGCTTAGTGTGGGGAACACAAAATCAGAGAAGAATGAAATGAGATAGCGTTCTTTTGCTTCAATATCGGTTAAGTCTTTGCTGATGTGACGATACACATATACCGTAACTGTATCCGGTTGTGCTTCAAAGGCACGAATCAATGATTTAACAAATTTCTCTTTTGTTTGACCTTTTAGCCCCAGCATCAAATCTACATTGACATCTCTGATATTCATCTTCTTGCAATAACCGACGATGTATTTTATGTAGTCCGGTGAATAGTAGTCCCGTTTAACGTTTTTTAAAACATCTTCTTCAAACGATTGCACGCCGAAGCTTACCCGGTTGAATCCATATTTCACCAACAGGTCGATTTTTTCCCGGCTAAATAACCCCGGGGAATTTTCGAATGTTTTTTCAACCTGACTGTTCAGCAGTTTGAAGTTATCAAACAGTACCGAAAACAACTCATCCATTTGATTAGCATTAAGCATGTTCGGAGTGCCGCCGCCAAAGTACAGCGAGTTAAACTTTACATGTTCAAAAACCGGTTGGTAAGTACGGATCATTTCCAATAAGATCTTTAAATAAGACCCAATCTTTTCAGCATCGTGTTTATGGATTGAGGAATACATGCAAAAGGAACACTTTTTTTCATTTTCGCAAAATGGAACGTTGACGTATAAATCAATGGATTTACCAACTTGACGGGTTTCAAATGCGTTTTTCCAGAGTGCTAAAATTTCTGAGGCATTCCATGATTTGAGACTGTACAACTCCGAAGAATGTGGGTTGATGATGTTAAGATCCTGGGTAATTTTCTTGTAATCCTCAACGATACGATCTAGTTGTCCGGAGTTAATCACTTTTTCTTCTATCAAGGTTTCGTACAGCTTTTTGTTTTTCCAGGTGTGTTCCATAATAGTTACCTTTTAAATGCTCTGTGTTGGTGTTTGTTGTTGGTGCAGAGAGATCAACAAAATCGTTTTCTTCTAAATCGTTTTATTAAACCAACATTTTTTTGTGGATAAATGATTTAAGAAATTCAGTTTCATCTTTTTGAAACAAATCATTTATACTATTTAGCCCGTTGGGAGCGAGTTCTGAAAACATATTCTCCGATCCGCAAATTTGTTCAATTTTCTGCCAAACTCCACTGGGAATCACTTCATAAGTGAAGTTTTCAGGATTAAAAAGCCAAGTGAAGCCGTTAAATTCTTTGGTTTCTATTTTTTCATTGATAACTCTTTTTTTCCTGTTGAAGTTTTCCAAACCCAAATGCATCCTTTTCATTTTTCTCAACAGGTGGCGGCTGTTCGAAAGAACAAAACCAAGTAACATTTTTTCTACGAGTGTAATGATGACCAGGTTGGCCGGGATATCATGAAAGTGATCATCTCCAAACATATGCTTATAAAATGCTCGGATTGACCGATCGACATTTTTTAAATGTTGTGCTCTGCTCATTCCGGTTGTACTTTCCCAATCGATTTCGTTGGATAATTCATTTGGGTTTGATAATAATCTTCCGATTCCGAACTGATCCGGATGTTCCGCGATTGGGCTGTTGATTCGTAGCGTAAAACGGTTCATGGCAAATGACGTATAGCACGTATCGGCAATGATTTTACTCAGTAGGTCTAATGTTTCGTTAAACGATTCCTTGGTTTCCGATGGAAAACCGGCAATGAAGTTGAGATGGGTGTGGATTCCATGATCGTCGAGTGTCCGTATGATTTTTAAAATATCATCGCGTGTCAAGTGGTATTTATTAAGTTTTACTAACAAATCCTCGTTAAACGTTTCCACTCCAAAGAACATCCCGCATAGACCCGAATCTTTTAGACGCTTGATGAACTCAGGTGTGTAGTATGCTTCAAAACGGCCAATTGAAAACCATTCAATAGCCAGTGTTTCCTCAAGTACTCGACGGCTGAACAAATCGAAAAACTCAAAAGGCATTGCCTCACAAAAAAAACCGAATTTGCGGCATCCTTCTCGTACAAGTTGCTTCACCAGACAAATCAAATCTTCTACTCTAGTTGTCAGTTCCACGCCGTCGGAGGCAATAATCTTTTTCTTGTTCACGACACAAAAACCACATCTGTTCCAATAGCAATATCTTTTCAGGGGATGAATAATTGCCAGTCTCGTCTTGTGCTGAGGGGGAGAGGTTTCGAGACCCTTTTGGCACTTCAGGAAGTTGTTTCTGGCAGGAAGCAACGTTAACGTTTTTGTATATCGGATGATCCGAGAACGATCCGGTTTGATGAAACGGGTTTTCCCTTGTACCTTGTCATAAATCAGCAAATTGTCGATACTTCCGATATCTTCGCCATTTTCCAGCGCTGCTACCAAATCCAGAATTGTTTGTTCCGAATAGTCCTCGTACATAACCACGCTATCAATAATATTGAAAAAAGCGTTCGGAATCTTATCGACAATCTGAGTCATCGAGTTGAACAAGGATACCAGTTCCGCCTGGACAATACTTATATGAGCATCAGGACAGGCATCCTTTATTCTTTGACTGAAAGGAACTGTCCAAATTAAATCCTCCGGAAATTTACCAAATAAAAGAATCAAGTCAGGCTTAAATTTTTTAATTTCCTGCCAATAGGACTTAGGATAAAACTGGGCGTAAAATTTTAAAATACTGTCACTTTCGTTTAATATGTTTTCCAAATTCAACGCTTGGTTACGAAACTTCAAGTCCCCTTCGGAGTCCAATTTAAATGCAGGGAATGCCGCATTATAAATATCACAAAAACGATTAATCGTATTAAAAACAGTAAAAAAAGATTCATGGCTTGCTTCCGAGTCAATATCCAGTTGATTGAAGATATGATAACTGTTTTTCATAAGATAATTCAGCAAGTTTGTTGTTTTCAGAAACTCCTTTCTGCTGATTTTCTTGGTTTCTTGATTTTCTAAAATTTGTTTTTTTAAATTTAAATAAAACAGAGGGCTATTTATTTTTTCATCGACTTCGTCCTGCATTGCCTCAGATGGAAGCTGATGTAACGTGTGGCGACTCCCCAATGTGTTTTCCCAATTGTTCGATAATCGGTAATAACTGGGAGTATATAGACTCAAGTAGAATTTGCTGAAAATCGCAATACTATTTAAAACTAAAATTCGCATTTCGACTAAGTTATGAAAAGGTTATTCGGTTTGGCACAAGACAAAGTAAAATTATAGTGTTGCTTTATCGATTTTTCGATAAAATTGGTTTTTGGAAATATCGGTATTCTGAGCAGCTATGGGAATATTATTGTTATATTTTCTTAATATGTTGGTTAGTATTTTGGATTCCAGATCTTTGAGGGTCAGCTGCTTCTGAATGATGTTGCTGCTGATAACGTCAATCGCCTTCTTAAGACTGGTATGGTCTTTTTGGGCAGTATTTGTCAGGTCGCCGCTTTTAATATCGATCTCACTGTTTTCAATGCCTGTTACCAGCAGTCTCGTAATGACGTTTTCAAGTTCCCGGATATTTCCTGGCCAAGAGTACCCCAATAAATTTTTCAAAGAACGGTCGGTCAATTTCGGTTCTTCCAGGTTGTACTCCTGAGATTTTTTTTGAACCAGATGTCGGATAAGATTACCAAGATCGGTAGAACGCTCACGCAAGGGGGGAAGGTGAATAGGAAAAACGTTGATTCTGAAATACAAATCGTTTCTAAAAAGATTTTTCTTGATGAGATCCTCCAAGTTTTGGTTCGTAGCTGATATCAGGTGGAAATCCACTTTTTTGATATGATTACCACCCACGCTGATGATCTCTTTTTCTTGCAGAACTCGTAACAGTTTCCCCTGTAAATTGTATGTCATATCTCCGATTTCATCCAAAAATAGACTCCCGCTGTCGGCCAATTCGATTAACCCGGGTTTGTCTGTAACGGCTCCCGTAAAGGCCCCTTTTTTGTACCCGAATAACTCACTTTCCAGCAGGTTTTCCGGGATAGCCGAGCAGTTTATTTTGATAAAACACTTGTTTTTTCTGGGACTCATCTGGTGAATAGATTCCGCTATAACCTCCTTGCCGGTTCCTGTTTCGCCGGTTATCAAAGTCGGTAACAAATAATCTGCGGCGATTTTTATATTTTTAAACACGCCTTTCAAATCGTTGTTTAATCCGATAATTTTACGATTTAACATATAGCTTTCCAAAATTGATTAGAGAGATATTGCTAAATTAGATTTCTTTTTTTTCGATTAGCCATTGATGACAGTATTATTGCACGATAAGCTAGCTGATCTAAAAAATACGCCATACTGCTTGTTTTCGGAGAAAGGAGGTCAATAATTTATCCTACAGCGGCTAAGCCGTATCTTTCAGGTTCGGCTTATTTTCCAAGTCGATTATGCTTAAAACCAAATTGTATTGTTCATCGGGTGTTAGTTTACTTTTCAATTGATACCCATAAAACATTGACTTGTTGTTTTTGGATTTCAAAAATTGATAATAACCTAAAAAGCCCGATATCTCATGAGTAACGCCGTATTTTTGGGGATTAGTATATATATTGCCGGCCGGGTGCATTTCAGCCTTGTAAATCTCCACTTCCCAACCACTCGCGATGCATTTTTTGATGTAGAGGCATTGCTCGATAGTTGTCGAATAATCCTCACCGGGCATTCCCAAAATAAAACACAGCTTTAGTGTGATCCCGGAGCTTTTGCAAAAATTTTGGATCTCCGCAATTCTGGAAATAGGGATATAGCACTGATTTAATTTTGAAATGCGTTCGTTAATGTGGCCGACATAAACTCTATATAACGAATGACAGGGATTAAAAATCTCCGCATATTTTTGATTGATCTCAGGATCAAAGTAAAAGGGAAAATCTTCAAAATAGAAACCGATATTTAATACTTTACCGGTTCTTTTTAGGGCATCCAAAAGGTTATGGTGATAATCATTATTAATTATTAAAGGACTATGAGGAATGTATGTTTTTATAACTCCGAGACTGTCCAATTTGAGTATATCCTCTGCAACCCGGGATGGATCCCGCAATATGATCCGCTCCCGATTAAAGCACTTTTTGAAGGCGTTTGCTGAACCACCACAAAATGAACAGTTAAAGGTGCACCCTCTGCCGGTGTATACGGGGTACATGTTAGGGGTCCGTGCCAGGTAGTCTTGCATTGATACCTCCCGGTCGCTTCGATCATACTGATAATCGACATTGTTGAGCTGAAATAAGTAGCGCCAGTTTTTGACCGCCTCAAAATCCAAAAAGTCGATGTCGTCGAGTAATGATTGATGAATGTTATAGCTGATCGGTCGGTTGATGATCCGGTTGTTTTTCCGAAAGATGATGTTTGGAATTTTTTCGAAGTTGTGATCGGTTTTCCAACTCTCCAAAACCATTTTTAGAGGCGTTTCAGATTCGCCTTTGACAATCATATCCACAGAAGAAAACGATTCCATTATCTCTTCTGCAAAATAGGATGATGTTAGACCACCTAGGATGCACAACGCACCGGGATGAATCTTCTTGATTTCCTCGGTGAGGCTAATACTTTCATAAGCATGGACAAACCAATGCAGATCGACGCAAAAAATAGGGCAACGCAATTCTTCCAGGATTTTTTGCTCCGTAACAGTGTGATCCAGGATTTGCTCCAGAAGTAGATTAATAATTTTTACCCGGTATCCGAGACTTCGCAAATAAGAAGCTAGTCCCAGCACTCCTATGGGAATATGGGGACCTTGCAACCCTTTCTTGTTTCTCCCCCCGGCATGAAGAAAAATCAGGTCGTAATCAACATTTTTCATGAATTTACCATTTACGGATAAACTTATCGGTGAATCAGGGAATTAAAACACCATCTCTAACAAAGTACTTTGAATGATGCCCATAGGCTTTTAGTTTTAACATCGTTTTTAATACACAAGTGAAATGCGACTGAAGATCCAGGTCTTGATTTGATTGGAGTGACAGGAACTCAGTTGTATGGTCGGGTTTATAGTGGTCGAGTTCTTCACGAGTAACGTTTCGAATTGCATCGGGTGGTATGGAATCGAAAGGAACCACACCGGATTCGCCAAATAAATGATGATAGGTTGGTAAAACGCCGATGCATGCCTTCATTAATTTGCAAGATTTGCAGGTATTGGTAAAAAGATATCTTTTAAGCGATTCGGCCATACCCCGGTGCGATTCCGGAATATGATAGTTAATGTATTGGGGAGCAATACACAGTGGGGCTTTTTCAATTTGGAGGCTGATACCGTTTTCGATGAGGATCTCGATGGCGCTTACCAGTTTTGGTCTCAATTCGTCCAACTTAACAAGGTGCTGTTGTATGGAGTCATATCCGGTCAAATAGGATAGTTTAACTTCATTGACTCCCAAATCGATCAACTGCGTCACCATACTCTTCAAAGCGGTAAAATTTTTTCGCGCTATGACGATATTGACGTGGAGTGGGACCTTGCAGGCAATCACATTTTTCATCCCCCGCACCGTATCGCGGTAACTACCGCGAACATTTGTGTAATAGTCGTGTATTTCTTCGTTTTGGCCTAGATACGAGGTTCGAATGTTCAGGTTTGGATAGGCCGACAGTCTTTCCATAAAATCCGGTTTACTCATTTTTCGGCAATTGGAAGCCAAATGTATGATCAATTTCCTTTTGGCAACCAAATCCATCAGGTCCCAAAACCGAGGGTAAAGCGTCGGTTCTCCACCGAATAAGTCAATGGCGTCGCCTTCTTTCAGGTGACTTATCTTTTTTTCAATTTCATCGAATGGCATGTGCGAACTCATAGCCATTTCTTCCCTAACCATACAAAATAAACACCGGTTACTACAGCTGCCCATCAATCTAAGCACAAACATATAAACACCCCCTATTGTCGGTAAGTTTGTTATGATTAACCAAAAAAATTAGTATCTTAGACAGGGATTTTCCCAAAATTTGTTTGTAATCTCGTTTTCATGAAGAATCTTTTCAAGTATTGCCGACTGATTTGCTTCTCGAAGAATTTCCTTAAGCGGTTTTTCCCTCACATTTCCAAAACAATACTCACTATCTGTAAAATAGGTGCAAGGTGCTATGGACCCGTCATTTTTAATCACAATACCCGGTTTTTGGGTATGGTAACATTTCTGACTGGTTCCGTTTCTATAGGTGGAAAATGTTTTGACCCAATAGAAACCGCAATCGGGTATGATCTCTATATAATCACGAAAATAGTTAATTAGCTTGTAAATCAAAAAATAATCGTTAAAATCGAGTTTTTCATTCTCAAGCCAGGTGGTACTGGGACATCTTTTAGGCGGAATCAAGTATACCAGCTTGATATGATTGCGGATAAGCAGTTTAAAATTATCCACATCGTTTTTCAGAAAAGACTTGCCAACGATAAGATTGAGCCCGATTTTTAGTTTTTTGTGCTTTTTCTGAAAGCTTTCTACCAAAACGCCGAGATCCTGGATGACTGTCGGGTCAATGGTATGCCCGATGCTGATGTATAACTCATCTAACCCATGGTGCTGTAATTGTTCCAGTTTATCCAATCCTAATAAATCGCCGTTGGTGGATAAAAGGACTTTAAACGCCAATTTTTTGGCTTTCTTAATGATTTGATTGAGATCTTTTCTGAGAAGCGGCTCTCCTCCGGAAATCCTAATCTCTTTAAAACCGGCTTCACAAAGATCATCCAATAGCGACGACATTGTTTCAAAGGATAAATCTTCGGCGTCATTATTCGTTTCATAACAAAACTCACAATTTTTATTGCATTGAGTTGTTATTTTGATATTCGCACAATAAGCGTTGTTAATAGTCATATGAGTGTTTCCGCATATTCCCGTCCGATCGCATCATGTTCCGTTCAACCGCAGGCATCAAGAATGCTCCTGGTTTCCAACGATAATTTTCCGGCTGTCTGTTAAAAAACGTGTCGACACGTCTTTGAATCGAGACGAATCCAGTGCATTAAATGCAGCGATGCTTTCCTCCAGTGTCACAATATTGCCTGATAACACTTCTTCAATTCCGTAGACACTACAAATAGACAGAGTAGTTTCAAAATTTCGTGCTAATTGCCCGGCATATTGTTTTTTTAAAAATTCCAGTTCTTGTGATGCAACACCACGCTCCTGAATCAGTTTGATTTCCGATTCGATAACCTCGTCAATAACGGCAAAATCCTCAAGATTCGATTTTAAATGAATTAAAAAAATCCCCGAATGCTCGTAATTCAATTGGAGTGCTTGCACTGAATAAACAACCCCTTTTTCCTCCCTTAAAATCCGATACAAGCGTGAAAAGCCACCATTGGCCAGATAATTGGCTACTGCTTTCAAGTAAAACCGATTCAAGGATTGGTAACCTTCCGTTTGATAGGCAAAAAAGCTATGGGCTTGTCTAATCTTTCTTTGTACTTTTACTGCGCCTGGTTCAAACTTCTCGATATAGGGTGATTTCTTCTCCCTGGTACTCACAGGGAATGGTGGTGCATTGCGAAAGTAAACCGAGAAAAACGCATCAAATTCGTCTCGGTTAACGGCACCGGCACAGGAAACAACAATGTTATCAAGGGTGAAGAACTTTTTATGGTGATCCTTCACATCTTGAACCGTAATGCTATTGATACTTTCTATACCTCCCCGGATGGGGTATCGAATTGGATGATGCTTCCAGTAACTCAAGGAAAACAGATCCCAAAGAGCCGAGTCGGAGTTTTGATAAGCAAGTATTTCGGAGCGGATGGTCTTTCGCTCACGAGCCAGCGATTCTTCATTGCAATCAAAAGAAAGGATTGAATCCAAAACCAACGCCAATATATTGGGCCATTGATCGTTGGCAACCACAAAGTAAATACTCATGTAGTCGCGCGTGGTGTTGGCGTTGACAATACCGCCCAACCTTTCCACCTCATAGTGAACAGACCTGCCGGTACGGCCTTGAAAGAGCAGATGCTCCAGAAAATGAGTGATTCCGTGTATTCCGTCATCTTGACTGCCAACCTTGATAAAGATTTTTACCGCCACCAAGGACGAAGCCGTTTTTGGGGTCAAGATGGTTCTTAAGCCGTTGGGTAAACGTTTTAGCGATGCCATTAGTCAGTTCCGAAAACGGTTAATCTTAAGCCGGTACTTTGTGGAACTGTTTAATGACTTCCATTTTATGGGTTATTTCGAAAAACCGTTTTACATTTGTAACTGGCTTAAATTCCTCTTCCTGATAATGATGGATATATTCCTGCCAAACTCCCTCGCAAAATGAATTTAACAAGCATAAATCGCATTGCTCAGCTTTGGCTTTGATATCCGATCGACGTTTATTCCAGTCCAAATACCCAACTCCAACCGGACTGAAATATCGGTTGGCTTCCCGAAAAGTGAAACCCAGCTCGGATACGTATTCCTCATATCCTTCCAGAAAACAGAAAGGCACGGCTTCCCACATGAGAGGAAGATTGTTATCTTTGGCAAACCCCGATATCGATTTCAGTAGAGGTTGGATAGAGCGATAACGAGGCACATATTCAAAAAATCTGGAGTCTTGCAGCGAAGAGTGAGGGAAGGCGATATTGATGCGGGATGAATTGAATTTAGTGATAAACTCGAACGTTTCATGAAGATAATCGGAATTGATTTTGGAAATAACTAATTTGATGCTTAAATTCGACCCGGCTTTCATCAAGTTTTCAATACCTGTGATTGTCTCTGCGAAACTACCCTCCACTTGAGATACTTTTTCGTGGATCTCGGCGTTGAAGCCATGTATGGCAACGTTGAATCCCATGTCGGGCTGAATAGCCAGTAGGCTTTTAACCAGATCCATGTTTTTTAGTGCTCGACCATTGGTCTGCATACGCACTTTATCAAAACCACGTTCAACGGCATATTCGCAGATTTCCAACAGGTCTTTACGAATCGTCGGCTCTCCACCCGTAATCACGATGGTGGCTCTATCTTCAACAAGGGCTTCCTTCTCCTTTATGGCATCGTCGATTTCTTTTTTACATTGCTTTGTACTGCGATCGATATTTTTGTTGCGGTTAGTGAGTTCGAGAGCATTCGGTTGGATAACACAATGATGACATTTGTTGTTGCAGCTATATCCGAGTTTTAAATCAAAAATATACATATTGCCCCTTTTTTATAGTTTATTGTGTTGGATCGCTGGAAAATGGTTTTCCGCTTTACGTTGCCGAAAAATGGATCACCGTGTTCAATTCCTGCTGGACTTTAAAAGAGATAAAGCCAGCATAATTTTTTTTACTTCTTTGGTATTGAACATTAGCTTTCTGAAGATGAAGTCCAAAATACTCCGATAAAATTGACAGTTGTTGGTTTTATTGAGTTTGATGCGATAATTTCCTTCACGGCAGTGATGGATTATCGGGCAAACACCGCAGTACGGTTTGAAGAAACATGAATCACAATAATATCCCTCTAACATGGAACTTTTTATGATTTCTTGAGTTTTGTCCTTTTCCAGTAAACTCGCATAAGTGCTTTCAAACACATTTCCGACAATAAAATTCTCCGAAACCCTGGCTTCATCGCAACAATAGATGTCTCCGTTATGGTTGTACACAACCTGCCCCCTTAGCGTCCCGCAAGGACTCATCCAGTCGAGATAGTCAGGATCGCTGCTGTAAAGAATTTTCTTTAGCGCAAGCTTGAAAAACCGATCGAAAATCATTATTCCTTTATCAAACAGCTCAAACGAATAGTTGTTGACTTTTTTCCAGAAGGATACATACTCATCCATGGAATAACCGATTTCATCCCATACTTCCGCTGCATACCCGACTCGATCCAGTAGCTTAACATGGATTCCCTTCTGGCCCCATCTAACATATTCATCCACAATTTCTTTCCAATAAGGAAGCGAATATCGGGTCGTTACCATCAATAAACCGACATGAAGCCCCTTTTCTTGGCAGCGTTCAATGTTGCGAGTGACATTGTCGTAAGTTCCCGCTCCGTTGTTCAAAAAACACCTGTTTTGATCGTGCAATTCCTGGGGACCGTCCAGTGAAGTTGAAATGGATAACAGTTCCTTATGCTTGACCAGAAATTCAAGCATATCGTCATCTAACTGTGTGAAATTGCTTACTAAGGCGATATTAAACCGCTTGTTTGTCTTTAATGCGAGTTCTTGGGCAAACTGTAAGGTCTTTTTGATGATCTTTTTGTTTAACATCGGTTCGCCACCTTGAAATTCAATCCTGATCCTATCCTTGGGGGTTTGAAAAATGAAATGCAGGACTTTTTTCAAGGTTTCTTCCGACATATCAAACTGAGGACCCCGCGTCATTGGCTCTGCTTCCGAATGACAATACACACATCGCAAATTGCAACGGATGGTCGGCACGATGATATGTAAGCTGGGCCCCCGATCGAGCATCCTGTATCGTAAGCGATAGGCATCGACTACATCGTTCACTGTCTCAGACGTTAGTATGAATCCTCTCTCGACCAGATCATCGAAATGTTTTCCACGATAATCTTTTTCCAATATTTCTTCATAATCTTCTTTATCAATCTTTATCCACGATCCGTGATCGGTACTTAACAACCAGTGATCATCAAAATCCATTCTACGATGAAAATTTAGGAGACCGTGAGCTTCCCCAAGCATTTTCGTTAGAATTTCGTCATTCATAATTTTACTGTTTGAGTGTTCGAAATCAGTGTGTTTTAGACAGGAGTTGCATACCTCACCCGTCAATTTAATCCGTTGTATCAGCTCGAATTGCATGTTTCGCCGATCTAATTGCTGTTTCACTCCTTACGGTTCGGTTTCGCCAGCAGCAGCGTCCGTGCAGCTTAACACCCTTTTTAATATTAACTCTCTCAGGGGTTGAGTTCGGGCTGTCATTTTTTGATAAAATCGATAATTAACAAGTTCTTCGTTAAACTCCTCGATTAATTCATCGATGTTATCCTTTTTAGATGTGAGCTTTACCTGAATCCGATCGGATACATCCCTATCCAATGAGACAAACGACTGGCATTTCCCAATCATGAAATGAGCTACCGCATTGACCTCATCTACTGAGTAAACACTGCTGTGGTAAACGATAACTGCGTTTTGAAGGTCTATTTTACGAACATTGTCTATATGATTGGTTGTTTGATTTTTCATAAGCGCTTTTTTTAATAAGTTCTAACCGATAGGTGATAAACGGCCTGTTCCATCCGCTTCTCACTGCTTGATTCATGCTATCTCACCCTCTTATGCCATTCCGATACCGTGACGGTCATGATTGTGTCGCGAACACCAAAGACCGTTATTTGTTGGTTTTTTGTCTCATTATATTCCGTCAACGTCGGTATTAGTGTCGGTGTCGTTTGGTGAGGCCCGACGAATAAAGGCTACGTTTGATAAACACGGTTGCTGTTTGTGTCATCGCAATTTTTTAATGATAGTTGTAGCGACTGTTTTGACTTTTAACAAAACAGAAACAATGATCATGAGCAAAACGGCATAGCCTACCAGAACATTCATCGTCAAATTGCCAAAATCGCCGGAAATCAGTATTTGCATACTTTCTTGAGTGATTGTACTGAGAACTTTATATACAATAAAAATCACGTAAGTTGTTGATAAGAAACCAAATAACATCAGTTTAAACTCTTTGGCATTAATCCGTTCAAAATGATACATTTTCCTGGGCAATTTATTAAATAGAAACCGTGACGATTCTCTCTTCAAGTTATTGATATTCAATAAGTCCATTAAGAAATAATATCCATCCCATTTCAAAAGAGGATTCAAGTTAAACAAAATTCTGACAAAGGAAAGAGAAGCACCGATGTAAAAAAAGACAGCAAAACTATGTGTTTGAAACAGATGATACAGGATAATCCCCAAACAACCGACAATGAAGTCGCTCAAAGGACCGACAAGACTTGATACCATACGCCCTTTTCTTTCAACCATCCACATGTCACTGATATCTACGTAAAAAACCGGCATAAACATGTAGAGCATAAAACCAACTTCCTTGACTTCTCTTTCGTAATGATAACAAACCATTGCATGGGAGAATTCGTGAATAGTAATGGGAATCGCAATAGCCAAAAACACATACATATAGCTTTCGATAGTGTTTTCCAACGAATATGTTATGCTGGGTGATTTTAGAAACAGGTATAGTCCTACGATGGAAATCAATGCATAAAAACAGAATGTCAATTTTGAGAATAAAAAACCTTTTGATAGTGTATAAATATGTCTGAATACCTGCTCAAAGAACGGGATCTTAATTTTAATAGCCCAAGGTACTTGCTTGTATTTCAGATCTTTTATATTGAACGGGTAGTTTGAAATAAATCCGTTTTTGCAAAGTTTTAACAAAAATCTTTCAATAAACCCCAAAGGCAAAAACCCATATTGCTTTAAGAATAACAAATTAACTTTTGCAAAATCCGGTTCATGATCTATCGCCTTCCAAATAAAAAACTCTTTGTCATTAAGACTTAGATATTTATTGAAATTTCTGTTTTTCAAAACATAGAAGCTATCCTCATCAGTATCTCCAGCAACTTTCTTGATTTCTGTGTTTTGCTCTTTCTCCAATATTTTTGGAATTTCAAATTCAGTTTCATTCATCTGATTTATTTATCAAATAATATTATTATGAAATATAATTTTCTGATTTTTTTATAATAATCCTTTAATCGTACCAATGATAAGAAAAGATAGTGATAATTTCGATTATTATGTTGAATATCATTTTTTTGTTATTTTCGTGATATACATGTTAATTTTGAAAAAAATCAGTAGGGAAAACACTTGCTTTTTACGTTGATCGGTGTGGAAAAAAACAAACGTTGCTGATACCTAGCGTGAGTTTACGAAATATGTTTTCGCGGGTTGAATTTCACATCTAAAATCAGAAGGATAGCGCATTGAAAACGTACCCCCTAACTTCATCAGACC
>JANQLH010000374.1 GCA_028280735.1 SAR324 cluster bacterium | reverse complement strand
TTCGGGTCATGGGCGAAACCGATTATCCGCCCTGGGATTTTGTTCAAAACGGACAGCCGGTGGGGTACGGGATTGATTATGTAAAACTTCTGGCAGAACGCATTGGGGTGGAACTGGTGTTTGAGATCGCACCGTACGAAGAGAACCTGAGAAAAGTGCAAAAACGCGAACTGGATCTGCTTCACACTACCAGCGCATTTGAACTGGATGGGGTTCTGTTCTCCAAATCCTATGGTCGTTTTCTGCAGGTGATTATCGCTCGGGCAGACCGGTCGGATATTAAGGTAGAGCAGGATCTGGCAGGCAAGCAGGTGGCGATTGCCAAGGGCGATGAAGGAATTCAGATGCTGCAGCGAAACGTATCAGGTGTCGGGGTCGTTGAGGTTTCCGGCTATCGTGAAGTTCTGTTGGCAGTATTGGATGGGAGGGCTGACGCCGGCATTATGGACCGAGCGGTCAGCGACCATCTTATTCGAAAACACCTGCTCAGTAATCTGGTGACAGTCGCTGAAGTAGCTGGATCACGCTTGGATCCCAATCAAGGTATGCGGCTTGGCGTTCGTAGTGACTGGCCTGAATTTCTGGCGATATTGCAAAAGGCCATGGATTCGGTTACCACCGCGGAAATGGATGCGCTGAATCAAAAATGGCTGCGCAGTGTTAAAAAGGAAGTCTTACAGCTGACTCAATCAGAGCGGGCCTGGCTGGCGAAGCATCCTTCCATTAGATTGGGTTTCAATCCGGATATACAGCCATTGCTGATCCATTCCGAAACCGAAGCGCCAAAAGGGATCATTCCGGACATCTTTGCCGAACTGGAAGCCCTGACAGGTCTTAAAATCAGCATTGAAGTAAAGCCCTGGCAGGAAACCATCGAACAGGCACGCCAGGGCAAAATTGACGGGCTCGCCCTCAGTGTTCCAGTACTGGCAACTGATATAGGCTTGCTGGCAACCAACGAGTATATCTCAACATTTCCAGTGGTTTTTGCCAAAAAGGATGCCGGACTTACCATTAATAGCCTCGATGATCTAAGGGGAAAACGTGTGGCATACTTGAAAGCGGTCAAATTTTTAGAAGAGATTCTGGCGCGTTATCAGGGTGAAGTAACTGTGATCGAAGCGGAGACCTTCATCGAGTCATTGACCCTGATGCTTGAAGGAAAGGCGGACGTTGTCCTGGGGATGAACTATAACACCTATTGTTTAAATCAATTCCTGCTTCCCGGCATCGAACCGGCCCATATCGATTCCTCTTATATGGTCAAGGCTGCGACCGCCGTGCGCCCTGACTGGCCTGAACTTGTGGGCATATTAAACAAAGGTCTGAACGCTATTGGAGATGTCGGAATCAATCAAATCATCTGGAAATGGACGCAGCTTGAGCCCTTCACAACCGCAGTCAAGTTAACTGAATCTGAAAAACAATGGCTTAAAACCCACCCGGTGATTCGGGTGGGGCATTCCAGTCGGTTCGAGCCGGCATTCATTAAAGACACTTCGGGATCAATCAGCGGTATTCTTCCTGATCTTTATCAACTGGTGGCCTCGCGTCTGGGTGTGACATTTGAGCTGATAGATGACGACTGGCCTGAAATTCTCCATCAGGTCCGATCTTCAGAAATCGACTTCGTCGGTATCATGAATCGTCCAACAGCTCAAAAATTGGGTTTGCTGACTGTCAAACCGCTGTATAGCCATCTGGTAACGGTTTTTGCTCGTAAAAATCGTCATTTCCAACTCTTTGCTGATCAGGACTTGAACGGTCTGCGTGTCGCCTACTATAAGGACATCGTATTTCTGGACAGATATTTTGAAAACCGCATTAATGAAATTCAACCTGTAAAGGCGGCCAGTCCCCTTGAAGCCTTGCAAAGGGTTCTGGAGGGAACAGCTGACGTGGCAATCGGCTTTAATATCCATAGTTATTATCTCACAAAGTACAACATACGGGAGATCGAGCCCGTTTATGTCATGAAGGATCTCCATGCTGACACGGCCACGGCCATCAGGCCGGATGCCCCTGTACTGGGCTCAATCCTTGAAAAAGCCATCTCGTCCATCAGTAATGAGGAACGCAACAACGTCCTTGCCAAGTGGAGTTGGGTGCCCAAAGGCAAACGGTCCACAGGAAAAATCTATCTCAGTAACGAAGAAAAGGCGTGGCTGGAACGGCACCCGGTAATAAACCTGACCGGGGGGATTTTGCCACCCATTGATTACGTCGATAAAAATGGAAATCTTAGAGGATATGCACCGGAATATATGCGTGTTCTGGGAGATTTGATCGGCATCAGGTTCAATCTGGTCAGTGATACCTGGATTGAAGCAACCACAAAGCTCAGGGACAAAAAAGTTGACGGCATGAGATTTCTGCACATAACGCAGGAGAAAGAGGAATTCATTGCCTTCACGAATCCGTATTCCAAAGTTTTGGCGGGAAGTGTCTGGGCCAGGAAAGGTACGCGTGAGCTTGCTTCTGTGGATGATTTTCAAGATGAGAATATTGGTGTGGTAATCGGAAGTTCACAGCATCAATATCTCGAGGACCATATTCCAGATAAGAACATTGTTAGTTTTTCAAAATATGAAGAAGGTCTGGATTTGCTGATGGACGGGAAGATTGATCTGCTGGTTGCACCGATGTTGGTCATACAACATCATCTTGCTGCGAAGCTAATTTATGATATCGAGCTTAAATTCATTGTTCCGGAGTTAAGCAGAGACGTTGGAATAGGTATCAGAAAGGATTGGACGGAGCTGGTCTCCATCCTGAACAAAGCCATCGCGGCTGTACCGGAACATGTTAAATCAGATCTCGCGACAAATTGGCGGCAGGGAGGCGCAGGAGCAAGGGCTCGCGTTCAATTGACCAGTGAGGAAAAAGCCTGGCTTCATGAGCACCCGGTTGTCCGTGTTGGTGTTGATTCAGCCTGGGCTCCGATTGAATTTCTGGACAGCGACCGGAACTACAAAGGGCTTTCCATTGAATATCTGAAGAAGATTGAACCCCTGCTTGGGGTGGAGTTCGAAATTGTTCGGGAAAACTGGCAGGAACTGATTTCCCGTGCCCAAAAAAGAGAACTCGACCTCTTTACTTGTGTTGCCAGTACCCCGGAAAAACAGAAGTATCTTTTATTTACAGAACCCTATGTTGAAATGCCATCCGGCATTTTTGCCAAGGAAGAAGTGGCCTATATTGCAGATTTAAATAAGATAGCCGGAGAGAAAATTGCCGTTGTGGACGGATATGCCATACATGAATACCTGAAGACAAACTATCCGAATCTTGATCTTTTACTCGTTAAAACCCCGGAAGAGGGGATACTTCGAGTCAGACAGGACAGGGCATTTGCATTTGTCGGCAACATCATTACAACGGGTCATCTCATTGTTCAAAAAGGATACTTGGATATTAAACTGGCTGGGGAAATCGAATTTGTATACGCACAAAGCATGGGTGTACGAAAAGACTGGCCGCAGTTCCGGAACATTCTCCAGAAGGCTATTAATGCCATTTCCGACTCTGAACAGAACGCCATATATAATCAATGGGTGCCGGTAATTCACGAAAAACCGGCAGATTACAGCATATTTTGGAAAACCGGTGCGGGTCTCTTGGTGACCATTTTTTTTATTGTTTTTTGGAACCTCAAACTGAAATCGGAGGTAAGCAAGAAGACTGCGGAAATAAAGGAAAACGAGCAAAAGTACCATAGTTTGTTTCAATTTTCCAGGGATGGGATAGTCATATTTTCACTGGATAGACAAATCTTAGATGCCAACCAACGTTTTTTAAATCTCTCAGGATTCACCCGGGACGACGTTTTGAGTTTTAAACTCCCATATCTCTTTCCAAAGTCCCAATCGTCGGAAACGGCAAGAACAATTCAAAGCTTGTTGGATGGAAATGAAATCGATCTGTTTGAAACCGTTTTGCGGTGTCGAAACAAAGAGGAAAAGCCGGTTGAAATCAGTGTGACAAAACTGGAAGGCTGCTATGGGAAAGAGGTTGTATTTCAGTCAAATATCAGGGATATTACCTACCGCAAACGCCGGGCAGATGTTCTTGCTGCACGTCTGAGATTAAGCGAGTTTTCAACCAACCACACAGTGGATGAACTTCTTCAAAATTGTCTGGATGAAGCTGAGGAACTTACAGGCAGCAGTATCGGATTTTTTCACTTCCTTGGGTCGGATCAAAATACCCTAACGCTGCAAATGTGGTCAACAAACACCTTGAATCACATGTGTACTGCCGAGGGTATAGATGGTCACCATCATATAGATCAAGCCGGTGTCTGGGGAGATGGTGTCAGGGAAAGAACACCTGTCATACATAACGATTATGCGAGTCTGCAAAACCGAAAAGGAATGCCGAAAGGGCATGCACCGGTTGTTCGAGAACTGGTTGTTCCAATCTTTCGAGAAGGCAAAATCGTCGCCATCATTGGTGTTGGAAATAAAGCAAGTGATTACGGAAGGGAGGATATAAAAGCAGTTGAGGATCTATCCGATTTTGCGTGGGACATTGTTCAAAGAAAAAAAGCTGAAGAGGAGAAACTTGAAACCGAAAAAAGATTAACAGCTAGTTTTAATCACCGTTTTCAATTAACCGGACTGCTCACACCAGAAGGAAAACTGTTGATGGCAAATGAGAATGTCTGTCGCTTTGCAGGTGTCGATTTTGATGAAATTGAAGGGAAATACCTATGGGAGTTGCCTCACTGGGGACATTCCAAAGAATTGCAAATTGAAATCAGGGAAGCAGTTCAAAGCGCGCAACAAGGTAATCTTATCAATTTTGAGACAACCCATGTGGACTCAGATGGGAAAATCCATTATATAGATTTCTGCCTGACACCGGTTCATGATGAGGAAGGGAATGTTATCTTTCTTGTTCCGGAAAGTTATAATATCACTGAGCGCAAGCTGGCTGAAAAAGCGATTCGTGAAAGTGAGATGAAATACCGGATCTTTTTTGAAAACACACCTGATCCGATGCTTATGTTACTCGATAACAGGTTTTTCGATTGCAATACGGCAACGGCTGATCTGCTTGGTTACGAGAGTAAAGATGAACTTATCGATGCTTCCCCCTGGATGATTTCACCGGAATATCAACCAGATGGGAAAAAATCGGATGAAAAAGCCCGTGATATGATCAAAACTGCCTACAGGAAAGGAACTCATCGCTTTGAATGGGACCATAAGCGTAAGGATGGAAGCGTGGTTCCCGTAGAGGTGTCGCTGACGGCAATACCAGAACACGGAAAAGAGTTTTTACTTGTCGTATGTCGGGATCTAACCGAAAGAAAAAAGCTGGATCATGAACTTAGGCTGGTTAAACACTCGATAGAGCACAGCACATACCCGTTTTTCTGGATCAAGAAAGATGCACAGTTTTTTTATGTCAATGAAGCCGCTTGTCAATCATTAGGCTACTCGAATAAAGAATTGGTTTCAATGAAAGTCAGTGATATTGACCCTGAATTTCCTCCTGAAGTGTGGCTGGATTTCTGGGAGGAGATCAAGTCAAAAAAACACATGGTATTTGAAAGCGTGCATCTTAAAAAAAACAAAGGAACGTTTCCGGTTGAGATCGTTTGTAACCACTTGGATTACGAAGGAAACCAACATTTATTTGTGTATGTCAGGGATATTAGCGAAAAACTAAAACATGAAGAGGAGCAAAAAGCTATGCAAATACACCTGCAGCAAGCTCAAAAAATGGAAGCAATCGGAACTCTTGCCGGTGGTATAGCACATGATTTCAATAATATATTGGGTGGGATCTTCGGATATGCCCACCTGGTAGAGAAACACAAGGATAATCCAATAAGGATTACCAAATATGTCGATGGCATAAGTAATGCTGCTCAAAGGGCCACAAATCTAACCCAACAAATATTAACCTTCAGTAGGCAGACAGAATTTCTGAAAGAACATGTGGACCTCTATATCATCGTCAAAGAAGTTATCAAACTAATAAGATCAACCTTTCCGGCTAACATCGAAATTCAGTCCAGTGTCAACTCGAACTGTTCAGTTTATGCCGATCCAACAAAAATGCACCAAGTGCTGATGAATCTGTGTACCAATGCTTATCACGCTATGGATCTAGATGGGGGCATATTAAGCGTTTCACTAGATGATAATGAAGCTAAAGGACAGCAAGATTACCAAGGGAAGTTTATTCCGGAAGGGAAATATGTAAAGCTGATTGTTTCTGATACCGGCCATGGAATGGATAAAGCAACGATGGAAAAAGCGTTTGAACCCTATTTCACTACCAAAGAGATAGGCAAAGGAACAGGGATGGGATTGGCGCTTGTCCAAGCAATCGTTGAAGAGCACCAAGGATACTTAAACGTGCATAGCGTCGTCAACGAAGGTACTCGTTTTGAAGTATACCTTCCTACCAGTTCAAGAACCGTTGAAGAAAAAGCTGTGGAAGATACTCTTGCTGTGAATTTAGAAGGAACCGAAAGTATTATGTTGGTCGATGATGAGATAGAAATACGTATGACATTAAAAGAGATCTTGCAGGATTCCGGATACCAAGTGACCACTTTTGCGGATGGTGCACAGGCATTAGAAGATTTTAAGAATAGACCCACGGCCTTTGATCTGATTATCACCGACATGGCCATGCCTAATATAACCGGTGATGAACTCGCAAAACAGATTCTTAACATTCGAGACGGTACACCAATCATCCTCTGCTCTGGCTACAGTGAAAAAATCAGTAGAGATGAGGCACTTGAACTAGGCATTGACACTTACCTCGAAAAACCGGTTTCGGGCAATAAGTTACTCGCTTCCGTAAGAGAGGTGCTGAATCGTAGAAATGATTAATAAAAATCAACATTCTCCAATAAAAGATGTAGAGTAGTAACACCCCAGCGGCCAGTTTACTTCTTTTTCTTCGATTCTGTTTTCGGTTCCGATTTTGATTTCTCAAATTCCAGAATTGAAATGCCTTCATCCCCCAACATCTGAAGATTGGCAAGGACATAGACAAAGTCATCAGCTCCAGGTTTAGAAACCAGGTTGATATCTTCGGGCTTATATTTGAGATCCAAGAAAGTCTCTGAACTGAACAAATCTGACTAATTTTTCTTCAATTCCATGTGTAAATCATGTGCTATTGGGCGCAGAGCAACTGAAAATGGGACTTTGAGAAGAATCACGTGGGAGTCCAAATCCTGAAAGAGACAGGAGTGGATTTGCTGTAGGTAATTGAAATGAGAGAATACTATTAGGCGATAGTCAGCATAAGTATCTGAAATGAATGGTGTCCCCACCAGGACTCGAACCTAGAGCTGAGGATTAGGAATCCCACAACCTACCTGTCTAAACATCTTGTTATGATTGATTCTTTGTGAACAACTCGGATAAGAATTGTGAATTTAATGGGGATTGACGAAAACCTTCGTTTAAAAAACAATCTTATAATACATTGATTTAACTTGCCAATAAGAATCGATTTTCTCAGTCTGAAGTTCAATTCCACTGCCTGAAAGTTAAACCTTCAATTTCATTTCAAGCCAAATAATTGATTACACAGCAAATATGAATCCATTGACAATATGTCAGATTTGACATATATTTAATTCAAATACTGTATGAAATCTCAAGATACACTTCCTAATTGATATGGTAAAAGACAAAGCGTTAATCTGGCTCAGTGGAGAAATTAAAACGCCACCATTTGGTGAGAAAGCGCGAAAGGAAGCAGGATTCTATCTCAGGATTGCGCAGAAAGGACTTCAACTGAGTAATCCACCTTTCGACCCAATGCCTGAGATTGGCAAAAACTGTTTTGATTTGCATGTCAGGGACTCTGATAAGACTTGGCGAATTATTATTCACATCGATACTGATTGCGTTATTATTCTTGAGGTCTTTGTGAAAAAAACTCAAAAAACACCGGAAAAGGTAAAGAAGGTGTGCATCAAACGTCTCAAACGCTATAAAGAGATTACTTGAGAGGAGACCATGAAAAAAGATAAGCTACAAAAACTGAAAAATGCTGGTTGGAAATCAGGAACTGTACAAGAATTTCTGGGGCTCACCGATGCTGAAAGCGCACTAGTTGAAGTCAGGGTTGCGCTCTTCGAGGCCTTTCAGAATATGAGAAAGGAAAAGAAACTCACTCAACAGGAAGCGGCAAAACTCTTGAATACAAGTCAGTCGAGGATTTCTAAGCTGGAGAAGGGAGACCCCTCTGTGACCCTGGATTTAATGATTCGTTCTTTGGTAACGCTTGGCGCGAAAAAAGAAGACTTCGTTAGAATCTTTAAATAAAGAAATGGTGCCCCCACCAGGACTCGAACCTAGAGCTGAGGATTAGGAATCCACTGTTTTATCCGGCTAAACTATAGGGGCACGTATACGACCAGTATATATTGGAGTGTCCGGTTTTTCAACCGGCAATATTCCTGATCGGTTGATATGACTTGCTATACGGCCTTCATGGAGAGTTTCAGCTTTCCTCTTTTATCAAAACCGATGGCTTTGACTTGCACTACCTGGCCTTCGGAGAGAACGTCTTCAACCTTCTTGACTCGCTCCTGGGAAATCTCAGAGATATGGACCAGACCTTGGGTATTCGGTAATACCTCGACAAAGGCTCCGAATTCCATGAGTTTAACAACCGTTCCGTCATAAACGGTTCCGATCTCAACTTCCTGGGTGATTTCTCTTATCAAAGCCAGGGCTTTTTCAGCACTTTTTTGATCGGCAGAAGAGATGTTGATTACACCTGAATCATCCACTTCCAGTTTGGCACCGGTTTCAGCCTGAATTCCCTTGATCACTTTTCCGCCCGGTCCGATGATGTCCCTGATCTTGCTTGGAGAGATTTTGTACTGGATAAAGCGAGGCGCATTGGCTGCCACGGTGTCACGAGCATTTTCAATGGCTTTGTTCATCTCATCGAGGATATGCAATCTGCCTTCTCTGGCCTGCATTAAAGCCTCTTCCATCAATTTCGTGGAAAGACCGTCGATCTTGATGTCCATCTGCAAGGCAGTGATACCTTCCGAGGTTCCTACTACTTTGAAGTCCATATCTCCTACATGGTCTTCATCGCCTAGAATATCAGTTAGAATGGCTGTCTTTTTGCCTTCCTGAACCAAGCCCATGGCGACTCCGGCTACAGGGTCGGAAATTGGTACACCGGCGTCCATCATTGACAAAGAAGCTCCGCAAACACTGGCCATGGATGATGAACCGTTGGATTCAGTGATTTCCGAGACGACTCGAATGGTATAGGGGAACGAATCTCTTGACGGCATTACGCTGGTCAGACTTCTTTCAGCGAGATTGCCATGCCCGATTTCCCGTCTACCCGGAGGTCCCATTCTTCGAACTTCACCAACCGAGTATGCGGGAAAATTATAGTGAAGGTAAAAGTGTTTATAATAAAGACCGGAAGGATCGTCCACCATCTGTTCATCATCCTTTGTACCCAGTGTAGTGACGATTAAAGCCTGGGTCTCTCCCCGGGTAAACAATGCTGATCCGTGAGCTTTGGGTAAGATGCCGGTTTCACAGGTAATGGGGCGTACTTCGGTAAAGGAACGACCGCCGATTCTTTTCTTTTTATCGAGAATATTCTTACGTATGATCTCTTTTTCCAGTTCATGAACAACGGTTTTGATATCGCCTTCGGTATCTTCCGCGTCATCCGTCAGCAAATCCTCACATAGCTCCGCTGTGACTCCCTGAATGACCTTTTGTCGTTCCAGTTTATCGTCAATATCGATAGCTTTTTCAAGTTTCTTTTTTGCTTTTTTGCTAACCGTCTTTTTGAGATCTGACAGATCTTGAGGTGGAGTAAAAGTCAGTTTTTCCTTGCCCACTTCTTTCTGCAGTTTTGCTTGCAGTTCAAGCAGGGGTTGGACAGACTCAAAAGCAAAATCCAATGCTTCAACAATCTCCTTTTCACTGACATTCTTGCTTTCGCCTTCTACCATCACAATGGCATCCTGTTTGGCAACGACGAACAGATCGAGGTCACTTTCTTCCAAATCTGCCGGAGACGGATTAACAACAAACTCCCCGTTGATTCTTCCAACATTGATCCCTGCTACCGGTGAAGCATAGGGAATATCCGAGATAAAAAGGGCAGCGGATGCTCCCAGCAGTGACGCAACAATGGGATTGGACGTATTATCGTAACTCAACACAGTTGCAATGACCTGTGTCTCGCGTGAGAAACCTTCTGCGAAAAGTGGTCTGAGTGGTCTGTCAATGATTCTGGATGCCAGGACTTCATGTTCAGACGGCATGCGCTCTCGTTTGACAAATCCTCCTGCAATTCTTCCCTGGGAGTATGTCCTTACCTGGTAAACACAGGTGAGCGGGAAGAAGTCCATCTCAGTATCACGGGATTCTGTTGTCGCTGCGACCAATACAACGGTATCCCCGTAGGTAACCATCACGGATCCGTTGGCTTGTTTGGCAATATGGTCAGTTTCCAGAACCAGTTTTTTGCCTAAATAATCTATTTCTGTTTTTTTCATAAGTCTAAAGTGTTGTTATTTAATGTACAGGATTCGCACAAATCACCTGCTTCACGCAATACTGCCTGTTCTCGGGTGCATAATAAGGTGGAGTAATGATTGAATGCGGTTTTTGAGAGATAGTTTCCCAAACGTTGAGAGAGTTGGTGGTTAATCTGCTGCAGTATTGTCGGAAATTGAAGGAGTGGAGCAGGGTTTTGAAAGTTCTGCATGAAAAGATCTCTATTGGTTTCGCGCCCGAGAACGGATGTTTCACGGAACGCGACGACAAAGTATTACTTTCTGATTCCAAGATCCTTGATCAGTTCACGATACTGGCTGATGTCTTTTCGTTTCAGGTAACCCAACAATCTTCGCCTGCTTCCCACAAGTTTCATCAAGCCTCTTCTTGAGTGATGATCATGTTTGTGAGTTTTGAAATGTTCCGTCAGAAGCTTGATTCGGGAAGTCAACAAGGCTACTTGTACTTTTGTTGAGCCGGTATCATTTTCATCTTTGCCGTACTGTTTAACGATTGCTTTCTTGTCTTCTACTGTTAACATGTCTTTCTCCTATCCAGCATTTGATTATATAAACACCTTCTCAGGGCTAAATCTGCAACCGGCATCCTGGCTGAATTCAAGAGTTCCGGTGGCAACTAGCTCTCCGCTCTGAGTTGTGGCAATTGCTTTGGAAATTCGTTCTTTCGGACTGAGAGAACGCTCAGTGTCAAGAGGAACAGGAATGGTTCTACCTTGACTGATGTGTTTGAGCAAGAGGTTTGAGTTTATCTCAACATCGTGCCAATCAGATAAAATATATTTTGGATCAATGAACTTTCTTTGTAAATCGCTTTTATCCATTTTTTTTGCTCTGTCAAGAGCCAACGCGTTGTTTGTTACAAAAAAAGTACCACTGGCTGTTCGAATCAAATCCTTTAAATACGCACGTGTACCAAGCTTTTTGGCAATGTCATCAACCAGGGTCCTGATATATGTTCCCTTGGAACATTTTACTTCGAATTTAATCTCAGGATATCTGAACTCGACCAGTTTTATGGTATAGATAATAATACTCCGAGACTTGCGTTCGATGTTCTTACCTTCCCTGGCATACTCATACAATTTTTTCCCATCCACTTTGATAGCCGAATACATCGGGGGAATCTGATCCGATGTTCCCAAAAAAGATTGCAGGCAATCATTGATGACTTCCTTATTGCAATCAGCAGGTATTGGGACCTGTTTGATTTCGCCTTCCCTGTCCAAAGTGGTGGAAGTTGCTCCCAAATGAGCCACTGCTTCATATACTTTGTCATCCAGGTTGCAATAAGGGATAAGCTTGGTGTATTTGCCGAGGAATAAAGGAAGCACACCCTTTGCCAACGGGTCCAGGGTGCCGATATGACCGATCTTTTTTTCACCGGTCAGTTTTTTTATTTCTTTTATCACCCCGTTGGATGTTATTCCTTCCGGCTTAAAGATATTTATAATTCCGTTCAATGTTGCCGTCCTGCATTTACGAGGTCATTTCGGGGAAAAGGTTTTCCAGATCCAGGTTAACCGGTTTGTCATATCCGGAAATTCTCAGCTCTTTGTCGGTCAACGTCAGATCTTCCTCTTTCAAGATTCTCTCGTTGTCTTTATAAGCAATATTATACTCACCTTCGATCGCAGCTATATCGTACTTTTCAGCTTTCTCAACTACCAACTCATTTTTACCCTGGTAGGCGGTAAACGCCTTTTTTCCATGCTTCTTGCGCATCATTTCAAGGGTGATATGAGGCGATAAAGCCAAGCCGGTCGCGTTGTTGCCCCCAAAACCCTTGGAGTTGATCAGGGCACCGTCCAGTTTTGCCGGGTCGATTTCCAGATGATCCTGGTTTAAAGACAGATTACTGCGCTGCACATCGTCGGGAATACTGTCCAAAGTAAATATTCCGGGAATCCATCCGTATTTCCAGGTGCCTAAAGCGGCCATCAACTGGTCGCCTGAAGCGGGAGTGAGAGGATGACCCAGGTAGCATTTAACGGCGGCAATTGGCCAATCAGCAATACCAAAAGCTTTAGCCACTTCATTTAATCCCTGGGATTCCGTTGTTCTATTCAGAGGTGTACCGGAGCCGTGCGCTAAAACAAAACTGCCCTCCTGCAATGATTTGTCACCCAGAATCGCCCTCAATCTACCCGCGGCTTTGGCCAATGTCACAAAATTCCCAATCCCGGGGGAGGAGATCGATTTTTTAAATCCGTCCGCTTTGATAAAAACATCCGCCACAGAGCCGTGAACTTGGGCACCTAATTCCATGGCCAGATCATCATCAAAAAGGACCACAAATTGGGAGGACTCGGAAAGCGTAAAACCCATGTTTTCACCAAAAGGTCGGCAGGACTTGGCTCTATCTTCATGGGTTACCTGATCACTGTTGGAGAAATTCAAGAGCCTGGAATCATCAGCCAGGGCTCCCATGGCTTTGTAACCGTCTAGAATTTCCGGTAAAATAGGGGCTTCAGCGTTTCCCACAATAACAACCCTGCGTCTGCCTGCCTGAATTTCTCTTATCCCAAGCTCCAAATTATAGAGAAAGGTCGCGCAAGCAGCAATTTGAGTTCCCGTGTGTCCGGCGTTTCCAATCACATAGGCGTTGATAAAATTAGACGGCATATCCACCAGGCTGAGTGAAAGATAGCGTGAGGAGGTCCTTTTACCGGTCACCAATGCTTTCATTAAACCACCTCCGGCATTTTCATCCATCTGCCCGTGACCACTGCCTGCATATACTCCAATTTGGTCGGGAGCCACTGCCTGCCTGACTGTTTCCCAGTCGATTCCCATTGAGTTTAATGTATCCCATGCACTAAAGATGGACATTTGCAGGCCACGGGGATGATTGATGGAATTGTAAAAACTGCCCGGATCAAAACCGGTGGGAAGTTGTCCGGCTGTTTTGACCTGCATCTCTTTGGAATTCTTGGTATAAAATTCAAGATCACCCTCAATCCTGACATCAACTGTCTGATCGTCGCTTGTTGAGGCAGTAACATACCAGTTTTCGGGAATCTGCTTCGGCAGATCGCGCTTTGCCAGGGTGAATCTGATAGACTCCCCGTCAATACCGGATGCAGTTACTTTAGTATTAAGCTGAACGTTCTCTACATCAAAGAGCTGAGGATTTATCTTGCGAAGCAGTGTGTTGCGCAGAATTGTGTTTCCGAATCGCGCTTCGATCTGGTCCGAACCGATCGCTTGTCCTTTGTCATCAACCAGCCTTCCGCTGTCTTTCTTAACCAACCCCATTAACGCGGCCAGTCCTGACAGGGTTTTATGCCTTTCAGTATCACTCAGTTTATCGATGATCATTCGCTTATAACCGTGATGAAAAGAGCTGCGGCCGGCTGAGTTTATTCCTCCGAATCCTACAATTACAGGTAGATGTGACACAATTTCTCCATGTGCTTGTAACCGGTCCAACAATTGGCATTTTCCCCCGCTTTAATGCAAAACCGGTTAAGATTTATCACTCCCTATCCTTTTCTTTCCTCGCCTAGAAAGGCTTATAGCAATGATTCACCAAATCCCCGCAAAACCCTGAGGTTGTGAAGTTGCAATTTTTAAAGGCTAGCAGTTGATTTCCAATTTCATCAACCCAAAAAGTATTTGACGGAGTTTGGGTTCATCTTCTAAATTTGTTAATGTTTCGCTAATTTGTAGGAACGCTCAAAACAAAAATGCGGAAAAAAGCGATTGACAAAAAAAATCGTATTAGATAAAAATTAAAGTTTAGTAACAAATTGGGCCAGTAGCTCAGCAGGTTAGAGTACATCCCTGATAAGGATGGGGTCGGTGGTTCGAGTCCACCCTGGCCCACCAACCCGTTACTAGCAATACTATCTACTGAAATCACGGCTTATAGGTTGGGGGGATTAGCTCAGTTGGCTAGAGCGCCTGCCTTGCAAGCAGGAGGTCACCGGTTCGACTCCGGTATCCTCCACCAATACCGCGCAAATCGGTATCCATAGGCGCGTAGCTCAGTGGGAGAGCACTACCTCGACACGGTAGTGGTCGACGGTTCAATCCCGTCCGCGCCTATACAAGTCAATAGTTCATCCACCATCAAAAAGGGGGAAAAACATAGCCCAGCAAAGACGAAGAAAGTTTGTGAAAGAGGAGAAAACCCGTGTTAACGAGGCAATCCGCGCGCGATCAGTCAGGGTGATTGATGAAGACGGTGGCCAACTTGGTATCTTGGATATCGAGGAAGCCCTGGAAGCTGCTGATGATAAAGGATTGGATTTGGTTGAAGTTAGCGGAAAATCGGACCCTCCTGTTTGCAGAATCATGGACTACGGTAAGTTCAAGTATCAGCAAAGCAAAAAGCAGCACGACGCTAAAAAGAAGCAGGCAGTAATTCGTATTAAAGAGATCAAGCTTCGGCCAAAAACCGAAGAGCATGATTTTAATTTTAAATTAAAACATGCGATTGGTTTTTTGAAAGATGGGAACAAAGTGAAGGTCACCTTACAGTATCGTGGACGAGAAATGGCTTTCACCCAGTTAGGAATTGAACTATTAGAACGTTTTGCCACGGCGGCGGATGAGGTTGGAGAAGTTGAAACAAAACCTCGCGCTGAAGGGCGTACGACATTTATGGTGCTGGCACCGAAAAAAGAGAAACAATAATGGCTGGATATAAATTAAAAACTAAAAGCTCAGCAAAAAAAAGGTTTAAGTTTACAGGTTCCGGAAAAATCAAACGGAAAAAAGCCAAGCTGAGTCACATTCTGACCAAAAAGGATCAGAAAATGAAACGTAACCTGCGTTCCAGCGGTCTGATAGATAAAGCAGACGTACCCTCTGTAAAACGTATGATGCCATACGGCAATTAAGCCATTTAATTGATCTGCAGAGATTGAAGAACGACAATACCAAACATAGATTACCAGAGAATTAATCATGGCAAGAGTTAAAAGGGCTGTACACTCCAGAAAGAAGAAAAAATCATACTTCAAGGCAGCCAAAGGATACAGAGGCGGTAGGAGCAGGCTGTTGCGGACTGTTAAGGAAGCAGTTGACAGAGCGCGATGTTATGCTTACAGGGACAGAAAAAACAAGAAAAGAGAATTTAGATCTCTCTGGATTATCAGAATCAATGCTGCTGCAAGAATTTGCGGAATAACCTACAGCAAAATGATTCATGGTCTTAAGCTTGCCGGTATCGAAATGGATAGAAAATCACTGGCCGATCTGGCGGTTTTTGATTTTGACGGTTTTAAAAGTATGGCTGAAGCGGCCAAGGCTAAGCTGTAGAGTAAATGAAGTTCGACTGTTAAAAAGGCGGCTAATCATCATTAGCCGCCTTTTTTGTTTCTAGGGTTTTCTCGCTCTCTCCATCCTCCTTCTTTTTTTTCACTTCGATCATTCGATTTACGATTTCCAATTGTGCTTTTAAAGCAAGGATTTCGATTTCCAGCTTTTGCTTTTTTATCAGCGGTTTGGACTTATCGATCAGCTCTCCCAGGGTCGTCTCTCCTTCAAAATAGGCTCCTGCTTTGTCAATTAATTGTTTTGATGTGATCATTCCATTGGTAAATAGTTTTGAAAGCTTTGCAATATCAGCCTCCAGTCCTTTTTTCGTGATTTTCATGCGCTCGTCTGATTGATCAATTTGAGGGGGAACCTGTTCACAAGAGGCATAGACAGTCTGGTTTCAATGTAGTGTTGCATCTGTACCTGTGTTAAGCAAGAGTGTATTGCCATCAGGCTGCCGGATGTCCTCCGGGGCTTAGTTGATTATAAATCTGCTTGAAAGAAGGGGCAGGGATCGTTACCATTTTCAAAGAATTTTAGAACGTTGCTACAAACATCTAATCTTGTTTGTCACAATCCTAAATCTTTACATTTGTTGATTTGGAATCATATTTATGTACGAGCATATAAAAGAACTGGAAGAAAAAATCGGCGTTGAGAGTGCAAAAATAAGCGAGCTTCGAAGCGAAATTGCTAAAGCGGTTATTGGGCAGGAATATATGATTGAAAGGCTGGTTATCGGGCTTTTGACCGGAGGCCATATTCTGTTGGAAGGTTTGCCTGGTCTGGCAAAAACATTGGCTGTTAATTCGCTGGCAAGCACAATGAAAGCAAATTTCAGAAGGATTCAGTTTACGCCGGACATGCTGCCGGCCGATTTAATCGGTACCAACGTTTTTAATCCCAAGGAGGGGACTTTCACGCCCAAAAAAGGTCCCATCTTTGCCAATATTATCTTAGCGGACGAGATAAACAGGGCTCCGGCCAAGGTACAAAGCGCATTGCTGGAGGTTATGCAGGAAAAACAAGTATCGCTGGCAGGAACGACCTATCCCTTGGACAAACCTTTTCTGGTGCTGGCCACACAGAATCCGATTGAACAAGAGGGGACATATCCTTTACCTGAGGCCCAGGTGGATCGTTTTATGATGAAATTGAAAATCTCGTATCCAAGTAAGGATGATGAGCGGCAAATCATTAACAGGGTTACTTCTTTCGATCAAAAGGCTGATTTAAAACAGATCCTGTCACCTGAGGAAATCCTGAAAATGAGGGAAATGATGAAGGACGTCTATATAGATGATAAGATCAAGGATTACATTGTTGATCTTGTCGATGCTTCCAGGCATCCATCTGAATACGGTCTGTCAGCGCTGGATCAGCTCATTGAAATTGGTGCTTCTCCCAGGGCTACAATTACCCTCGCGATTGCAGCCAAAGCCTATGCATTCCTACAAGGCAAAGGATTTGTATCTCCCCAGGATATTAAAATTGTCGCTCCGGATGTATTAAGGCACCGTATCATGATCTCCTACGAGGCCGAGGCCGAAGAAAAAACATCGGACGACATTGTTCAGAATCTGCTTTCGGAAATACCGGTGCCCTAAAATTATTAGAGATTGAATTTCAGGAAAGGTAGCTGATATAGTTTAGCTTGATTTTTGTTTATTGAAATCAGCCTTCCGTATTGGGAAGGGTCTCGTTTATTATTTGTGTTTGAAGTAATTAAGGGATCTTATGAACAAACTATCAGTCCTTTCCATGCTGATTGTCATTTTGAATAGTCTTTGGTGGATTGCCTTCGCTGAAGAAAAAACTATTCTTGACAATAAAAATATATACGGTGGAGAAACAGTTCAAACCTTATTTTCCGAAGCCGATCAGAATCTGAAAGCGTATAAGATTGTTGAGTATTTCAACTTGAGGGGTGACTTGA